>JAZLJP010000051.1:0-8768 GCA_045617985.1 Kiritimatiellia bacterium
GTCTTGCACTTGGGGCATCCCGTGCCGTAGATTCTGATGTTCATTTTTCGTTCCTCTCCTTTTTGGTTTCAGTAAGCGAAATTGAGGATCCATCCGCAGACGGTGAAATAGACGAAGAGGTAGGCGGCGAAGAGCGCGAGAAGCCGCGTCGTCATCACTTTCTTGAGCATGATGAACTCCGGCACGGATGCCGCCGCCGTGGACAGCATGAACGCAAACGCCGTACCGACGGGAAGCCCTTTGTTGATGAGTTCCCCCGCAATCGGAATGACGGACGTCACGTTCGCGTAGGTCGGGATGCCGACAAGGACGCCGACGGGGACGGTCCACCATTGTCCGCCTCCAAGATGCGTCGCGATGAAGTCGTCTGGCACGAAGCCGTGCAGACCCGCGCCAAGAGCGATGCCGATCAAGACCCAAAGCCAGATCCGGCGAAGGATGCCGCGTGTTTCAAGAGCGGCGAAAGCAAGACGGCCTCGGATCGAAAGACGCGAAGCGATATCTCCGTTGCGATTGCATGAGCATCCGCAAGGAGCGGTTGCCGGCGACAGGGGAACGGGGAGACGATCCGAATGGATTGCGTCGAAGAATAGGCCTCCGACAATGCCGGATGCGAGGCCAAGTCCGACATAGAGCGAGGTGAGCCCCCATCCGAGCGACCCCGCGAACATAGCGACCGCCGCCTCGTTCACCGAGGGCGAGGTGATAAGAAAGGCCATCGAGATGCCGATGGGAATCCGCGCCGTCGTGAATCCGAGGAAGAGCGGTATCGACGAACACGAGCAGAACGGCGTGACCGCGCCGAGGACGGAGGCGAGAACGTAGCAGACGAATCGGCTTCTCCCGGTCAGGAAGGATCGGATGCGGTTCGCGTCGATTCCTGCCCGGAGAAAGCCGATGACGAAAATCATCACGGCGAGAATAACGAAAATCTTGGACGTGTCCTCGATGAAGAAGTGGACGGCGTCGGCGGTCTTCGTCTCGCGGGCGAGGGCGAACACGCCGTAGGTTAGCCAATCTGCTAAATGTGTGAACGAGTCGAGCATGGTTTTTTGTTTCCTTATCTGTTATGATTTAGTTGAATTGCTAAATGAGCGGCAAAAAGAGAAGCGGTCAGCGTCCAACTGACTTCAAGCAGTTCAGCATGGTCGTCACGCACGGACAGGCGAGGTGGTAGTAGATGGACTTGCCGCGCCGTTCGTCAAGGACAACCCCGGCGTCTTTCAGCACGGAGAGGTGACGGCTGATTGTTGGGAACTCGTCGCCGACGGCATCCACGAACTCGCAGACACAATGCTCCGCGCCGTCGGCGAGCTGTTCGACGATCCACAGACGCGTCGGGTGGCCGAGCGCCTTGAAGAAGTCCGCTGTGGGGCGAATCTTGTCTCTGTTGTATTTCTGCATCTGGCTATCCTTGAAAACATTTAGCATTATAGCAAAATGACAGGCCTGGTGTCAATGGCCTCTTTGCCCGGTATCTTATCTAGGCACGGTGAAAACCGTGGGGACAGTCCACATGCGATTTTTTGGGGGCTGTACCTTCCCCTCGGGGGCTGCTCCTCTCAAAAACAGCTTTCCACACGAATTCGTGGGGACTGCCCCCGTGGAATTTTGCGTTTACTCTTGCAAACCACACAAAATTGGGTGCGATTTTTTCAAACACATGAGTGTTCAAAAAGGGACAATGGATGTCACCAGAAAAAATCGCACCCCACAAAATTGAAAATTGAAAATGGGAAATTGTAGTGCTGATGACGCCTGAATTTTGCTATAGTATCCCCATGGACGGGAAGAAGGGCAACCTGATGATCCCCTACGGTATTTCGGATTTCAAGCGGATCCGCAATGAGGGATGGTATTATGTGGACAAGACCGAATACCTGGCGAAGCTGGAATCGCGGGATTCTTTTGTACTCTTCGTGCGGCCGCGGCGGTTCGGCAAGTCGCTCTTCACCAGTATGCTGCAGTGCTACTACGACCGACGCGAGAAGGCGAACTTCGAGAAGCTTTTCGGCGGACTCTGGATCGGCGCTCACCCGACGCCGAACCGCAACTGGTACATGGTGCTGACGCTCGACTTCTCGAACGTCGAAAAGGGGGGCGGGGTTGACGCTTGAAGAGCGTTTCGACAGCTACCTTTCGGTATGCCTCGACACATTCGCCGAAAACTACCCCGATGTCTATTCGTCCGACTTTGTCACCTTCTGCCGGACGCTTCGGGCGGGAGAATCGCGTGGGGACAGACCCCATGGGATTCAACGCAGCGGGAGGCGGTAGTTTGACGTGGCCTTCAGTCCTGAGGTGAAGGTTACATTCATGCGGAGGAAATAGTCGAAGGCGTCGTGGCAGTCGGGCATGATCTCCGGCATGTCGAACGTGTGGTTCCCTGCGGTACAGGTGGCAAGCGTGTCGAACGTGACATCCTCAACCCAGGACCCCGGCTTGTCGTCTATCTGCCCGCCTGCGGAATCGGCCTGGTTCGCGCATGTCAGGACAAATTCGACGGACTTCACCTTCTCGGGATTGCCGCGGAAACGATAGTCGAACGTCAGCGTGCCGTTTTCGCGGATCTGCCCGCCGAGAAGGCGGATCTCATACGTTGGCTGGAAACGCTGAAAGATCTTCCATACGAGAAGGCCCGTGATGACAAGGCCGATCAGGGGGAAGACAACACCTGTGACGAGGACGCCCTGAAAACCCTTGGTCGCGTAGTCGCGAATGGCTGCGAGGAAGTTCTGCGGCAATAAGGTGAAGGTGGCGATATCCCATCCGATGCACCAGACGAGCAGAAAGAGAATCTCGCGCGAGAACATGCGCCGAAGGACAAGTCCCTCGCCTGGCAGGGCGCAGACGTGGGGCGTGCGAGGTTGTCCCCGCCGGACCCAGGCGTGCACCGCCCGCATCACCGGTTGAAAAAGAAGCTTGTAGCTCCCAAACGCGATAAAGGCGGCAAACATCCAGTTGCCGAGATTCGTCGGCGCGGAGACGAGCCCGCGAACGGCGTCTACGCCCCAGAAAAGGAAACCACAAGCCACACACAAGAAACCGGCAGAGGCGCCGATGCGACAAAGCGGACGCCAACGCGGAGAAATGCTCTCCACCATTTCCTTACCCAGTATGATATCCATGGCTTCAATGATTTTCATGTGGTCGTTGAAACGATTTGACGGTCAACAGGCGAGGCGCTTGCCGAGTTTCGCGCACATTTGCTAGGCGAGGCGGCGGAGGAGGAACTCGAACCCTCGTCATCGGCTGGGAAGGCCAACGCTCTGCCATCGAGCTGCGCCCGCTTTCACCCGTGGACAAAACGCGGAAAGTATAGCAGAACTCGGCGAGTGCGTCAAGAGGGAAGTGAAAAGACGGAAATCTGCCACCGTTGAAATGCCGAATCCATCACGGTGAAAATTCAGAATCTTTCACAGTAGTTTATGTCGAGTATTCGTCAATGAGACTGAAAAGTTGGTGCAAAATGTGAGTAAGTTTTCAGTCAGATGTCTGCGGTAGAATTGGATTCGTCTAGCATCATCACCATATATTCTGCATGAATATCGATGTTGATGCCTTAAGTGGTTTATGCTATAATACTGAAAAGTTAGTGCAAATTGTGAGTAAGTTTTCAGTCAAAGAGCGAAAAGTATGGAAATCCAACGCGACAAATACTTGAATCAATTGATTTCGAGGAAATGGAATCGTCAGATCAAAGTCATAACCGGTCTTCGCCGGTGCGGTAAATCTTACCTTTTGAAGACCATTTTCCGCCGTCATCTGTTGGAGAACGGTGTCGCTCCAGACCATATTATCACCATTGACTTGGACACCGCCCTTTTCCATGAATATCGAAATCCACTTGTGCTTGCCAAGTACATAAGAGATATAGTCAAAGACCGTTCGTGGGCATACTTTCTATTCATTGACGAAATTCAGTATTGTGAAGAGATCCCAAATCCCGCCTTGCCGAATGGACGTAAAATCACTTTTTACGACGTCCTCAACGAACTCAGCAGCTATCCCAATTTGGACGTTTACGTGACGGGGTCCAATTCTAAAATGCTCGCAACGGACGTTCTCACCGAATTCCGGGGGCGGGGGGATGAGGTACGCATTCATCCGCTTTCTTTCTCGGAATGGTTTGCCGCCAAAGGTGGAGACGAACGGAAGGGGTTTCTCGAATATGCCTATTTCGGTGGAATGCCATTGACCTATTTCAAGATTGATGAAGAATCCAAGAGTTCCTATCTCAAATCGTTGTTTGCTGAAGTCTATTTGAAGGACATTGTAGAACGTCGGAAGGTCGAGCGCCCCGATGTGTTGGCAAATATTCTGGATTTTCTCGCTTCGGGAATTGGTTCTCTGACGAATGCCAACAAAGTGGCAAACGTGTTAAGGACCCGATACGGGTATGGGGTTTCGGTCAACACGGTTGACTCCTATCTTGGATACCTCGAGGATGCGTTTCTGTTTTCCAAAGTCCGGCGCTATGATGTCAAGGGGCATGCCTATTTCGACTATCCGAGCAAGTATTATTGCGAGGATGTTGGACTTCGAAATGCGCGAGTCGGGTTTCGACAGCATGAGATCACCCATCTGACGGAAAATGTCATCTTCAATGAACTCAAGCTACGCGGGTATGAGGTGGATGTCGGCGTCGTCTATTCGCGGGAGAAAAAGAATGACGGGAAATATGGACAGATTCCGCGCGAGATCGACTTTGTGATCAACCGTTACGGCGAGCGGATTTACATACAGAGCGCCTGGGCGATGTCCGATGAAGAAAAACGAGCCAGCGAATTGAAACCATTTTCCCTGACAGGCGACAGTTTTCGCAAGATTGTCATCCGCGAGGACGTTGGCCATAAGTGGTTCGACGAACAAGGGGTTCTCAATCTGGGACTCTATGATTTCCTGCTGGATTCCAAGTCTCTGGAATCGTGATCAAGGAGTTGATGGTGATGAATATCTTTGTGACGGAAAAATCAAAGGGAAAGAAGACCATGAGGATGTCGTTATACGAGGAGATGACAAATCTTTATTCGAAGCTGATCGTGGTGGGGGCTGCTTTGATGGCGATGGTGGCCGGTGCGGCGGAGACGGTGCCGGAGATTGTTTCCCGGGAGGCGCTTTTCTGGCTCGATGCCGCCGATGCGGCGACGATCACGCGCGCGGCGAATGGAACCGTGCAGGCGTGGCGGTCGAAAGGGAAAGCGCCGCGTGTCGCCAAGGCGGCGGCCCGGGCGCCCGTTTACGACACGACGACCTTTGGCATCCCCGTGGTCGACTGCGGCGAGGCGGGAAGCGGGAAGGATCTGCGCTACCCGGCGGTGACGGGAATCCGAACGGTGTTCGAGGTCGTGCGATTGGCAAAGCAGGATTTTCTTCCCTGGCTCGGAAACGTGGGCACGGCGCCGAATCCCTGCCCGCCGCCGTTCTTCGTACGCGGCAAGAACGCCGCCTATCTCTATGAGCGGAACGTGGGCGCGTATCGCGTGTGGAACGGAACGACGGAAATCGCTCTCCCTGCGGAGGAACCTGTTCCTGACGACACGTTCCTCGTCGTCTGCCTCGCGGGATCGAATCCCGGCGCCTCCGATTCGCTCGGCAACGGACGCAACCTCGAGAACCGGAACGGCGGCCGCCAGCAGGCGGAACTGATCGCCTTCGACCGCCTGCTCTCTGCGGACGAACGGCGGGCGGTGGCGGACTACCTGTCGACGAAATGGCGGCGCCTTGCCGGCGCACGGGCGGCGGCGCTCTTTCGTCCGCCGCCGCAGCAGCGGGCCGCCACGCGCCTCAACATCGGCAACGGCCATGTGTGGCGCACGATCGAGTTTCGGAACGGACAGATCCGGGGCTCCTCCTATCAGCTCGGCGAATTGAGGGGGAATGAGTTCCTGCGTGCCGACTCGCCCGAATTCTCCTTCCGCGTCAACGACCGCCTCTACACGGGCGCGAGCGGGTGGAAGGACTTCCAGGTCGCGGTGGCGGACGAGTCCACCGGCGGGCGCGAGACGACGCTCGCCTTCAGCGCGAACGACGGCGCCTTCCGCGTGACGCTCGCCTACGCGGTGTTCCCGGGCCTCCCGCTCGTGCGGAAAACGCTCACGCTCGTCAATACGGGGAAGGCGGATCTCAAGCTCGAAGCGGTGAATGTGGAAGACGTGGCGCTCGCGATCGACGTCACCCATTCGCAGACCTTCCGCCAGTATGGACGCGACGGCAAGCCGGGGCCGTATGTGGGCGATTGGGATGATCCGCTCGTCGTCGTCCATGACTTCCGGCACCGTCGGGGTATGGCCGTGGGGAACGAGACGGTGGGCGTGCTGAAACGGACGGGCGTTTTCGAGAGCGGGTCGCGCCTGCGCGTGGGAACGACGGCGCCCGACCAGCCGTTCCCGTTCCGCCGCTGGCTGAAGCCGGGCGAGTCCTGGCAGAGCGCGGCGGCGTTCACCGCGCCCTACGAACGCGAAGCCGATTCGCAGCGCATCGTGAACACCGTGGTGCAGGACTATGTGCGCAAGCACCTGGGCGCGCATGTGGAGAAACTCTCGCGGCGGCCGGCGCTCGTCTATACGGACTGGATCCCGTTCTATCGCAACATCGACGAGCAACTCATCTTCAAGCTCGTCGATGCCGTGGCGGACTGCGGGGCGGACGACTTTGTGATCGACGACGGCTGGCAGGTGAATGACGGTCCGGGCAATGGCATTGCGTCTTACGCGGGAGCCGGGCGACAGTGTTTCGGCGACTGGCTTGTGGATCCGAAGAAGTTTCCGCGCGGGCTTAAACCCGTCTTCGACCGCATGCGCGCGCGCGGGATTCGTCCCGGGCTCTGGTTTTCGCTCGCGAGCGCGGGACGCGACAGTCGGGTCTTCCGCGACCATCCCGAGTGGTTCTCGTGCGATCGCGCGGGCCGCCCTACCAATCTGCACGGCGGCACCGAGCAGTTTACGGCATGCCTTTCAACGGCCTACTACACCTACATCCGCGACAAGGTGCTGGCCTACGTGAAGGAGTTCGGCCTCGGGTACATCAAGCTCGATCTCTCGATCGTGACGAGCGCCTATGTGTACGAAACGGCGCACAGCGGCTGCTATTCAAAGAGCCATCAAGGCCATCGCGACCATGCGGAGTCGCTCGCCGTCAACTACGCGCGGGCGATGGAGCTCGTGGACGAGCTCCATCGGGCCGCGCCGGAACTCTATATCGATTTCACCTTCGAGACGGCGGGCAGGCTGCAGCTGATGGACTACGGCATCGCCCGCCATGCGGACGGCAACTGGCTCTGCAACATCGAGGAAACGGGCATCCCGCGGATGCGCTACTATGCTTGGGGACGTTCGCCGGCGCTGCCTGCGACCTCGCTTGCCATCGGCAACATGGGCATGGGCATTGAGCGGCATCTCCTCGCGTACAAGTCGGTTGTGGGGGCGCTTCCCGCGATGATGGGCAATCCGCTCAAACTCTCGGCGGCCGAGCGGGCCGAATTCAAGCGCTGGACGGCGTGGGTGCGGCAGCAGGAGCAGACCTACCGCATCTTCTCGTTCCGCCAGGACCTGCCGGGCTTCGGCGAACCGGGCGAGGGGCGGTGGGACGGTTTTGCGCGCATCAACACGGAAACGAAGGCGGGTGGCGTTGTCGGTGTCTTCCGCGAGAATGCGGCGGAGGCGTCGCGTCAGGTGGCGGTGCGCGACCTCGAGCCGACGGTGCGCTATGCGATCCTGCGCGGTCCCGATGGAACGCGCGTTGCGGAACTGACGGGCCGAGAACTTGAAACGAAGGGCTTCCGCGTCGAATTTCCCAATCGCGTCGACGGCGAACTTTTCGAAATTCGTCGGCGCTGATCGGCAACTTATACCGTTTACAGAAGATTTGTGGTATAATTTCCGCTGCGCGAATTGCGGCTTTGCGTTCTTGGTCTCGAAAAGGGGGACGCGAAGAGAGAATTTACAATCGAGTGAGAAAGGAAAGAGAAGATGACAGTTGACACATTGTGCGTGCAGGGCGGATGGCAGCCGAAGAAGGGCGAGCCGCGCCAGGTGCCGATTTATGCGACGACGACGTTCAAATACGAGACGAGCCAGCAGATGGCCGATCTTTTCGATTTGAAGGCCCCGGGCTATTTCTACACGCGCCTTGCGAACCCGACGAACGATCTGGTTGCAAAGAAGATCGCCGCGCTCGAGGGCGGCGTGGCGGCGATTCTCACGAGCTCGGGCCAGGCGGCTTCGACGTTCGCGATTCTCAACCTCTGCGGCGCGGGCGACCATGTGGTGTGCTCGGCGCAGATCTACGGCGGCACGTTCAACCTCTTCGCGGTCTCGCTCAAGAAGCTCGGCATCGAGTTCACATTCGTGAGCCCGGAGGCGACGCCGGCGGAAATCGCGAAGGCGTTCCGCCCGAACACGAAGTGCGTATTCGGTGAAACGGTGGCGAATCCTTCGGGCGTCGTTCTCGACATCGCGAAGTTCGCGAAGGCGGCGCACAAGTTCGGCGTGCCGCTGATCGTCGACAACACGTTCCCGACGCCGGTGTTGTGCCGTCCGTTCGACTTCGGCTGCGACATCGTGACGCATGCGACGACGAAGTACATGGACGGCCACTCCTCGCAGGTGGGCGGCTGCATCGTCGACAGCGGCAACTTCGACTGGTCGAAGTATCCCGAGCGTTTCGCGGGGCTTGTAGAGCCGGACGAATCCTACCATGGGCTCTCCTACGTGAAGGCGTTCGGCAAGCAGGCGTACATCGTGAAGGCGACGGCGCATCTCATGCGC
>JAZLJP010000052.1:0-91431 GCA_045617985.1 Kiritimatiellia bacterium
TGGATCCACCCCGCGATGCGGTCCTTGAAGGCGCCGTCCGCGAAGAGGAACTCGCGGTGGGCGACGCGCGAGGTGATGTGGTAGACGGCGTCCTTGAGGACGACTCTGTTCTTTCTGGCCATTTTTGCGCTCCTTTTCTGACATTTCACCCCCTCGGCCGTCCTTTCGACACGGAACGGTCCACCTCGGGGCACGTGTCGAAGTAGGCGAAAACGGCCGCTCAAATGTCAAGACATTGTAGACGGAAATGTCAAGGGAATGTCGAGGAGGCGTGGAGAACCCCGACAAACCACCCTGGCGTGGGGACTGTCCCCCTTGGCGCTATTGGTGCTACTCTGGCGTGGGGACTGTCCCCCTTGGAGGTTACCTTGGCGTGGGGACTGTCCCCACAAGTTCTGCAGACGGATTGACGAGGGACTGTCCCCGTGGATTCAGTCCCCGTTGATTCAACATTCTCGAGGGGACTGTCCCCATGACGCGTTCAACATTCCCGAAGGGACTGTCCCCACGACGCATTGGGTAGATTACCCGAAACTTTCCCGAAAAACAACACTAAACAGCCTCCCTCTAGTCACGAATGGTATGCTAGTGTATTCAGATGAATTGTATAACGTCGGACGACCCAAGTCATACGATCAATTCTTTCCGCCAAGCGCTCAATCCGAATACCGGATATTCAGGAACGGCCATGACAGACGTCCGTTGACAAAATTCAACAGTCCAATCTGGACAATATCCTGCAGCCCGTCACGCCCCGTCCAATAACTAGCACTATTAATCAAACCGACATGAACGCAATTGATCCGACAACCGACGAAATTCTCCGAGATCCCGATCTCCGATGCATTGATCAGACCGACCATCACGCCTTTAGCATTCCCCTCCACATAATTGACCGCTCCAATGCCAACACCTTGGATGTCAGACGTGATGTTGACCGCCCCGACTTGCAAGCCCCGAACCGCTCCGCTGTTATTCACTAACCCGACTTGCGCACCCCAAAACGACTGACCACTACTCGCCTGCCATATCCCATGGCCGAATTGCCCGCACCACCCCAGATCCACAGCGACACCGGCGACATTGCCATAACCAGCCCCCGGGGGCAGCCCCACCAAGAAACCGTACGTCCAATCCTGATAACGGACCTCTCCGATTCCCGAAGGCGAGACTTCCCACGCCAAACCGCTCAAAGCCAACGGCGCAAACGTCTTTCCCTCGGGTTCCTCTGCCCAGGTCACAAAAGGCAAGGCCAAAACGACGGCAATCAGGAAGCGAGTTACAGTATTCATCCACATTGTGGCGAGATTCATCGTTGCGTTTCCTTTTTCTGATATCATTTTCTGAACATCTGATCCAGGGGGGACTGTCCCCGATTTAGTGGGGACTGTCCCCATAAGATTCTGATCCAGGGGGGGGGACTGTCCCCGATTTAATGGGGACTGTCCCCATCGATTCCAACCAAATTCCCGTTTCAACCACTGCCCATTAGGGGAGAATCTTGAGGACGGACGCGATGATGGGTTCGGCGCGCACGACATCATCCGGATGAACGTAGATGCACATCCGCGTGTTCATGCCAGCCCTTCCATACCGCGGTACGCCCAAATTCCCTTCTACGACCGAATCGTCCTCAACGGCAAAACGGACCCCCGCATCCTCCAGTTTCTGACAGATCGAAGTCGCCTCGAAAACCAACACATCGGCCGCAACGGGTACGAACTCGACGTCGTCACCCTCCTCTTCACCCTCCTCGATTTCCTCCGGTTCGGGCCCGGCGGCTTCCAATTCGACAGGTTCCAACTCGACGGGTTCTGATTCGACAGGTTCCCGTTCAACCTCCGCCTCAGCTTCCCGTTCGGACAGCCCTTCACGTTCAATCGGATCCAACACCTGGGGCGTTCCACCATCCAGTTCATGGGCCTCCACCCTCTGCGCCGCTTCGGTTAGACGCTCAAAGGCCTTGACATAGTCCGTGATCTCCCCGGAAGGAATCGACGACGAAAAACTTGTATCGCTCATTTGTCTCCTTGCCCGTCCGCTCTTGTCCGAAACGTCCGCTTGACCTGAAGGGAGAAGCGGTGAAGCGCTTCGAGAAAATAGTAGTCGCCGTAGTCAAGCGGCGTGTCGATTTCCTGTCCCCCCGGTTTGTGCCCCACGCCATGGCGCAGAAGGAAACCGCCGAGTTCGCCGGACGGCGCGAAGTAATCCGGCGAGGCGAGGGTGAGAAGCTGTTTCACCGCGAAATCGCGGTACTTCACCCGTGTGTCGTCCTTCAACGCGGCCGACAACTCGATGAGCGCCGAGGCCATGATCGCCGCCGCCGAACTATCGCGCTCCTCGCCCGGCGCGCCGTAGTCCCAAAACGGAACGCCACCCGCCGGCATGTTGGGATGGCCGATCGCGAAATCCGCCGCCCGGCACGCCGCGTCGAGATAGCGCCGCTCGAGCGTTTCACGATACATCATCGTGTAACCATAGATCGCCCAGGACTGTCCCCGGCTCCACGCCGTGAAGCAGCTTGCGCCCTGTCCGCGCGCGACGCCCTGTACGCGGCCCGTCTTCTGATCGTAGTCGAGGACATGGTAGACGCTGCTGTCGGGGCGGAACTGGTTCCTGAGCGTGACATCGGCATGAGACCGCGCGAGCGCATCATAGCGTTTGTCGCCCGAAATCTTAGACGCCAATTCGAATATCTCGAGAACAGGCAGATTGTCGGGAATCACCTGGAAATGCTGTGCGTCATCCGCCAGGCCCCAACTGCGGACAAGCCCCAGCTTCGAATTGAAACGCTTCGCGACAAGCGCAGCCGTCGCACAGATGGCCTTATCATAACGCGGGTCGCCGTTCGCGAGGCGCCTGGCCGAGCCGAATGAACAGGCAATCATCAGTCCGAGATCGTGACTCGGCGTGGACTTCGCCTCGGTGAGCGGCAGCAAGTGATCAGTCCACGCAACCGCACGCGCCTTGAAGGCCGCGTCATCCGTCCACTGGCTAAGGATCTGCAGCGCCCCCGGGAAGTAGCCGCTCGTCCACCAGCTGATTGGACGCATGTCGAGTTTCTTCGTGGCGCAATTGTATCCGTGTGGCGCAAAACGCCGCCCCCCAATACCACGCATCACCGGCGTTGCCGCCGCATCGAGCACGCGATAGTTTTCAATGGCACGTTGGACGATCGTCGTCACCTCGGCGTTCAACCGACGAACCATCTCCCCTTCCGGCAGAGCAGCCACCCCCACCAGTCCCCAGCAAGCCACCAACAACGCGGCACACCACTTCCGATTCGCATTCATCTCAATTTCCCCGTCTTAGCAATAAAATGAGAAAACAAGCTCCTTCGTAGAGCTATGACCAAAATCCTTTAGCGGAGGAACAGGTAGAGGTAGGGCAAGGTACGCCGAAGGCAGAGCGACTGCGTGCCATCACCGTTATCGACGACCTTCATCTGCCACCTTACGGGACTCGCGGCTCCAACACCTGTGCGCAGGACTGGCAACTTCTCGGCGTTGATGGCGCTCGCCAGGAGAACCGGTCGCCAGAGGCGATAGGCCGAGAAGCCCCCTTGCGCATCGGGCATCAGTTCAAGTGTCACGCCGGAAATATCCGAGAAGGTCTGCGGAACGGTCAATTGACCACCTGCGCCGAGACGCCAGGTCATTCCCGCCCCCCAGGACAATGCCGAAACCGCGAGAGACTGCTCGGCATCGGCCGGCGTCTCAAACGTTCCTCCCGCCTGCACCGCAAGCGATTTCAGCGTCAACGCGCCCTCTGCCGCAAGTCGACCGCCGGCATAGACCGTGGTCTCGGCTGCCGCGAGTTCGACACCTGCGGCAAACTCTGTCGTTCCATACACGAACAGCATTGAAGAATTCGCCCGCCCCGCGATGCGAAGTTCGCTCCCGGCCTCGACTGTCGTCGTCCCCGTGTGCGTATTGGCTGCCGTCAACACGACTCGGCCCCCCGTCACGTCCAAGCCGCCGTTGCCGCTCACCACGCCCGAAATCGTCACCGTACGGGGAACGCCATTCGTATCGACAGCATCGACCTTCGTCCATTGGCCGGACGTCAACGCGATCTTTTCCGCCCACGTCGAATCGCACTCCGTCACCCCCAGGGTCGTGGTGTGCGGATAGAACGTGCTCTTGTGATTGTTCTGGTAGGTGGCAAAACCTCCTGCGCCGATATTGATGCGGTTCAAGGTGAAGTTTTCATTCTTTGCGTTACCGATGTTGAGCTGACGGCAGTTGATCGTGCCCGATCCACTGATCGAACCCTCCACGTCATAGTAGAAAATATCCGCCGTCACTACACCGTTGAACGTGGAATACACCGTTTTCCAGCCGCCGCCGAACTGCCCGCCCACGACAACCGCCGCATCCCCCTCGATGCGCACCGTCATCGCATCCGGCAAAAACGACTGCGCAAAACAGGTCGTTCCGTGCGCGAAGGCGATGTCGCGGAACGACGTATCATTGCTCGGGCGACTCGGCAGAGACTCAAAGGCGTTGTCGCCTTCAAGCCGCAACGCCCCCTTGGTGGCGCTTGTATTGTAATTGAGCGCCCCCGTGCAGGTGACATTGCTGAGCACAAGCCCGTTGTTCTGCGAAAGTTCCAAAGAGAAGTTCCCGTCTTTCACAATCGGGATGCGCAATTCCTGCACCTTGCCGGACGCGTTGGCCACCGTACCGGAAAGTGCAATCGCCTCGCCCTTCATCCGGTACACTCCGACCGATGCCGGGAACGAAATGCTGTCAATCGCAAAGCCGGGTTCAAGATCGTTCACCACCTCACCGCCGCGGGCATCGGCGAAGACGAGCGCACTGCCCGCCCCCGGAGCCGTTTCGTTGCGCCAGTTGGCCGCCACCGACCACCGATTGTCCATCGCGCCCGTCCACACCTGGCCCGCGGCGCCCGTTCCCGCCGTCACGCGGAGCATCAACGTGGTTCCCACCTTTGCCAACTCGCCCGTCGAATCTCCATTCGCCCATGCGAGGCGCACGTTTTCAAGCGTATCCGTGAAGCCATAGATGAGCGGATAGGCACCCGGCGCGAGAGCGCCCGAGGTGATTTCAATCGTGGCCGGGCCCGCCACGGTCGTTTCACCGGCGTTGATCACCGGCGACTCCGCGCCGTCGAATGGGAAAACGAGACGCGTCCCTTCCGCAAGCGTCAACGCCGAACACGGGTAGACGACGCGTCCACCTGCCGGCAACGCGAGCGTCACCTGATCGCCCACCATCAGCGCGCCCAACGAAAGTCCTCCCGCTCCAAGCGCCACCGTACCATGCCCCTTCAGTTCCGTTCGACCCGATCCACCCAGATTCACGCCCATTACAATCGTGTGCGACACCCCCTCGACGTCGTCCGTATTGAGCACGAACACCGAATCGGCGCTCGCCGTCGTCACCCCATTGGCATTCGCCGAATTGATCGTCAGATCGGTCGTAAGCGGTTGAAGCGTGAGACGTCCCGTCACCTTGACGGAGGAATAATTCTGCCCGCCATTGTTGTCGATATGGAAATGATCGGTACGGATCCTCGGCGAACCCGACGACACCATCGCCGCGCCACGCAAGCGGAAATAAGGCGTCGTCGTAACGCCCGTACCATCGTAATGCTGCGTCGGACTCCAAAACAGGAACTCGCCTTCCACCGCCAATTCTCCGTCCACGGCAAACGAATACGTCCAGCCGTTGTTCATCGCAGGAAATTCAAGCCGCGCCCCCTCGGCTACGCTGAAATGAACCCCGTCCTGATCGCCGCCGCCCGTGTAGTTCGCCAAGAACTTGGTCGTACCCGAGGCGATGGTGAGCGACTTGTTGCCCGTCATCGGCAACCTCGGCGCAGAGCCGAATGTGAGATTGCCGTTGAAAACGGTGTCAACCTGAAGCGGCGCAAGGCCACCGAACGTCGTATTTCCCGTACCTTCGATCAGCGGCGTCGTTCCCAAGTCAAGCATTCCTGAAACCGTGCCGGTGCCGTTGAGCGCAAGCGATGTTTCGCTTCTCAGCGACAGATCCCCGGAAAGCGCGAAAGGTCCGTTCAAGGCGAGCGTGCCGCCACCCGAAACGACGGCATCGGCTGCGGCGACGTTGCCGTTGAAGGCCACCACGCCCGAATTGACGACGGCAAGCGTCTCTTCGCCATTCACCACGTTGAAATCGATCGCCTGGACATTCGTGGCGTCCGCGGCGTTGTTCACAAGCAACAATGCCGCGTCAATTCCTGTAAACGTAAACGCCCCCGCCCCGCTCTTGATCGCCAAGGACGGAATGAGCGTAGCCACATCGTTCTCCGGCGTGGTGTTGAGGGTTCCCGAGAACGTCACGCCGTCTCCGTTCACGGGCGGGATTCCCGAAAACCAGTTGCCCGGAGTCGACCACTTGCCATTTCCGCCTTCCCCGCACCATTCAAGCGCCGCGACCTTCACCACTTTCACGACCAGCGCCCCGTTTTCAACGGCAAGCTCCATCGCGTTATCCGCATCGTCGGTCGTCAGCGTGAATTTCGCCGCGTCCTCTGCCGTGAGGTCGGCACCCAGAAGAATCGGGTAGCTGCCCAGAACAATGCCCTTGCGGTTCGAATGCAGTTCGATGGCGATCTTGGCATTCTCCTCCAACGCCATCGAAAGGCCGGCGCTTGCGACAAGGGTATCGATTTGGCCATTGATATAATCGACTTTAATCGTGCCCCCGCGAAGAACCGATTCTGCCGCGAGCGTCACCGCATTCGCAACACCATCCTGAAGGTCAAGCGTTCCCCGGGCAAGATCAAGTGATTTGAAGGCCTTCGCCCCCGCCACGGTCAGCGTGCCGCCCTCAACGGAAACCGGCGCTGAAGGCATCGTTCCCGAAAGCACCGTGCGCCCTTCGCGGAACGTCGCCCCACCCGAGACCGGATTCTCCGCCGGCAACGTCAAGGTACCGGCGCCCGTTTTCACAAACGAACCCGCGCCGCTCAATCCCGTCGTCCACCCCGCAAGCGTCAAATCGTACGGCTCGCCGTCCGTTCCCGTCAGGTCAAAAGTCGTCGTGTGCCCGCCCTGCAGTTCCACGCGCCGGCTCCACGTTGCATCGCCATCCACCATGCCCACGGTCATCGTGCGGAAACGGAAGATGAAATTCCCGTCATGATAAGTTCCCAGACCGCCCGTACCCACATTGATGCGGGAGATTTCGTAATAGTTCACCTTATTGTTGCCGCAGTTGAGCGTCGTACAAGTCACCGTGCCCGTACCCGCGAGCACCGTCGCCGCATCCCAGTAGAAATCGGTCCCGCATGTCACCTCGCCATCGCAACGGAACGAATCAACGCCCCACCCCCCGGCGTACAACGAACCGACGTTGATTTTGGCCCCGCCCTGAATGTCAACACCCGCGAGCTCGACTTCCAAAGCCCCGACGATCCGCCCCCGCGCCTGCGGGCCGATGCGTACCATCGAATGCTGTGTCGCATACACATTACCCGCAACATCGAGTTCGCCGTCCAGCGTCAGATCGCTCCGCGAAACAGCATTCCCATAGCCGACGGCGGGCACCCCTACCGAGCCCGGCGTCGAGAGACCCATCACGGCAATCGGCGAAGAACCGATGAAGAGCGCATTCCCGCCCGGAAAGATGAGTCCGCCCGCAAACGTCACGAGTCCGCCGCTGCGATTGTCCACGGCGCCGCTGAGCATGAGCGGCGATCCCGTAAAGGCGAGCGAACCAAACCCGTAAGGCAGGAACGAGAGCGTACCGAACATCGTATAGGCAAAGTTGTTGAAAGGATCGTGTCCGCCCGGAATGAAAGCGAGTGCGGCGGCGTTCGCGGCAGGCGCCGTGCCGGCCTGCCAGTTGCTCCCGTCGTTCAGGTTCACAGTCGAGCCGTGCCCCGTCCACGTGGGCGTTGCGGAAGTCGGCACGTCGAGCCGCCACTTCGCCTGCAGGTAGGCGAACACCGCCGTACGTTCTTCATCCGTCAACGTACGGGCAAAAAGGATCACCTCGCACAGCTGGCGGCCGCCGTTTCGGCCCTGCACGCCCGTTCCCCAACGGTCGGCGGTCAATGAATCGCTGCAACAGTTCTGGCTCATCTCGCAGGAAATGAACTGAACGCCCCCATCGGGCAGGATTTCCCAAAGGGGATCCGTCACCAGACGGGTGCCATTCCACACGCGCGAGATTTTCGCATGCCCCGAGAAATACTCGCCCTGTTCGCCACGATGGAAATTATACTGGCCATTCGAACCGCCGTCGCCAAGCAGGAAGGCGCCGATGTTCCGCGCGTATTTACCAACGAAGAAGGCCGTGCGAATCGTCGTCATGCGCGTGTAGACCATGTCCTTGCCGGAATTCACGCCCCCGAAGTCCAGGCAAGGTACGCCATCGACGGTCGATACGCTCGGCCCCGTCGCGCCCGTTCGGACGCTCGCCGTACGCGCGTTCGGCGACTTATCCGCCCAAGATGAAACCACGCCGGCGTCGTCTGCCGTAATCGTGGCCGCATCCGCCGCGTCGTACCACGCAAGCGAATCCGTGCCCACAAACGCCGGTGCGGCTACGGTCGTATCAACCGCCCCCCATGCCACCAATCCCGTCACGGCAAAGGCCGTCACCATTGCGAGAAACCGCCGACAGTCGTCATTTGTTTTCATTGTTCATCCTTTCACGGTTGAAGGCTCGAAATATCCTGTTTCAATCCTTCTCTTCTAAAATCCGAACACGTGCAAATCCACCGATGCCCTTCCGGCTGGGAACGACAAAAACTCTACCGCGGCCTGCCTCGTCAAGCGCGAAACGGATGTCCGCGTCGCCGGGCTTCATCCATTCATCCGCAAGCGAGGGCTTCACTTCGACAAACTCCTTGATTGCCGCCTGCGCCACTTCCACATCGTCGATTGAAACGGAAAACGACATCTCCCCGTTCACAACAAGATAGTTGCCAAGTTTGATGATGCTTCCATCGGTCATCGCATCAACAAGCCCGAGAGCAACCGTCACCGGAGCATATTTCGCCGCACGCGCGCGATCGACGCCTGCCGGCAAGCGCGCATACCAGCACCGCACCACGCCGTCACCACGGTCTTCCGTCTTCAGCACCGTTGCCGCCCCGGCATAGGAGACCGCCTGCTGCGCATCGCGCAGTTCGAAAACACCCGAAGCGGCCGGCAGATTCCAAATCGACGGCCAGAGCGGCGTCAATACGCCCGTCGCACCAGCGGCAAGCGCGGCCGAGAAATCGACATATTCCGTACCATCATCGGTCTTGACAAGATTCGCGTCGAGGCGTACGCCGTCCATCTGAGCAAGGTCCACGGAACCGACGAAATCGATCTGCTGAATCGGTCTCCCATCGGCCGCGATATCATACGCACCAAGGTCGATCCATTGTCCGTTCGCCGGCCGTACCCGATACGCCACCCGACCAATCCCGCGATCGATCAGAATCTTCACGTCATATTCGGCCGAAAAATTGTCCGCAGGCTCCTTGACCCCCGTAACATTCCACTTGCCCGCCCCCCAGACGGCGAAGTGTGCCGGCGCGTTGGTCGAGCCCACAAGCGTAAGCCCCGCAGTTTCGGGGTGATAGGATTCAACGACTTCGGCGAGGAGCGCGCAGGAAAGACGGGTGCGCAAACTCACCTCGGCACATTCAACACCGCCTGTTGGCGTATAGGTCAAGGTGTCATTCGCCACGCCGACCTCCCGTACGAGCGAGATGCGTCCATTTTCCACTCGGGCGCCGGATGACGGAAGCGTCCACCTCGCGTTTGGGAACGTTGCCGCGCTCTCGGCAATCCACGCAACGGATCGCGCCGTCGTGACAACGGCCTGTTCGGCCGATTGCCCGTCTTCCTCATCGCCCATTTTCACTTGCACGTCGACATCGTACTGAAACCCGGGATCGACCCCTTCGAATTCCGCTCTGAAATCGTGCGCATCCAGATCCCCCGCGATCGTAAACGTGCTCACCCGGCCCTCCCCGCCCGTGAGCGGCGTCAAACGAACGACAACCTTTGCCGACGAATAGCGCCGCTCATAAGAAGCATTGCGCCCATAACTGAGGACCCGCGCGGTCACGGGCACGCACACCGAGGCGAAGCCGGGCCCCACCGTCACGGGGCCTGAAATCGCCACCGTCGCCTCGGGTAGAACATGTTCGTCCTCAACGAGAAGATCTGCTCCCGCCGCAGCAGGGTCGAACGGTTTGAACCCCATGGCGAACGCCGGCGATTCCGGCAGCAAGCGAAAATCACGCCCGGATGCATCGACAAAAAGCGGGTCGATCACGGCGCCGCCCGCGTCGCGCCCGCCCGATGTCCATTGCGCGTAGGTTGCGCCGTTATAGCGCGGCGCACTCTCCACGCACCACCAGAGGTTACTGCGCCATTCAATCTGCGCGCCGTTCTTGATTCCCGTGTAGCGCGTGCCAAACGCATCGCCCGCCTGCCAATAGAGGATGTTGTTCTCAACCTTCATCGAAAGGTGCGATTCGACCCTCGTCACCGCCACCTGGCACTGCCGCGAGAAGCCGAAGATGTTGTTCCGAACGACATTGGCGCGGCCGTAGTGTTGATGCAAAGAAGCGTCCATCGTATCATACACGAGATTGTTCTCAACGGTCAATCCCTCGCTTCCTTCGTCGGGATAGATGCCCCAACCGCCGTAGGAGTAGGAATCGATATCGGAAATCACGTTGTTGAAGAGCCGCGTGCCGAAACTCGTACCAAGCGTATAGATCCCCCCCATATCGGAGAGAGCGCGCTGGCCGATTTTGCGAATGCGGTTGAAGCCGATCTGGTTGCGCTGCGCAACCGACCCCGCATACCCCCACACCCAACCGACGGAAATGCCGGTGTAGTAAAAATCCTCGATCGTGTTCTTCACCACGGTGTTGTCCGACGCATGCGCGATGATCACGCCCACGCCCGATTCCGTGTGGCGTCCCCCGCACCGGAAGACGCAGTTTGTCACGAGGTTGAACGATGTCGCAGCCGGCGGTTGCACCACCGCGCCCGACGCGCCCGGGTTCGTAAAGGGGCCGATTTTCATGCCCCCCGCGCCGAGATCGTCGAACAGGCAGCTCTCCACACGGTTGCTCGCGCAATCCGCTTCGAGATGCATCCCGTAGGCACCGATGTGGCGAAAGGCACAATTACGGAAGACGATTCGCCGCGCATGGTTCACCTTCACCGCTGCCGGCGTCGTCACCGCCGCCTGATAGGCGTCATACGAAGACGGCCCCATTTGCTCGGAAGGCGTTGAGTGGGCAAAGGTCACGTTCTCGAACGTCACGTCCTCTGCGCCGTCGATTACGACAAGTGTTTCAAAACCCTGCCGCGGCGCAATCGCCTCAAGCCAGTCGAGGCGTTCACCGGGTAACGGGCGGTACAGCACCTCGCCCGCCACGCCGTCGTAAAACCATTCGCCCGGCGCATCGAAAGCGCTACGCAGATTTTCGAAATAGAATTGTTCCTGCGCGTCGAGCTTGCCGGCGGCTACGCCGGCAATGCTCACACGACTCGACGACGCTTTGAATGCCGTGAGCGGGCGCCGATACAGATCCCATTTCACATGCGCGACGAGATGGACGAACGGGAGGTCCGCCTCCGGCACCTGTGCGAGAAGCGCCGCCTCAGCCGGCAACACCCCCACGCCACAGGAGCCATTCTCCTCGCTTGCGATGTCACGCGCCTGGAAGAACCCCGCGTTCGGC
The DNA here is from genome assembly GCA_045617985.1 of Kiritimatiellia bacterium. Lineage (GTDB taxonomy): Bacteria > Verrucomicrobiota > Kiritimatiellia > RFP12 > UBA1067 > RUG572. The sequence continues at coordinate 11,698 of JAZLJP010000052.1, forward strand.
GCGCGCGCACGCACGGCACGACGTCCGTTCACGAACAACGCCTCGAAATAGAACGGCGCGCGTGCCACCCACACGCCGTCCTCGCGCGCAGTCCATCCCGTGATCGGCACGCCCCCCGAAAGAACGGTTGTACCATCTGCCGCGCCGACGAACCGCGTGCCCGAATCGGCAGCCGTGAGTGTCAGCGCAAGCGGAAGACTCGTCATCCCCGGCGCCAATTCCACCGTTCGCGCAAGGGCGCCCGCAACCGTCACGCTCCCCGCAAAAAGAACTGCCAACATCCGGCCCATGGCTTAACGAATCAGAATCAGCACGCCCCCACGCAGATAGAGTCCCGTTCCCTCGACAAAGAGGGATTTCGGGGTGGCCGTCAACGGCGTGAACTTCAGCTGAGTGAGGTTCGCGGGCGGCGTTGCGGCATCCCAAGCAACCACACAAGTGCCGGATTTCGGCTCGGGATCATGGGGAAGTTCAACGTTGTATACCGAGCCGGCCACCGTTCCAAGCGGCAGCCAGGTCCACGGCAGCTCGCTCACCGCGCTGAGATTGAGCGTTGCGCCATTCACAAGCGTGAGATTGTGCACGTAGGCCGAAGCCGGCGTGTAGCGCCCGGAAATGAAGAGCTGATGCGTTCCGGCCTTGCTGGATCCGGCGACAAGGTTCGCGCTGACGGCGAAATCGCGCACCGTGATATCGCCATCGAGATACAGGCAGGCGCCGCAGATGATATCCGCCTCCTTCCACACCATCGCCTGCCCCGAAGGACGGAACCAGCCGCCCGTGACGATGTTGATCGTGCCGTTGGTGAAGGCGTAGTCCTTGCAGGCGAAGTAGTTGCCGCTTCCACTTCCAAGATCGACAGTCAGCGTATGCCCACCGAGATTGCCGTAATACGGCGGCTTGTTGAAGAGTAGATGATTGCCGCTGCCGGGTACGACGATCTTCGAATCGGCCGTCAACGTCACCGCGCCGATGGCACCGTTGTTGTAAGAACTCATGCCGGCACCCTTGTTGACGAGCGACGAAGTAAGCGTGCCGCCATTGAGAATCACATGGTGCTGCGCGACTTCGTAAACGCTCCGCACGTCGAAGGTGCCATTGGAATTGACGGTCATGGTCGTTCCTCCTGCGCCGAAATCATGATAGTAGCACAGGGCATAATTCGTCGCGGTTGTATCGTTATAGGCCTGAAGCGTGCCACCATTGATCACCGTGCCACCCGTATAGGTGTTTTTGCCGAGCACCGTGAACGTTCCCTCGCCGTCCTTCACCAACTTGAGCGAACCCGTGAGCACGAAGTAGTTGCCGTAGTTGCGATCGGTGCTCATGCTCTTGCCTGCGGGCAGGAAAACGTGCAACTCTCCGCCCGCCCCCGTGGGGAGCGTATCGGTGATCGACACCCCGGAACCGAAATAAGTGTAGATTTTGGGATAGATCGTAAGGTTGTGGCCACGAAGGTCGATGCACTGCGCCGAAACGAATTCCGGCAGTCCCGCCCAGTCGCAGTCGTTCGTCAGCGCCACGCTGCCGATGGTCAGAGAGGCGCAGCTGAAGAGCGTCCCCGTGGGGGCGTTGAAGGCGATGTCGCCGTCGAGCGTGACGGCCGTCGCCGTACCCGGGCGGCCATTGGGAATCACGTTCCCGTTCGCGTCGCGGCACTCCCAGTTCGCCCGGTTCATCACATCGCCGTCGTTTGCCGCACCCGTCCACACGGCCGTCTTGGCGACCTTTTCAAGGTAGACGCCGTCTTCGCGCCGATCCAGCATGTAGGTCGCCGCCGCCTCTCCGGCGAGTACGAACTGCGAACTCTCCGACACAGGCGCGGAGAAATCGACCACCTTCAAGCCAAGGGACAGATCCTCGCGTCCATCCAAGAGCACATTGATGCGCGCATTCGCGGCGAAAGCAACGGTGTTGGCCCCCGTTGTAAAGGCGCCGTGCGTAGACCAGGTACCGATGCGCGTACTCAAATCGAGCGTGGCACCGTTCTGCAGGGTGCAGCCGTAGTAGTAGTCGGTCTTCGGCGTGAAGCGCCCGAATACGTTCAACGCGGCGGTGCCGTTGTTCTGGTCGCGGTCACAATTCGCGTAATAGTCCATCACATCCGTTGCGGCCGCCACCTTCAGCGCGCTTGAAAGACGCAAGTTCGCCGCCCGCAAATTGTTCCCCGTCTCGAGAGCGAGCCAGTTGCCCTGCCCCTCAACGGCCAACGTGCCGTTGGTCACCGCCGTCTTCTGCAATTGGAACGACTTCCCCGTCACGCCTTCACCGAAGGCGATCGTGAGTGCATGGTTGTTCAGCTGGATGTTGCCCACCGTATCGGCGCCGCCGAAATAAATCGTTGCCAAAAGATCGATGCGGGCGTCACCAGTCAGCGCAAGCGTTCCCCACCCGCCATAGGTGTTGATCTTGTTCATGTCGTTGACGGACGACTTGAACGAGGCGCCTTCCTCCAACCCCAGCCGATAGGTGGCCATCGACACATTGCCGTTCGTTTCGAAGACGGCATTCGTGCCCACGAGAATCTGCGTTCCCGCAGGTGTCGTGCCAAATGTCTTCATCGCCCACGGCGAGTACTGCGTCGCATTCGAGCTGGGGCTGGGCGGGATGGACACCAGGCCTGCGGCAATGTAGGTGCCGCCCCGATAGGCCTGTGCACGAGATGAACAGTAGTGCCCCGCGCCCTCCTTCACGAACTTGAGCTTGCCGGCGAGGGCCACCGTCGTATTGGTCAGGACCACACCCTCGGCAAGATCGAGATGGAATTCGCCGCCGCCGATGGTGTCGGTAATTGTCGAAGTCGTCGTACCCTTGAGATCGGCCATGTAGAAACGATGTCCGGCAACTTCGATCGTCACGTCGGCGGGAATCGCCACCGAGCCGAGAGCGCGCCAATCGCAATCGGCATCAAGCGAAATGGTGCCCACGAGCGAGAGCGCCTTATGCACAAGCGTCTGCCCAGGTGGACAGGTGAAGGTCGTGGTGCCGGAAATGACCACCGTATGTTCTGCCGTCGGCGCGATGCCGGGCAGGTCATCGCCGTTTGCGTCCGTACAGGACCAGTTCGCAGGATCGTTCACGTTCGTATGGTCGCCGTCTCCCGTCCACACCGCCGTCAAAGGTTGCGCCGCACGGAACAACCCTTCTTCGACCGTCACGCCGGGTACGTTCGGCTGTTCGCAGGTGAAGACGAGCCGTCCCTTGCCCGTCTTAATGATGTTGCTCGCTGCGGACAGCGGAGCCGAAATTTTCACCGTCTCACCTTCGGCAACGAAGATCGTCGGCTCCGAAAGCGTCAATGTCGCCGTACCCGAGATAGCAACCGACTTGGTGAAGAAGAGGCGTCCGACCGTCGTCGCCGCATCGACGGACACCTCGCCGACCATGGAAAACGCCGCCGGGTTGCCGTCAGCCCACGCCGCCTCGGCATCCTGATCCAGCGTCCACGCGCCCGCCTGGTTCCACGCGCCGCTTGCCGCCGTGCGCCGATAGACGAAATCGCTCTCGTCGATCCACGCCTTCCCGTTCGTCCACTTCGCCTGCAGATAATCCTGCACGACCGACCGCGAAAAACTTTCGATCGCCGACGTGCAGACGATGATTTCCGACAGGGCTCGGCCGCCGCTCCGCGCCGTGAGCGTGCGGTCGGTCGTCAGGCGGTTCGCCCGCGCATTGGCGCGCAGCGACATCGTATACTGGTGAAGGCCGAGCGGCCATTCGTCGCTGTACGACACCGGCTCGCTATCGGTGTAGATCTTCGTCTCCCCGTTGATGAGGCCATAGGACGCCGTGCCGTAAACGCCCGACAGGCAGTGGAAATCATAGATCTCGCCTCCCACATAGCCGAGCCAGAACAAGACGTCTGGCTTAATGTCCATGGCCCAGAAGACCGTGCGGATCGTAGTGATGGCCGGGAAGGCAAGGTCGATCTTCGACCCGGCGGCTCCCATCTGAAGAACGGGCACATCGTTCTGCCAGCCGAACGTGCCCTTATTGCTCCCCGCCGGCACCGTGCCGTCGTACGTTACGCCGCCGCTGCCGAGGTTCTTCCAGCCCGTCACGGCGTTGCCGGCATCGAAGGTGAAATAATCCCGGCGCGACGCATCGTAGCGCAGCACCGCGTTCGTGAGCACCGTTTCAAGGGCGATCTTGCGCCACTTGGCAATCAGATGGTTCGTCACGAGCTCGCGCTCGGCATCCCCGAGCTCCGAAGGAAAGAGGATCACTTCCGAGAGCTGCCGGCCCGACACCCGCTCGCCGCCAGCCGCGCTCTTGTTGCGATCGCGCGAAAGCGAATCGGAACAGCACCCCTGCGTTGTCGTGAAACAGATGATCTGGAAACCGTCGGCCGGGATCGCTTCTGTACTGAAATCGACCACCTGCCGCAAACCGTTCCACACCTTCCTGATCTTGGCGTAGGCCGTTGCGAAATAGGCCGCCCCGCCACGGTGGAAGTTGTACGCACCCTTTCCGGCATTCGCGTCGCCCAACAGGAACGCACCGCCATTCGCCTCGATCTTGATGACCTCGAAGACCGTGCGGATGTTGGTGAAACGCGTGTAGGTCATGTCCTTGCCATTGCCATACGCGCCGAAGTCCACGGTGGGCATTCCCCAAGACGAAGGCGCATACACGGGCTTGAGCGTCGCACTCACCGCATTCGCCGTCCGCCCGTCCCCGGCCTTCGACTTCCACGAAGCGAGATTGCCGTTCTCGTCCTTGGACATCGTCGTTTCATCGGCGGCATCCAACCAGAACATGGCATTCTGCGAGATGTAATTCACCGCGTCGTCTTCTGCGCGCACCGAGGCGGCAGAAACCAGCGCAATCAAAGCGAAACAAACGAACCGAATCATTTTCATTTTGATTTCCTTGATAAAAAGTTCCACCAACGCCCTGTCGTTCATCACAAACAGGCGGAGTTAATTATAGCAAACACCCCAAAGGCACACAAGGCAGAATTTGCCTGGAGTTTGCCCATTTTTCAGCCTCCTGCGCGCCGAGCGCCCCCGCGCCGTGCGTGCGGAGGCTCGCGCGGCTTCGGGGCCAACCGTACGCCGCACCAGCTAGCCTTTCTTCTCTCTTGCTCCGAGGCCTAGGGCGTTTTGCAGGCGCACGATGAGCGTATTGGGAACGAGGGCGAAAACGAGGGCTTTGAGCGTTTCTTTGAGGCGTGTTCGGAAAGGCGGAAGACCGCGCTTTTCAAAGTCGATTTCAAGATTGTTCGCGCGGCAGACGGCAACGCCGAAGCGCTCCCAGCAGCCCTTGTGAACCGCATCGACGAACGGGAATTCGCGTTGCGCGGTCGCGAGGATCGGGCGCGCCTCGTCGCCGACGGCAAAGGACCCGTACCGCTCGAACTCCCAGATGCTCGAAACGGGTCTCGCAAGACACCGCAGGAACCCACGCTCCCAAAATCCCGCGAGCGTGGAAATGCAATAGGCCGTGTTCTTCGGATATTCCATGAGTCCGTTCGCACGCGCAAGACCATGCTTGGGATTGGGAATCAACCGCAAATTGACGGCATTCGCGGCCTTCATCTCCGCAAGCCGTGCAAGAAGGTGCGCGGTCTCGACAGGGGCTTCGAGAAAATAGTCGTCGCACAACATGAAGACGTAGGGCGTTTTGATCTCATCAAGCGCCTTCACGAGGCGCGAGGCCCAGTTCATCCCGGCGCCGCAGGCGATCACGCGATCGAACGCGGGGCGTTCCGCCTCCGCCTCGCCGGCGATTTCGGGCACGTGTTCCGTCACGAGCACCGTTTCAAACGGACAATCCGGCCAGAACTTCCGCTTGAGCGCGGCAAACGGCGCAAGCAGATCCCGATACGCATCGCAAGACGCCACAAGGACCGTACAGTCGCCGTTCATCGCCTTTCCCCCTTACACACCGATGATGTAGCACACAACGGCGATCAATCCGTCGAAGACGGCAATCGCGATGATTCCGCCCACCACGGCATTCGTAGCCGCCACGCCCACGCCGTCCGCCGTGTTGCGCGTACGCATGCCGCAGGAACAGCCGATAAGCCCCACGAGGAAACCGAAGAGCACCGACTTCGAAAGGCCGAGCACGATGATGAACACGGTCGAGACCTTCGCCACATGGCTCCAGTAGACGACGGTTGGCACATTCATGAGCTGCAGAACGATGGCGCCGCCGATCAACCCGGCGAACTCGGAGAAGATGGTCAGGACCGGCATCGCAAGCGCCACCGCCACCACGCGCGGCAGCACGAGGAACCGAACCGGCGGAAGCCCGAACGTGGTGAGCGCATCAAGCTCTTCATCCACTTTCATCGTGCCGATTTCAGCGGCGAAGGCGCTTCCCGAACGGCCCGCGAGAATGATCGCCGTCACCAAGGGGCCGAGTTCGCGGAAGAGGCCGATGGCAATCAGATCGGCCACATACACTTCCACGCCGAACGTGCGGAGCGAAGCCGCCGATTCAAAGGCGAGAATGAGGCCGAGAAGGAACCCGATCAACACCGTAATCGGCACGCCGTCGAAACCGGCCCGCTCAAACGCGAGCGCAAAATCCTTGAACCGGAACCGCCGCGGATGAAACAGCATCCCGCAGGCATCGACAACGGTCTCGCCGAGGAACGCGCAATTCGAATGGAAATCGGAAAAAAACGTACACGCCGCCCGCCCAACCGTTTCAAAGAGGCCCGCCCGTACCCGGCGCGGCCCCGATGTCACATCGTAGCTCGCAAAATCATAGCGCGCGCGAATGGGTTCGATCAAGCCATGCGGATCAACGGCTTTCAGCGAGAGGCCACTCGCCACGGCCTGACGGTCAAGTTGCAAGAGCAACGCTTCGAAGGCCGCTGAGGACGTCGTGAGTTCCGAAATGTCAAGGACAACCGTATCGCCTTTCTTCAGGCGCCGGACCTTGCGGACCTCTCGCCAGGCAAGGGCGATTTCATCCGCACTGCCCCCTTTCAGCACAATCGGCTTCATCAGGCCTTCGGTTCAGCCGGCTTTTTTTCAACCGGCTTCGCCTCTACAGGTTTCGCAGGGGCCGCCGGCTTCGCCTCGGCGGGCTTCGCAGGAGCGGTCTCGCCAAGTTGCCGTAGAGACGGCGCTACAGGAGCGGCCGATGCTGGTGCGGGCTTTGCCGGTGCGGCAGCGGGCTTCGGCGTTGCCGGAACGGCCGGAGCAGGCGCCGCAGGGGCCGCCGGAACAGCAGGAGAAGGCGCGGGCTCGCTTCCGGGCTCCGGTGCCGGCTTCGTTTCAACCGGCGCGTTCTTCTCGCGGATCTTATCGATGATTTCGCGCAAGTCGGCCTGTTCGTCCTTGAAGCGCTTCTGTTCTTCGAGAATTTCCTTCTGGTGCTTCTGCGCCCATTCCTGACGATCCTTGTCATCCATCTTCGCGAGCTTCTTCGCGCGTTCGGCCTTGGCCTCTTCGATGGCCTTCGCCGTCTTGCGCTCGGCATCCTGGATTTCCCACTCTTCGCTCAAGCGGCGCAGCTGTTCACGCTTGGAGACGGGATCGGCCACGGGGCTCAGCGACCAGCCGTTCGAATCGAACGGACGCGGATCGCTGAGCGACTTCTTGCGGCGGATGGCTTCCGCCTGCGCGGCGTCGGCATCGTCCAAGACATACGGCGTCATGAAGACGAGGAGTTCCGAACGGGCGTCCTTCTGCGAGACGCTGCCGAAGAGCCACTTGCCGATCCACGGGATGTCCTTCAAAATCGGAATACCCGATTCGCTATTCACTTCGGTCTTCTTCGTGAGGCCGCCCATCACCACCGTCATGCGGTTTTCCACCGAAACGTCGCTCGAGATCTTACGCGTCGTAACCGTGGCGTAGGGGTCCGTACCGCCGGATTCGTTCGGCACGTTCTGGTCGGCACCCTGCGTTTCGAAGGTCTGTTCCACCGTGAGTACCACCGTGCCGTTCGGGTTGATACGCGGCGTCACCTTCACCGTAAGGCCGATATCGCGCTTTTCATAGTTACGCACCTGGCCGCCCGTATAGGCCGAGCCGGAGTACTGGTAGCCGCTGAAGAGGTAGATCATATCGGTCGCCTCGATCGTGGCTTCCTTGTTGTCCACCGTCATCAGAATCGGCGAGGCAAGCACCTTCGTGCGGCTATCGCTCTTCGCGGCATTCAAGACGGCGGAGATGTTGAGCTTGTCGCTCTTGAGGAGGTAGTTGATACCGCCGCCGATGGGCGTAGCGCCGGCAAAGTAGCCGCTCGCCCCCTCAACGGCATTCGTGCCGAGCGACATCATCGACTGCAGAATCGCCGACGAGGATCCACCGCCGCCGCCAAGACCATAATGGCCATGGTTGACGAACCCGTCGCGGAGAAGCGTCTTCATCGACTCGTACACAGGGAAGCCCGTATCCGTCGTAGTGGTCTTCATGACCTTATTGCCCGTATCTTCATCCGTCGTTTCTTCCCAGAACAGGTCACGCCCGTAGGCATCCTTCGCCTGCACCTTCTCGGTCACATGCTGGCGGCCGCGCTGCACCCAGTCGATGCCCGTTTGGAGGTCGTCGCCAAGTTCCACCTGCACGATCACCGTTTCGATGAGCACCTGCGAGAGCTTCACGTCCATGTCTTCGATGACTTCCTTCACGGCCTTCATATCGGCCTTGCGGGCCATCATCACGATGCCGTTGATGCGCTTGTCGGCAAGGATCTTGATGTTGTCCTTGTTGAGTTCGCCCAAGCTCGAGGAAGCCGGCGTCGAGAACGTGGGGTTCGCCGTCTGCGGACGCGGCGCAGGCGCGGGCGTACGGGCCGTCAGGTTGCGGTTCGCGGCAGCCCCGCCGCGCGCGGCGGCGGCGTTGGGGTTGTTCTTCGAGGAGGACGAGGACCCGTTGTTGCCGATGAGGTCGTTGAGCATCGAGGCCACTTCTTCGGCATCGGCATATTTCAAGCGCACCACTTCCACGCTCACCTCGGGCGTCGTTTCCACATCGAGCGTTTCGATCACCTTGTCGAAGAAGTCCATGTTCGTCTTCGCCGTGATGATGATGAGCTTGTTGGAGCGTTCGTCGGCGAGGATGAGCACCTTGCCGCGGATCATGCCGCGATCGGCGTCGGAAACCTGGGCGAGCATCGTCGCGTTCGGCGTGGTGACCTGCGGCTGCGGCTGGCCAGGACGGCCCGGGAGATTCAAAAGACGCGTCGGCTGCGGCGCCGGCGCACGCGCGCCGAAGCCGGGGGCGCCGCTCGTTTTCGGCCCGGAAGACGCCTGCTGCGCATCCTTCTGGCTTTCCGTCACGATCGTTTCAAGCGCCGTCTTGATATCCGTTGCCACGGCGAATTTGACCTGGCGCACGAAGACGTCTTCAAGAACGGGGTTGGCCACGTCGAGTTCCTTGATCACCTCGAGCATGCGGTTCACGTTCTCCTGCGTATCGGTAACGAGAATCGAGTTGTTGCGCTCGAACACCTGGAAGAGACCCGTGGGATCCTTGAAGCCCTCGATCGCCTTCTGCGCTTCCTCCGCCGTAATGTGGGTGAGGCGGATGAGCTGGCTGATCACCTTGCCCTTTTCGGGAATCGAATTCGTGGGAATCTCCATCGACGTGCGAATGCCTTGCGTACGCACGGTCTTGCGGTCGAAGGCGTAGAGGAAGATGTCGTCCACTTCCTCGAGCACCACGCCGTTCATCGTGAGCACGCGCTCGATCGCGTTCAGATACTGTTCCTTCGTGAGGTCGCGGTCTTCAAACGTCTTGAGCGTCACCTGCGTCTTCGGCAGATTCGGCGCCGGGAGGAGAATCTTGTCGGCCACGTCCGCATACGCGAAAAGGAGAAGGTCTAGCGGCGCCTGGTCGAACGCAAGGCGCGTGGGAACGCCATTCGTCCCTTTCGGAATTTCGGCGAGCATCTCCTCAGGCGTCTTCTGCTCTTCGCCGCCCGCCGCCGCACCGTTCATGCCGCCGTTCATGCCGCCGGCCATGCCGCCGGCCATCGCACCGCCGCGCATGCCGCCGAATCCGCCGGCACGCCCTGCGCCGCCCAGCAGATTGCGCCGGCCGCCGAACCCGCCCATACCGCCGCCCATCGGGCGCGTCAGCTGCGCATCGGCCGTCGCCGCCACAAGGGCCGCGAACAGGAAAAGCGCGAGCGTATAGATTGTCTTTCTCATTTAGCAGATCCTTTCATGTAGGCACACGTCAACGTGAATTTCACCGAGAGGAAGCCGTTGTTCCGTGAAGAGATGTCCAAATCGCGCACGTCGAACATGCCGCCTTCCGCATGGTCGAGCGCATAGAAGAACTTCACGACGCGCGCCAGGGACGCTTCGAACTTGACTTCGATCGGCATCTCCCACACGCCGCCATGTTCCTCCTCGGGCTTCGGCTGTTCACCGAGGATTTCAACACCGTTTTCCTGGGCGATTTTTTCCAAGAGACGCTGCCACCGCGTTTCGGTGGACTCGCCTTCCGCGGCCGTGGGCATCTTCACGCTCACTTCCTCGGACTTCGCCACCCACTGCCCCTTCTCGGAAATCAGCTTGTTCTCGCGGGCGAGCTGCTTCTTCGCGTTCTCGTAGGCCTTGCGCGACTTCGCCCACGCCGCCTCGCGGCCGCTGAACCACAGAAGCGCCGCCAAACCGTAAAGCGCGATCACGCCAATGACGGCGAGCACCGTCCGTTCGCGACGGGACATCCCTGACATGCTCATTTGCCACTCCCCTTCTTCGCGTTCGCGGCCTCTTCCTCCGTATGGAAGAACCCTTCCATCGTGAAGCGGATGATGCCCTTCTTCGAAATGTTCTCGCCGCCGGACTGCTGCACCTTCGCGAAGAGGCGCTCATCTTCGGCGGCATCCTCGAACGAGGCGTCGTTGAGCGCGTCCATGAACGAACGCAAGTCCTCACGCGCCGTCGACGTGCCCGTCACGCGCACGCTTTCATCGCGATGGTAGCGGAAGTTGCTGAGGAACATATCCGGGGAATTCGGCAGACAGTCGGAAATCGTCTTGAACACTTCGAGCGCCCCATGCGCATGGTCGGCATAGCGCTGGATGAGCTCCACCCGGCTCTTGAGCGCGGAAACCTCCTTGAAGGCAACCGCGTGCCGATGGTCCTTCTGCAACTTCTTCTGACGGCCCGTCATGAAATCGTACGTCATGTCAACGCCGAAAAGAACGCCCATCACAAGGAGCCACAGCCCACCCGCAATCGAGAGCCAGAGAATGAGCTTTTTCCGAAAACGGTTCTCAATGAGCGCCTCGCGCCACGCCTCGGGCGTTACATCGAGGGCCGCGTTTTCAACCGTGCGCCGCGCCGCGCCTTCCGTGCCGGCAAACGCATCTTCCGCGAGCACCTGCCGCACCGGGCCGAAAAACGCGAGCCGATCAAGGAACGCCGGATCGACAGGCGCACGCGAACAGACGACCACTTCATCGGCCGCCTCGGCGCCCCCCATCTGCTGGAGCAGGCTGAGCATGACTTCACGATGAAGCTCCGCCGGCGAAGAGACGTTCCCAAGCCCGCGGAGGAACGTGGGCGCATCCCGGTCGATGAAAACGAGGTCCCATCCGTCGTCCAAATTGAGGAGCACGAGCCGCCGCTTCGCATCGGCCTTCTCGCAGAGGCGCGGCCACAGGGAGCGCAACCATCCGAACGCCGTCGTATCGGTACGCATCACATGCACCTTCGCGGCCGCAAGCGCTTCGCTGATCTCCATCGACGCCGCATCGGGAAGCGCCGCCACCACGGCGACGATCTCCTTATCCGTCTCGTCCACGATCTCGGCGCCCGGCACGAGCACTTCATCCGGGAACGGCGAAATGCCGTCGAGCTCGAGCTGCGCCGCGCCAAGCAGATCGTCACGCGCCTCGGCGGGGAGGCGCACCGTCTTCACGAGAAATTTCGAAAGCGGCAGCGACAGCGCAAATTCGTGCGTACCGAACTTCTGCGCCGCCGCACGAAACGCGCGGGCGAGGGGCTTATCCTCCTCGGCCACCTCTTCGGTCGCCACCGGATCTCCCTCGGCGGCGGCGTCTTCCGGCTTCTCCGCACCCGGCAGATCCGCCGCCGCAATCAGCGGCCACGAGTCGCACGCGCCGCGCGAAACGCGCTCGCCATCAACCTCCAATTGGACACCGCGAAGCGCGGTGCCCTCGAGGCCCAGAACTGTCACTAATTTTGCCATTCGACATATTATCTCATTTCTAGGGACGGCGCGCAATAACGAAATTGAAAGGAACAAAAATTCTTGGTGCTTGGCTCTTGGTGCCTGGTTCTTGGCGCTACCTGGGCAAAGCCGTTAAAAGGAGCAAGGTGAGGGCGGAATTGGCAACTTGGCCTTCGATGTCGAAGGCGTCTTCGGGGATGTGTCGCCAATCGGGGCCGACGAGATCATCGCCTGGGCGGCGATGCGCCCAGGCGGCGGCGGCGTTCGCGAGGAGATAGCGGCGGAACGCGGGGTCTTTCGAGCGCCGTGCGAGTTCCGCAAAGTAGCGGAATCCGACGCCGTGAAAGGCGCCGCCATCCCCTTTTCCGCAAGGCTTTACGATACCGTCCCGGCTGAGCGCCCCCATGAAATGGCGCCCCGCCTTCTCGGCATCGGCGAGAAACGCCTTCTCGCCCGTGTACCGTGCCAGGCGCAGGGCCGAACCGATGAACGTGCCCACGTTGTAGGTGAAATCCCATCGCGTGAGGTGGCCCGCGCGGTTGACGTTATCGTAAACCGCACCCGTCGCCTCGTCGAAAAACGTTTTCCGACTCCACGCGAAGAGGCGTTTCGCCGTCTCGAGATAGCTCTTCTCCTTCGTCAGGCCAAAGAGGTTCGCCGCCGTAATGACGGCCGGAAAATTGCAACAGGCGTTCTTGCTCTTGCGTTCGTCGCTCCTCCACCACATGCCGCCACCAAGCGTCTCGTCGATCTCCCGCGCCGCGAGATGGTCGAAAAGCGCCTTGCCTTGCGTGAGATAGGCGCGCTCCTTCGTGTGGACGTAGGCGTTCGTACAGGCGATCGTCCACCAGAGGATGTCGTCGTTGTAGACGTTCGTGCGCCAATCGGGATGGCGCGCGCAAAAGGACGCATAGAACCGGCGCACGAGCGTTTTCGTCTGCGCCGTGCGGAAGAGACGATCGGCATCAAGCAGCATATCCCAGGCGTGCGCCGAGAACCAGAAATCAAGCGGCTTCGCCTTTCCCTTGTGCCGCCGGAAATACGCCTTTTCTTCCACCCAGTAGGCGGCCACAAACGCCGCACACGCCGTGCGGGCCCGCGTGCGCACATCGACCGTTCCTGCGGAGGCCCCTTCGGCAACGCCCAGCAGAGCGCCGCATCCCCCCGCCAGGAAGTCGCGCCGCGTCATCATTTTACGGTCCCCGTCTGCGCCGCCCAAGCCCGCGTCGCCGCACGGGCGAATCCCGTCACGGCCACCTTCCCCGAGGGATAGATCGCCACTTCCGCGAAGGCGTTCTTCTTTTGCCCTTCCACCATCGCCGCAAGCGTGTAGAAGTTGACGCCGTGTTCGCAGGAGAAGCCGCCCACATGGTCGTGCCCCTGGAAGACGCCGAGCACCTTGCCGGCACCCCCGAGAATCTTCTGCACGGCCTCGCCGTTCTTCACGCGATGGTCTTTGCGGGCTTTCGAATCAAGCCGCTGATGGAGGAAAACGACCACCGGCTCGCACGAGGCGGCAAGCTCCCCGCGCAGCCATTCGATCTCTTGCGGCGGGATGTTGGAATCGATCCAGCTCCAGTTCAGCGGCCGGCTGCGATAGGGCTCCATCTTCGAATTGAAGTTGCCGTCAAGCACGAGGAAGCGCACGCCGCCACGAACAAACGCATAGTACGACTTCCCCGGCGGCACGCCCGTATTCACGTAGCACGGCAAGATATCCTCCTTGTCGAGGCAGTCGTTTTCATGGTTGCCCAACACGTGGTAGCGCGGCCCCTTGAAGCCGGACGCGAACACCGCCTCGATGTCGCGCGCGAATTTCAGCGTGATCTCTTTTGAAATTCTGTTCTTCTCGTCCCGCCCGAGGTCCTTGAAGTCGCCCAGCTCGATGACGAAGTCTTCCTGCCGTGCGGTAAAGACGCCGAGCGCTTCCGCAAGCTTCCCCTTCGAGAGGCGGTAGGACCGCGAATAGCTCGTTGGGATATCGGCATAATGGAGATCCGTCACCACGCCGAAGCGCACCATCGGCTTTTCATCCGCCGGCGCCTGGGCGCCAAAAAGCGGCTCCATCAGAAACGCCGCCCCACCGGCAAGAAAACCACGACGAGAAAGTTGAGCGCCCATCTTCAAATCCCTTAACTGTCGAGCAGCATGTCGGTGCGCGGCTGGAGGGGGCGGCCGCGCAGGAATTCGCCGCCGGCAAGTTCGCGCGCCCCATCGGCCTTGAGCGAGGTGAGAAGCAAGGCGCCGTCGCCCGTGCGGACAATCGGCCCGCGCGGCGTCACGGCAACAACCGTGCCGGGGAGCTCGGCGCGCCAGGCGCTCTCCACCTGTTCCGTTTTCAGGAAGTCGACGCCCGTCACCACCACGCGCCCCGTATTCCCCTTCCGGCGCAGCCGCTGCGGCAGGAACGTGTAGCACCCGGGCCACGGCGAATAGGCGCGGAGCAGCAACTCGATCTCGAAGGACTTCTTCTTCCAGTCGATGAGGCCGTCCGTCTTCTTGATCTTATGGGCGAAGGTCGCCTTCGCATCCTCCTGCTCGACCGGCGGCGGAAGCGTGCCGGCCTCGAGCATCTTCAGCGTCTTCGCAAACGTCACGCCGCCCGCGATGGCCAAACGGTCCATGAGCGTATCGCCCGTATCGTCCGAATAGATCGGCTCGATGGCCTTGCGGAGAATCGGGCCGTCGTCCATGCCGCGGCCCATGCGGATGACGGAAATGCCCGTCAGTTCATCGCCCGCGAGAAGCGCCGCCGTCACGGGGGAGGCGCCGCGATACTTCGGCAGAAGCGAGAAATGGCAGTTCACGCAACCGTACTTCGGCATGTTGAGAATGTCGTCTTTGAGGAACTGGCCGAAGGCGACGACGGCGATGACATCCGGCTTGCGCGCGCGGATCCACTCCACCGCCTCCGGCGCGTTCACGTTCTCGGGCGTGATGCAATCGAGAATGCCGCGCTCGCTCGCATACTTGCGGCACGGGCACGGCGTGAGGTCGCGCCCGCGCCCCGCCGGACGATCCGGCTGGGTGACGACGCCGACCACATTGAGATTCGGCAACCGAAGGATGGCGTGAAGGCACGTCGCTGACGCCTGTGATGAACCCATGAATACAATACGCATCTGATTTAACCTCCTCCGCGTTGCCGATATCTTTCGTTACGAATAGACGACAGACGCCCGCACCCGCACGATCCTACTCCGCGAGGCCCGGGAAATCGAGCGTGGCGAAATAGTCCGCCAAGGTCTCCGCCCGGCGGATGAGCTTGAAGGTACCGTCCGTTTGCAACAGGAATTCGGCGCTCCGGAGCTTGCCGTTATACTGGAAGCCCATCGCGTGCCCATGCGCGCCCGCATCGTGAAGAACGACGAGGTCGCCCGGCTCGACGGCGGGGATGGCGCGGTCGATCGAAAACTTGTCGTTGTTCTCGCAGAGCGACCCCGTGACGTCGCATGTCATGAGCGGCACCGCCGGCGTCTCGCCCGGGAAGTTGTAAGTCGTTCCCGCCGCGCCGTATTTCGGCACGGAGATATGGTGGTACGCGCCATAGAGCGCGGGCCGCATCAGGTTCGCCATGCAGGCGTCGAGCCCCACGTAGGTCTTGTAGGTGCGCTTCACATGCCGCACGCGCGAAACGAGATACCCGTAGGGCCCCGTGATGCAGCGCCCGCACTCCATGTAGAGCTTGAGATCGGGATGGCCCTTCGCCTTGAGATGCGACTGATAGGCCGCCTCGATGCCCGCGCCGATCTTTTCAAGCGGCTGCTCCACCTGTTCGGGCTTGTAGGGAATGCCGATGCCGCCGCCGATGTTCACGAAGTCGAACGTGATGCCCACCTTCGCGGAAATCTCGCACACGAGATCGAAGAGCAGACTCGCCGTATCGATGATGTATTGCGGATCAAGTTCGTTCGACGCCACCATCGTATGAAGGCCGAAGCGCTTCACGCCCTTCGCCTTCATCCGCGCGTAGGCCTCGAAGAGCTGCTCCGTGGTAAACCCGTACTTCGCCTCTTCGGGCTTGCCGATGATGGCGTTGCCGCCCTTGAGGGGACCCGGGTTCCAACGGCAGCAAAGGAGCTCCGGCAACTTGCCGCCGAGGCTCTTCTCAAGGAAGTCGAGGTGCGTCGTGTCGTCGAGATTGATGATCGCCCCGAGCTCGTACGCCTTCTGGAACTCCGCCGCAGGCGTATCGTTCGACGTGAACATGATGCTTTCGCCCACATTCCCCACGGCTTGGGAAAGAACGAGCTCCGCCATCGACGAGCAGTCGCACCCGAAACCCTCCCCGCGTAGAAGCGCGAGAAGATGCGGGTTTGGCGCCGCCTTGACGGCGAAGTATTCGTGGAAGCCCTTGTTCCAGGCGAACGCGGCCTTCAAACGGCGCGCGTTCGCGAGAATCGCCGCCTCGTCGTAGATATGGAACGGCGTGGGGAAAGTCTCGGCGAGGTGCTCGAGTTGTTCGAGCGTGAACGGAAGCGATTTCATCAATTAGAGTCCTTTACGCGTCAGATGATAGGTGCCCGGCGCATACGTGCGCGAGGTCGTCTCGCCCGGAAGCGTCACCGAAGCCGTGGCGCCGGCCGGCACCGTGAAGTCCCACACCCAGGTCTCGCCCTCGTAGCGCCACGCGCTCGAAACAACGCCCTGGCGGGTCTTGTAGGACGCCTTCACGAACCCGAGGCGACGATCCGGTTTCGGTGCCATCACGATGTTCTTGAAACCCGGCGCCCTCGGATCGGCGGCAATCCCGGCCGCGCTCTTGTAGATCCACGCGAGCACCGCGCCGTAGGCGTAGTGGTTGAACGAGTTCATGCCCACCGGCCCGAAGCCCGTATCCTTGCGGTAGCTGTTCCAGCGTTCCCAGATCGTGGTTGCGCCCTGATCGACCGAATAGAGCCAGCTCGGATTCTTGTGCTGGAGGAGGAGCGTGTAGGCCATGTCCGCCATGCCGTTCGCCGTGAGCGTATCCATGAGGATGGAGGTGCCCAGGAAGCCGGTCTGCAGGCAGTCGCCGTGATCGGCGAAGTTCTTGCGCAAAAGCGCGATCGTCTTCGCCTTCGCCTCGCCCTCCACAAGGCCGAGCTTGAGCGCGAAGAGGGCCGGCGTTTGCATGTCGCGGAGAAGCGGCATGATGAGCCCTTCCGGCGGCATGAAGAAGCGGCCCTTCAAATAGGCCTTCGCCCGCGCCGCCATCCGGGTGTACTTCGCCGCGTCCCTGCCCGTGGCCGCCGCCATTTCGGCCATCATCTGGGCATCCCACATCCAGTAGCACGCACCGAGGTAATCCCAGTAGGTGAACGCATCGGGACGGTTCTTGCCGTTGATGCCGCCACCGCAGCTTTCGAGCTTTTCATAGCTCAGCCAGTCGGCCCACTGGTAGTTCTGGCATTCGCCGGCAATGGCCGTATGCTCGTACTTCGTTTCGTTGCACCGCGCCAGATACTTCTCCATCGCCGCCCAGTTCTCGTTCACGATCGCCGTGTCGTTGAACTGCTTCCACACCTGGTAGGGCACGATCACGCCGGCATCGGCCCACCCCAGGCGCATCGCCGAGTTGCCGTACTGGCCGCGGGGGGCGACCCCGGGGAAGCCGCCGAGCACGTGCTGCGAGTCGCGCATGTCGCGCATCCATTTGTGGAAGAAGCGCGAGGTGTCGGCATTGAAGGTGCCGGCTTCCGCAAAGACCTGCGTATCGGCCGTCCACCCCAGGCGCTCGTTGCGCTGCGGGCAGTCCGTCGGCACGGAGAGGTAGTTGGAAAGCTGGCCCCAGTAGACATTCGCGATGAGGCGGGTGACGTCCTTCACGCCCGTCTCGATCGAGCCGAGCTCCATCTCCTTCGTGATGGAGGTCACCGGCACGCTCTCAACCGTGAGGGCCACGGCGTCCGTCGCCGTGATGGAAATATAGCGATAGCCGAAGAAGGTGAAGCGCGGATAGTAGTCCGCCTTGCCGTCGGCAAACGTATAGACCGAGCGCATGCCCGTGTTGGGCATCCGGAGGTTCAAGCGGTAGAGCGAGCCCGCAGGGCCGTCATTGCCGCGGCGGCGTTCGCCGTTCGCGTCGTTGAGCATTTCGCCCGGAAGGCAGGTGAGCACCGTACCGGCCTTCGCCTCGGCGCGGAAGTGCGGCACGGCGGCGGCGTTCTGCCCGAAGTCCACAACGAGCGTCTCGCCGGGCGTCACGCGCAGCGTCTCGCCGGGCTTGAAGACGCGCGTCTTCACCACCTTGCCGAAGACGTCCTTTGCCGCCCCCGTCACGCCCTTCCAGCAATACGCCTCCACGGGCTTCATCGCCAGATCGAACCGGCGCACGATTTCCGCGCCTTCGTTCGGGAACACATCGCCCTTGAAGCCGTCATACGCAACCGCCGGCTTGAAGGAGGAGAGCCCGAGAAGCGGCGAGGCGATGCGCGCATCGTAGAGCTCGCCGTCGAAAATGCCCGCACGCGTCACCGGGCCGCCCACGCCGGCCGTCCAATCCGCGGGATTCGTCGTACGCACCTCGCGCCGCCCATCGGCATACTCGATGAGGAGTTCGCCGCGGAAGGCGCTCTTCGAGCCGGCGTAGTGCACGATCTTGTCGCGCCACCAACCCGCCGAGACTTCGGCCGCGAGCGTGTTCCGAGCGCCAGGCGCGGCCTTCAATTCCTTCGTCACGTCATAGACGAAGTAATGCTTCGTTTTCACGGCATGCGTGAAACCCGGCTTGAGCGCCTGTTCGCCGCCCACGCGCGTGCCGTTCACATACACTTCGAAAACACCCAGGCCCGCCACGCACCATTCGGCCTTCTTGATCTCGCCCGCGTTCGTGAAGGAACTCGCAAACCAGCTCGTTCCCGAAGCCGAAATCTGCGCCCGGCGCTCCGCATCGTTCGCGACCGGCGCCTCCGCCGCCGCGATCCACGTGCTCGTGTAGGGCCGAACGCCCGCGATGTCGCGCAGGCGCGGTGCGGCCTGGCGCACGCCTTCGGCGCACAACCCCCACGGCGAAACACCGTAGAGGCCGGCCACCGAAGGCTTGACAAAGCTCTGGCCATCCAGCGAGACTTGCCAATCGAGGTCGTTCGTCTTGAACGTGCGCACCGCGCCGGCCGCATCCGCAAGCTCGAGAGCCGCGATGAAACCGGCGCGATTATCCACATTGAAGCCTTCGACTTCGATCAGGTTCTTGCCCGCCTTCACGACGCCGCCGAAATCCCACACCACCGTGGGCGTACGCCAGTCGTCGTTACCCGTACCCTGCTTGGCAACGTCCTTTCCGTTCACACGCACCACGGCGCCGTTGTCGCACGCGAAGATGAGCTGCGCGCGCGAGAGGGCCGCCGGCGCCTCGAAGGAGGCGCTGAGGAACACTTTGCAATTTCCGCGTTCCCCGTTCGGATGCCAGATCCACTGGGCACCGGCGAGCGACGCGGTGGGCGCCGGCGCTGTACCCGCCACCGAAGCGGCGAGCGAGGCGAGCGCCAGGGTGAAAGTCAAAACCTTGCCAATCAGGAGCGTCTTCATAATGCCTTTCGAAAATTAGAAGCCAAGCGGCGCACCGAAGGTCGCCTTGTTCGCCGTCTTCACATTCTTGTCAAACCCACGCCACGGACGGCCCGGGAGAGCCCATTCGTTGTCGGCCAGAGCCGGCATCGCCACTTCGCCCTTCTCGAAGTCCGCCGGGCGCGGAATGCAGTCCATGTTGTAGTACTTGCTGTTCGTATCCGTGAGGATCGACGCGAGCGAGATGATCTGGCCCGTGTAGCACGACATACGGCCGATCACGCCGCAGGCCGTGGACATCGCGCACGCTTCGCCTTCGTTGAAATACGGCCCCGTCTTCATGATCGAGCGGAGGAGATCGTAGTGCTCGATATCGTAGGGGTTGCCATCGCGGAAGTCGCCCTTGAGCTCGATGCGCTTGCCGTCGAGGCCCTTCACGGAATGGCCCGCCGCGATGATGGAATCCTTCGTGCGGAACACTTCGCACACGCCGCCGCCCGAGCAGCCGTCGATCTGACGGCACATCGAGTGGATGTGCACGCCTTCGCCGTAGTCGAAGTCGATGCCGAAGAAGTCGTACTGGTTGCCGCTCAAACGGCGCGCACGCGCGCCGAAACCGAGCGCGCTCTTCGGATAGCGCCCGAGGTACCAGTTCGCGATATCGATGTTGTGCACGTGCTGCTCGCAGATGTGGTCGCCGGAAAGTTCGGTGAAGTTGAGCCAGTTCTTGCAGAGGTAGGAGGCGTTCGACTCGCCCGCGTCGCGATTCTTCACCCACGGCACGGCGCCGTTCCAATACACGTTGCCGCCGAGAATCGGGCTCACGAGGCCCTTCTGCAGCGCGTCCGCGATGAGGCGGTAGCCGCGCTGATGGCGCCGCTGCGTGCCGCACACGATCGTGAGGCCCTTCTTCGCCGCAAGGCGCGAGGCCTCGATCATGAGACGGCAGCCCGCGCCGTCCACCGCCACGCCCTTTTCGGCGAACACGTGCTTGCCCGCCTGAACGGCGGCCATCGTGTGGATCGGGCGGAAGTTGAGCGGCGTCGTGAGAATCACGATGTCCGCATCGCTTTCCATCACCTTCTTGTAACCGTTCGCACCGCCGAACGCATACTTGACGTCAAGGCCGTACTTCGTGGCAACGCTCTCCGCCTTCTCGAAGAAATAGTCGGCCGCCGCCACCACCTTGATTTCGACGTTGCACCCTTCGGCGCACAGCATCTTCGCCGCCGTGAAGATGTTGGCGAGCGCGCCGTTGCCGCGGCCGCCGCAACCGACGATGCCGACCTTGAAAACGCGCTTGGCGCCTTCGGCCTTGAGGATCGACGGCACACCCACGGCGCCTGCGAACAGCGCCGAACTCTTGATGAAGTCTTTACGAGTCATTTTGTTTTTCCTTTTTTTGAAATCGGTTCTACGGAATTCCGGCCACCCGGCCTTCATTCCACACTTTCCATTCTACGTTTTACATTCTACATTCGGCATTCGACTCACGCCATTTCCCACTGTTCGCGCAGCATCTTCACCATGCCCGTGAATACGGCGTGCTTCTGCTCGTTCGTGGGATAGATATCCTTGCCCTTCTCGTTCTTGCCCACGGGAAGGAAACCGGCTTCCACCGACACCGCCCCGCGATAGCCGAGGAACTTGAGCGCGCGGAAACCATCCACGTAATTATCGAGCGCACCGTCCGAGCCCGGAATCTTCCGGCGGCCGAGCGAGGCGATGTGGACGTGCGTGAGGAGCTTCCCCGCCGAAACGAACGCGCCGAAGAACGACGGCTCTTCCTTCGACATGTGCCAGAAGTCGCCCATCACCGTGCAGCCCGGCCCGATCTCCTGCGCCATCTTCGCGCCATCCGCCACCTGGCGGAGGAACGGCGTCTCGCGCCGCTGGAGCGGTTCGAGCACGATGGTAGTGCCGCACGCGGCCGCCTTCTCGGCGAGGCGCTTGCCGGTGTTCGTAACGAAATCTTCACGCAGCTCCGTGAGGCCCACTTCCGGCTTGCCGCGCGCCGGGCAGATGATGAGACCCACGCTCTTCATTTCGCCGAGCACTTCGAGAACGGGGAAGAAGGACTCGACCTCGCGGTCGTTCGCCGCCTTGTCCGCCCGGTCGAACCGGCTCGGGCCACACGCCGTTGCGAGGAAAAGCTTGCGATTCTTGAGCGAGGCCGCCACCTTGAGGCCCTTGTCCTTGAGCCAACCGAGGCCCGAAGGAATTTCCACCGCCTGATAGCCGTTCGCCTCGAGATAATCGAGTTTCGCGTTCACGTCGTCAGCCGTCGGAATCAATCCCCACTGAAGGCAGAGGTTCAACTGCGCGGGCTCCTTCGGAAACGGCAGTTTCGGCAGGCCCTTCTTCTTCGGGCAGTCGTCGGCAAGAGCAGGCATCGCCACGGCCAAACCGGCCAAAGCGCTCCCAGCAAGAAAATCACGTCGATTCATTCGTTCTCCTTATTTACGGGTTGACTTCTATATTTTAGCGCAAAACACGCACAAGCGCAAGCGAAAGGTGCCTGGAGTTTACCCCATTTTTCGGTCTCCTGTGCACCGAGCGCTCCTGTACCGTGTGGAATGTTCGAATGCCTGAATGTCCAAATGAAGCCCGGTACGACGAGCGTTCTGTGAACAGGATCGGCTTGATGCGCATTTTATGGTATTGTCGCAAATTTGGAGATGGCGAAACTGGGACAACGGGCATCTTGCCCGTTGGGAATCCACCCCGCAACGGGCGGGACGCCCGTTGTCCCAGCTTTCCAAGTTTTGCGCCGACGGGCGGGACACCCGAACCATCCGCCACGGAGGAGACCGCCGCCGCATCCTCGAACCGCAGTCAAGGCAGTTGGCCCCCATGGCGACGCCGGAAGCGTCCACCTGGGCATAGCCAATAGCATGTCTTAGGGAGCAACGGAGGGCGCTGGAACCCGGGGGGGGGGGACAATCGCCGGATTTCAAGCGAGCCGGGCCAGAATCTCATTTCCGCGCGGGGCACTCGAGCCAGCCGATTGCCTTTTCCGCTTCCACCCGCCGCCAGCCATTGACCACGGCAAGTTCCTTGACCGCCGTTCCCGGCGCGAGCGTCGCGACCACCGGCGCCTTCCGCGCCGGCGCGAAACGCAGCACCAGCGGGGCTTGAGCCGTAGCGGCCGCCGCCGCAGAGCTCTCCTTTTCCCCGGCAACCGTCACGCTCGTATTCTGCGTGCTCGCCGCCTCGCCGGAGATGAACACGAGTTTCGGCACGCGCGCCTGCGCCCGTTCGTAGCGCCCCACCCGCGAATTGTAGTAGTCGAACGACACGAGCGGGGCGTTCGTTGCGGCCACCGTGCGCGGCACGAGAATCTGCGTCCAGGTCACCCGGCCCGGCACACGCGCCACCTCCTTCGGCTCGTACACCTTGAACTCCTTCGAAATGCGCTCGATGCGCGGCCAGATGTTCGACGGGCAGTAACCGTCATAGACGAGCTCGTAGGTGGCCGTTACAAGATCTCCCGGGCGCACCCGATCCGGCGAGAGCGTCTCCGTGAGATCGAACTGCCGCCCCACCGCTCCCGAGAACGTGGGCGGCCGCCCCTCTTCCGGCAACGGCTTCACGTTGATTGCGAGCGGCGCGAGCGCCTTGCGGAAGTTCGTTGAATAGCTTGAGCGAAACGACGTGCCGTTTCCCTGCTCCACCGTCTGCATGCCGCCCACCACCACGTTGAGCGTCGTCTTCATCGGCGCCGTAAATCGCACCGGCAGGCGATAGGTGTTGTCGGCATACGGCTCAACGGAATCGGCCAGGTACTCGATGTTCGCATTCGGCAGCCCCATCACCTGCTGGATTTCGAACCGGCTCTTCGAGGTGAAGGTGAACACGAACGCACAGGGAATCCCCACCACGGGATGGGACGGCTCCAGGCGCACCGTACCCGTGAAGGACGGCATCTCCTGCCCCCTTCCGCCCAGGTTCATGTGAAAGAACTGCGCCGGCGAAGCGAGCGCCGCGCCCAGCACGAAGAGGCACACAATCACTTTAACGGCGCGCATGGATCTCTCCTTTCGCCATCTGTTCTCCGGCGAACGACACCCCCACCGAGACCGAACCGGCCAAAACGACGAGCGCCACCGCCACGATCAAAACGCGCTTGAGGCCGCAGGGCGGAATGAGGAAGAGCCCCCAGAGGAGCGCCCAGGCAAGCGCCGTCGCCACAAGCCGCGCATCGAGCGGCCAACGAACATGCGGCGCACAGAACGTGCGCGTAAGCGGCAGATCCGCCCGCGGATCCTTTTTGAGCTGTGCGAGCGCCGCGCGCACGCCCCGCCGCGTCGAGGCCGTTTCCCCGCCGCGCCGCTCCGCACAGGCGAAGGCCGCAAGGGCCACGCGCGCATCGCCCCCCAAAAGCGCACACGCGCCGAGATTCTGATAGAGAACGGGATTGGCCGCCCCCGCCGCCAAGCAATCGACATAAGCCGCGGCGGCCGCCTTGAACCCCGCCTCGTCCACGGCCTGCGTCGCCAGCGCCCCGGCCCGCCGATAGGAGAACTCGGGCGACGCCCCCCAGGCCCCGCACACGGCAAAGCCCACCATCAACAGGAGCGCCACCACCTTGCGCGCCGCGAAATTCGTGCGATCGAGTTCCGCAAGCGCCGTCGCCACGGTCTCGATTTCCTCAGGCGTAAAATCGCCCGCCATCAACCGCCGTGCATCCGCCGCCGTCACCGCCGCCCCGTTCACGTCGTAACGCGTGGCGAAGAAGGTGCGAATCGCCCGCGCCCGCTTCTCCGGATCTCTTTCCTGGAGCGCCAGCCAGCACACGCCATACGCCGCCGCCCGGCGCGTTGCGCGCCGCTGCGCGGCGAAGCGCCGCCGCACGGGAGGCGCAAGCCGAATGACGGCGAACAGCACCGGCGCCAGCAGAAAGAGCGCAAGCGCCACGCCCGCATGCGGCAGAAGCGGCTCCGCCGCCGCCCCGCGCGCGGCAAGGTCAAGCCCGTCCGGCAACGGAAACTCGTCCGTATCGCCCTCCGCCTCGCCAAGGGCGCCCAAGGCCGCCTGCGCACCCGCCTTCACCTGGATGGGGAACGACGCCGTCTGGCGCGTCACGTAGGCCCGCCGGGCAACGTCGTAATACGCCACGGGCAAGGACGGAAATTCCACCGTGCCCGCCTTGAGCGGACGCACCCGCCAGGTGAAGCGCCGCGATTCGGCGAGGGTTTCCGTTTTGAGCGCCCCTTCGTCCAAACGGAACACGCCCCCCTCTTTGAGCACGTCGGCAAACGCCGGCGCCGTCACGGCCGTCAGATCCGTCGCCCCCGAGATGTCGAGCGTGAGGAGAAGCGGATCGCCCGCCGTGCACACGTTCACATCGAGCGCCGCCTTCACCACGAGGTTCGAGGCGATCGCGCCGCAATAGCTCTTCGGCCGCCCCGCGAACGGCGGCTCCACCACCGTCACCATCCGCGCCCCGGTGGTGAGCCGCGCCTCCTTCAACGTCGGCTGGTAGGTTGCGCGGCCATACCGGTCGCGCACCGTGCGAATGGCCGTAATCACCGGCACCCGCGCCGTCACCGGGGGGAAGGACATCACGCCCGGCTTCATCGCCCGATACGGCAGCGATTCCGCCGTGAATTCCCAGCCCTTCACCCCATGCCGCTCCACGCGCCGCACGGCGAACGGGAATTTCGCCTTCCGGGGCCCGAGCCCGCGCCCGAAGAAGTCGTCGTCGTCGAACAGGCCCGCGAACGGGTCACGCCCGCCAAAGGGCGAGCGAAGGCTCGGGAAACCGTCCGTAATGTAGTCGTTGAGCGTAAAGACGGGCGCATTGCGCTCCGCCTCCGTCTCGAGCGGCGGAATCCGCTTCGGGTCGACCGGCTGGAGGATCTCCACCTTCCATTTCGGGCCCCAGAACGCCGCCTGCAAATCGGGCGGACGCTGGGCCATCACGGGCGGCGTTGCGGAAAATTCGTCCTTCAAGGGCGGCATCCAAAGTTTCACCGCCACTTTCATCTCTTCCGTCACCACGAGATTGGTTGCCGAACAGACGAGCTCCAATTCCGGCTGCACGTTCGGCTCGACCGCGCCAAGGGCGAACGCCCCCATCAGAAGCCCGAGCGCCACGCGCGCGCCCACGGAAAATCCACCTTCACGGGTTGTTTTCATCTGCGCCAACCACTCTATTGAATCACCATCACGGCCACGTTGCGATGCGCGGCGTGCGGCGTTTTATCGCCAATGCCCTTCGGCAGGGCCGCCGCGTTGGTCACGCTGCCGCCTGCAAAGGAATCGAGTTGTGAAAGCGCCCGCGCCAAACGCACTTCGCGCTGCGCCTGCGCCCGGGTCTCCATGATCGTCATCCCCGCGAGTAGCCCCCCCGCAAAACTCACGAGCGCCAAGAGCACGACCGACGACACCACCAAAAACGGATGATGCCGCTTCACTTCCATCGCGGCTTCGGCCTCGGCCCGCTGACGCGCCGCCGCCAGGCGCTCGCGTTCGATCGCCAGCGCCTCCCGTTCGAGTTTGAGCCGTTCCTCTCCCAGCAGGGCCAAACTCGCATCGACTGTACTCTTTTCGGTTTCCATAGGATGCCCCCTAGTGTACCATGGATTCGTTAGGCCTCCATTAGAATCGAACCGTCACTTCTTCGGCGCCTCCGCCGCCGGTTTCGGCACCGGCGGCACGCCGAGGAAACGGAATTCGGCCGAAAGATCCTCCCCCACGAGACGCGAAAGCCGCCGGCACCACTGGATGCGCTTTTCGAGATCGGTCTTCGGCCGTTCGTTCGGCGCAAGCGCGCGATATTCGGCGAAGAGCTTTTCAAAAGTCGGCCAGCCGTACTTCTCGATGAGCTTCGCGAAGAAGTCGAGCGCCAGGAACGGATCGGCCTTCCATTGGTCGAGCGGGCGGCCCGCCGCGTTCCAGGCCGCCACCCGTTGCGCCAATCCCGCATTGCCCATCTTCGTTTCCCGAATCGTCTTTCCGCAGATCTTTTCGAAATTGTAGAGCGTGAAGAAGTTCACCGTCACCTCGCCCGTGCCGTTGAAGGTCCAGTCGGCGTTTTGGTGGTTGTGCCCCATCTCGTGGAAGAAGCCCCACACGTCATCCTGTTCGCCCGCGCGGATGACCCGCTCGCTCAGCAAATGGCGCAGCGCGCTCGTGGGCACCATGATCGGATAGCCCGCATGCATGTAGCCCGCGCAGAGCTGCACGTCGCCGACGATCCGCTCGGGGTAACGGCGCTTCAGGGGCCGCCCCGTGAGGCGCGCATCGTTATCGATGATTTCGCGCCACACCGCAAGGAGCGGCGCCGGGTCGGCCAGGTTCTGCACGTACTTCGTGGGCACCGAGATGACCACGTGGTCGCTCTCAAGCTCCACGAACGGCGCGCGCGACCGCCTGAGCGCGGCCACCCACGTTTCAGGCGTATCGCGCCCTTCCACGTACGTGGCCGCCGCACACGCCGGCCCCACCTTCACCGTCGTCGTGCCGCTCGCGCCCTTCGGCACGACAAGGTAGATGAGCCCGCCGAACGGCGAGGAAAAGGTCGTCTTCGCCTTCGTGAGCGGCAGCTCCACGTCGACGACCGGCGCACGGAGCCATTTCGCGTGCGCCGTCACCCGGCAGGTGGTCGATCCCACGCGCACGCGCAGCCCCAGCTTTTCCGCCCCCTCGGGAAGTTCGATCGTGAGCGGTTCGCCCGCCACGGCGAAGAGGCCCGTACCATGCCACCGCGGCACGGCAAGATCCACGGCCACCTCGCGCGTCTCCCGCTCGGTTCCCTTCGCCGGCACGCCCGGATACACCGTTGCCGCCGGGCTCGCCGGCCACACGCGCTCCGGCGCCGCCAGCCACTCGTTCTGAAAGAGCTGATACCCGAGGCGCAACGCCACGCGGCTCGTTCCGAGCGGATGCTCCGGCGCCGGCAGGAATCCGTTCTTCGCCGGGGCTTTGACGAGCGCCTGAAGGCGCGGGAAATACCGCGTATCGTCGAGGGCCAGCACGTCCGCAAGTTGCCCGAGCGTGAAGAGGCAGCGCGCCCCAAGAGCCTGCGGCAGGGGCCGACCGGTCGAGACGAGGTCCAAGGCGTCCTCGGCCGTCACGCCCGGCAGGTCAAACGCCTGCGTCACCGAATAGGTGCCATCGCGTTCCCGATCCACGATCACATTGGAGGTGTAGAGCCCCCAGGCCCCGAACACCGTGTTGAACGGGCTCTCCGTGCGGAACGACTTCCCGCCGCTCACCTGGTGCCACCCCCAGCCCACCACCGGCGCGAGCGCCGCGCCGCCCTTTTCAAGGAACGCCTTCAGCTTCGCCGCCGCCGCAAGCGGATGGCCGTCGGGCGAAGTGACCACCACCGCCTTCTCGGGGAATGCCGCGAGGGCGTCATAGGAATCGAACGGCACGATCTGGAAGTCCTTCACGTCCTTCATCGCCTGCATGATCGCCGGGCGCATTCCCGCCGCGCGCGTATCGAGATAGACCGTGCGCGGATGCCGCCCGCCCCCGAGCCACACGAGGCAGGCGCGCAGGAACGTGGCGTTCTCGGGCCGATGCGCCGTACCCGCCGAGAAGAAACTCTGATGCGTCACCGCCACCGCCCGGCCGCGGCCCGTCGAGGTCGCGGCCGCCACTGGCGCCTTCACGCCGCTCACGCGGCCGAACGCGAGCGGCACGGCCGCCTCGCCCGCCACGATCACGCTCCCCGGGCACGCCCCGTCTTCGACCGTGAGCGACTTCACCTGCTGCGCCACCGCCGCGCGCAGCTCGTCGGCATCGCGCGCAAGAACGCCAAGCGCCCCCAGCGCCGCGAACGCCACCACCATCGACTTGTAGAGATTCGTCTTCATCCTTTCCGTCTCCTCACTTTTGAACCAACTCGCCGCCGCGGAAATAGACCGGTGCATCGCTCACCTCCACGCACCACGCCTCGCCGGCGCGTTCCGCGCGCACCCGCGCGCCGAGATGATCCATGAATTCCATCTCGCGTCCCGTAAACCGGAGCGGACGCATCCCGCACTTTTTCGAAGTCGTCCAAATGAGCCCGCCCACGCGCCCATTCGGCTCCCTCCACTGCGGGAAGTAGGTCTTTCCGTCCGCGCTCTTCCACGGTCTTTCCAGCTGCACGCTCCCCGCCGGCCGACGCTCGATGAATGTCATGTACGCGCCGTAGGCCGGCTTCGGTGCGAAGTTCGCATGGAGCATTCCGAAATAGGATTCGGGATCGTACGGATCGCGGTCCACCTGCGTGGTCTCATACCAGAAGAACGCCTCCACCCCTTCGGCGAAGGCGAGCGCGAGCGAACGCGTCATCATCTTCGCCTGGCGCGCCTCGTCGCTCGTGCCGCGCATGTGGTTGAAGAGGCCGCTCACCGCCACCGCGCCCGTGTAGTCGCTGTTGAACTTGTACACGCCCGCACACACGGCCGTCACGTCTTTCGCCTGCCCCGCGAGAAGCGGAATGAAACGGTCGCCCGGCTTGAGGTGCGCCGCCGTGAAGAAACGCTCGCCGCGCAACGTCTTCGCCGGGAGATTCGCCGCGACAGGCCGCACGTCGAGCGCTTCGGGATAGCGCTTGTCGATCCACCAGGCCGTTTCGGCAATCCGGAACGCCTTGCGATCAGCCCACGCCTGATGCTTGGGCGCCGGCGCGAGAAAGCCTTCGTCATCCTGCTTGAAGGCGTTCCAAAGCGGCATGCCGCCGAAATCCACCAGTACGCCGCCGCGCTTCACAAAGGCGAGCACGTCGCCCACCGTATCGGCGGGATAGGCTTCCGAGAACGGATAGACGACGGCATCCACGTCGCCGCGCGCGAGGCGGGCGGCCAGGGTCTTGGCCCGGCAGAACTCCACCGTCGAACCCGGCGGCAGCATTTTCAGAAGGTGGTCGCCCGTCATCGGATCGTTTTCCTGCGCGGGCAGGTAGAGGGTGCGCCACGCCGTCTTCGCCGGGTCGCAGGCGGCGAGGGCCGCGCGCAGAAGCGGCGCGTCGCCATCCAGCTTCACCTGATGGGTGGGCCAGCCCACTTCCGTAATCCAGATCGGCTTTTTCGCATCGCCATACTTCGCCATGATCGCGCGCAGTTTCTCGATGCTCTGATCCAAATTGCCTTCCGGCGCGTACGGATGGGAATAGGGATGCACGCTGAGGATGTCGAAATACTTGGCCCCGCCGAGCTTGTAGACCCCCTCGATATAGTCGAGCGGCACGCCCGCCGTACCGCCGAACGACACGCGAATGGACGGCGCCTCTTCCTTCACGACCTCATACGTGCGCTTCAAAAGCGCGAGATAGTTCGTGGGATTCGGCCCCTTCCAGAAGTGCTTGATATTCTCTTCGTTCCACACTTCAACAACGGGCAGGCGCCTGCCGTAGCGCCGCACCACGCGCCGCACGTACTCGCCCCACTTGTCGAGATGCGCATCCGCGGGATCCGCCCACGGCACCCGGTAGCCGAGAATCGGCAAGAGCTGCACGCCATGCCGCGCACACCCTTCGAGCACGCGGTCCATCGCCGAGAAATCCCATTCGCCCGGCTTGCGTTCGATCGCCGCCCAGTCGAAATCGCTCCGCACCCATCCGATGCCCGCCACTTCGAGCATCGCACAGGTGCGCCCCGCCGGTTCCCCGCGCGTCACATGCGCACAGGCGCCATAGGGATTCAGCGCGGCGCCTGCGGTTAAAAAGAAACCGCCGACGCCCGCCAAAACAAAAACTCGCATCGCCTTTTTCATGATACCGCCATGAGAACAAAAATACGCTCTGTCTCTAGACTTGCCGCGTCCCTCACCATCCCGCGAGGCGCTTTTGGTGGAGCATGGCGTTCGCGGCGGAGCTATTCGCGAAGCAGCGTTTGGCGGCGTCCCAGCGGAGCGTCTTCCCCGCGTCGAAGAGCGCGGCGACGCCCGTGAGCGAGCACTGCGTCATCGCACCCGCGTAGGCGAAGTCGCTTCCCACTTTCGGGCCACCCTTGACGGCGGCGAGGAATTCCGAATAGGGGTCGCCGCCCGGCACGCGCGCGTACTTTCTGGGCGGGCACCCGTTCTCGGAGCGCAGCTTCGCGAGCGTCACATCGGGGAGCATGCGCAGATAGTTCGCGCCATGGTGGCCGTATTCGATGACGCCGCGCGTTCCATACACGAACGCGCCGTTGCACATGTGGTCGCGGCGCTTGCGCGCCTCCTCCGAATTGTACGGCGGATAGAATTTCATGTCGTCCTTGTACCCGGGGGGCACCGGTACCGTTCGGCAGGCGATGCCGTCGTACCACACGAGCTTGAACGGCTTTCCCGCGCGCGTCGTATACTCGAACGTCGTCTTCACGCCCTTCGGGAACGTCGCGCCATGCCGCGCGGGATCCCAGGTGCCGAAGACTTCGGCCTTGACCGTATTCGGAAGAGCGAGCCCGAGCGTCCAGAAAAGCGGATCCATCAAGTGGCAGCTCCAGTCGCCGAGCGTGTTCGTGCCGAAGGCGGTCCAGAAGCGCCACGCGCCCGGCAGGTACTTCGGGAAGTAGGGGCGATGCGGCACGGGGCCCTGCCATTGTTCCCAGTCGAGCGTCTCGGGAATCGGCCACGGCTTTTTCATCTCGTCAAGATGGTCCATGAAGGAATACACCGCAGGGCACCAGATGTGCGCCTCCGTCACCTCGCCGATGAGCCCCGCTTCCACCCATTCGCGGAAGTCGCGGATCGTATCGTAGGCATGGCCCTGGTTCATCGCCTGGGTGACGAGATTCGGGTGTGCCTTCGCCGCGGCAAGCATGGCGTCCATTTCATGGAAACTCTGCGCGAGCGGCTTCTCGCATTCAACGTGCTTGCCGCGCCGCAGGCACTCGAGCGCCATCGTCGCATGCCAATGATCCGGCACGCCGATCATCACCGCGTCGATCGACTTGTCGAGCTTGTCGAGCATCTCGCGGTAGTGCGTGAAGAACGGCAACTTCTCGTGCTTCTTGCGCTCGCGCGCGCTGTGTTTCGCGTCGACGTCGCAAAGCGCCACAAAGCGCCCGCCCGCGTGCTCGAGCCCGCCGATATCGCTCGCGGCGCGGCCGCCCGCGCCGATCGCCGCCAGGCACACCTGCTCGCTCGGGGGCGTTTTACCGCTCCCGGCAATAAGCGCGCGCGGCAGGATGGTAAAGAGCCCCGCCCCGCCGGCGGCCTTGACAAAATCTCTCCGTTTCATTTTCCATTCCCTCCTTTTTAAGGCAACTTCGCTCCGGCCGTGGCGTAATCCCAGGCCTTGAAACCCATCTTGAACGCCGGCGATTCCGGCTTCAGGCGAAAATCGTTCGCCGCGGCGTTCACGAAGAGCGGGTCTGCATAGACGCCGTTCACTTCGTGCCCCGTTGCGCACCATTGCGCCCAATCGAGATTGTGCGCGAATTTCGGCTTTGCCGAAACGTCGAACCACACGTTGTTCGCCCACACGCCCCCCACGTTCAGGATGTCCCAGCTCGCAAGCGGACCCTCCCGCACGAGCACGATGTTGTTGTGGAAATGGAACGAACACGGCACGTTCTGCACTTCCGCGCGCGCGGTGCGCACCGCCCCCACCATCCGGTTCCAGGCGAAGATGTTGTTCCGAATCACGCAGCCCGTGCCGTAGTGCTGGTGGAAACCGCCGTCCGTCGTGTTCCAGCAGAGGTTGCGCTCCATCACAAGGCCCTCGCTCCCCTCGTCCGTATAGAGCGCCCAGCCGCCGTAGGAGAACGAGGCCACGTCGTGGATCACGTTGTCGTGCACCCATGTGCCGTAGCTTGTTCCAAGCGTGTAGACGCCGCCCATGTCGCTCATCATCCCCTTCCCAAGACGCGCGATGCGGTTGAAGGCGACTTCGTTGCGCTGCGCGACGGATCCCGCAAACCCCCAGGTCCAGCCCACGGAAACGCCCGTGTAGTAGATGTCCATGATATCGCAGCAGACCACCTTGCAATCCGCCGCATGCGTGATCGCAACGCCCGTTCCCTCGGGATTCACGAGCCCCGCCGCACGGATGACGCAGTTCGAGATGAGGTTGTGGTGGTTCGCCTCGGGGGCGACCTCCTGCGCGTGATAGACGCGGCGCGCAAGCTTCGCGCCCGTGTTCGGCGGCGGATAGCCGCGCTTCGCGCCCAGCCACACGCCGCCCGCACCGAGGTCTTCGAGCCGCGAATCGACGATGCGGTTGAACGCGCAGCCGTCGCCGAGGCGGAACGCGTAATTCGCGGTCTGCCGCACGGCGCAGCGGCACCAGGAAATGCGCTGCGCGCCCGTGGCCATCACGGCGGCGTCGGCCGACTGCGCGGCCTGGAACTGCCACGATTCCGTGGGGCCCTCCGCGGGCGGCGTCCATGTACCGCCCGTCGCGCCCGCTACGACGTCCGTCAGGCGCGTCTTCGTTGCCGTGCAGGCGAAGGTGAGGCCGGAGAACGCGATGTCATGCACGTAAGCCCCCTTCGCGGGCTCGCCCGCGAAAACGACGAGCTGCGAAAGGCCCGCCGTGGGCGCGAGCACGACGGCCCGCGTCATGTCCTCGCCCGCGAGCGGACGATACAGTACCTTCCCCGCCTTCGCATCGTAGAACCATTCGCCCGGCGCGTCGAAGGCGCTGCGCACGTTCTCGAACCAGACGAGCGTGCCCGACTTCCCCCACGGCGCATACCCCGGCCACGCACACGGCGCGTACGTCGTCACGCGGCGCGTCGCCGCGTCGAACGCGCGCAGGATGCGGCGCGCGAAGGTCCACTTGCACACGAAACACGCCTGTGCGTACCGAAGATCCTCCGCCGGCACCTGGGCGAGCTTCTCCGCAAACGGAGCCCCGAGGGTGAACGACTCGACGAACGCGTTGCGCGCGCCGCCCGGCGCCGGTACGCACGTGGGCTCGCACACCTCGGTCCAGCCCGTATCCGGCAGGCGCGCGCGCGATGCCCGCCGCCCGTTCACCCACAGCTGTTCGAAGAACGCGGGGCGGCCTGCGGCATCCTTCGGCAAAGGCGCGCTCCACACGCCCGGGCCCTCTTGCGTCCAGCCGGCAATCGGCGCGCCGCCGGCAAAAACGCTCTTGCCCTCTTCGCCGATCCAGGTGACGGGCGCTGCGGGCGTACCCGAATCCGCCGGCGTGAAGACGAGCGCCTTCTGAAGCGCGTAGATGCCCGCTTTCACGCGCACCGTCCACGCGCCCGTGTCGCCCGCGGCCTTCGCCGCGCGGATCTTTCGGAGCGCCCCTTCCGGCGTCTCGCCGCCCGGCGCCACCACGAGTTCGTGCGGCACGGCCCCGGCGGCCCACCCGCCGAGACACGCGGCCACGGCCCACAACAGCATGCGTTTCGTCTTCATCTTGTTTCCGCTTTCTCGTTTACTTCAACGGCGCACAGTTGACCTTCGAACGGATGAGGCGCCGGCGATGCTCGGCCGCCCGCACGGAGAACTCCGCGAAATCGCGTTTCGCGGGCGCAGTCCAGAGCGCTTCCGCAAGTGCGAAACCGCGCGGCCAAAGCTTCCACTCGAGGTCGAAACGGTTCCAGGTGTGCGAGCTCCAGTTTTCGCATTCGCCGCCCAAGACGTGCTTCCGGTGCTCGGGCGCGACGCCCTTGAACGGGTCGAACGTATAGACGCGCGCAAACGGCAGGTTGCCGCCGATGTACTGGAACGGATCTTCCGGGAGGCCCTGGCCGTAGTCGAAGTAGCAGTGGCTCGTGGGGCACGCCACGATGTCGTAGCCCGCATTCACGGCCTTGAGCCCGTCGGGCGAACCCGCGCGCCAGTACATGCCGATCGTCGACTTCGGCACGTCTCCGCCCTTGAAGATTTCATCCCAGCCGATCACGCGCCGGCCCTTCTTCGCAAGGTAGTCGGTGAAGTGGCGCGTGACCCACGCCTGAAGCTCGCGCGCATGCGGGATGCCTTCGCGCTTCATGAGCGCCTGGCACTTGGGGCACGTCTCCCACCGCACGTGCGGGCACTCGTCGCCGCCGATGTGGATGACCTTCGAAGGAAAGATGTCGCACACATAGTCGAACACCTTCTCGAAGAAGCGGATCGCCTCGGGGTTGCCCACGCACAGAACGTCCGGGTAGACGCCCGCGCAAAAGACGGGCGGCTTCCGGCCGGCATCGAGAATCCGCTTCGGCTGGCAGGCGAACTCGGGATAGGCGCAGAGGAGCGCATAGACATGGCCAGGCACTTCGATCTCGGGCACCACCGTGATGTGGCGCGCGGCGGCGAAGGCGACGATTTCCTTCAGGTCCTCTGCCGTGTAGCGGCAGGGCCCGTACTGCCCCGGCGCCTTGCGCTCATCCCTTCTCGCGCCATGCGCCGGCATCGCGGAACGCGTCATGCTCCACTTTTCAAGCTCGGGGTAGCCCGGGATCACGAGCGACCAGCACTGGTCTTCGGTGAGATGCCAGTGGAATACGTTGTACTTGTACCACGACATCTGCTCAAGAAGGCGCTTCACCGTCTCCTTGCCGAAGTGGTGCCGCACATCGTCGAGCTGCACGCCGCGCCAGGCGAACTTCGGCGCGTCCTTGATTTCAAGGCACGGGTAGTAGCGCTTCCCGTTTTCCGGCCGCAGGGCGATGTGAAGGAGCGTGCGCCCCGCATAGTAGCGGCCCTTCTCCGTGGAACTCCGCACGGTCACACCGCCGCCCTTCGTAATCGAAAGCTCATACCCTTCTTCGGGAATCGACGCCACCGTCTCATACTTGATCGTCCCGTCGAACACCGCCTCGCCGCCGGTGAGCTTCATCTCCTGCGGCGCCGGAATGATCGAAACGGGAGCAAACGCCGCCGCCCCCCAAGAGAGCAGGAGGGCGATCGAAAAGACCCCAGGGAGGGCCGCGCTTCTGCGCGGCCAAGAACCGATATGCATCATGGCAACCTCCTTATTTTACGTTCTTCGGGGAACGGCAAATGAGCTCGTCGATCACGCGGCCCACCTCAAGCTTGTTCACCTTCTCGGTGATGCGCACGTGCGGGCCGTTCTCTTCGTCGGGCGTCCACACGTTCGAGCCGGTCTTCGGATCCACGCGGTAGGCGCCGCGATGGACGTTGAAGTAGCTCGTCTCGCCGCGCACGGCCGCCAGTACGGCCGTTTCATCCCACGCGGAGCGCCCGCCCATGCCGAAGCAGCTGTTGAGCCAGCGCGCGGGATTTTTCGCCACCTCGGCGCGCGAGGGGATGTTGCCCGCAAAGACGTCCTTCACGGGATTGCGCGGGCCCTTCATTTCCGTGATCGCGCGCCCGGCGAAGACGTCCCAGCCGTACTGCCAATCGGAAAACACGATCGGGATGCCTTTCGGCCAATGGGAGATCGCGTAGTCGGAAGAGGCGGCGTCGTTGCAGGAATTGTATTCGCGGCCGTCCGGATAGCGGCAGGCCATCGCCACCCAGCGCTTCACCTTCTTCGCGACGAGCTGCTCGCCGGTGAGCGGCGAGATGGCGTCCGCCGGCGTTTCGAGAAGACGGCGCACGTTCGTGAGAAAGCCCACGGTGCAGATGACGACGGAATGGTCCGGCGCTGCGGCGAGCACGCGGCGGTAGACGAGATTCGCGTCCGGCGCCGTATCGGCATCGAGGTGCTTCACCCACTGCGGGTAGTCGGCCGCGAGCTTGCGGTACTTGTAGTGCCCGCCGTCGCCGCCGCCGCGCTTCCCCAGCGGCGAGAACGGATCGACCTTCACCTTCGCGCGCGGACTGGCGCCGAGAACGCCGATCTCCTTCGGCGCCCCGGTGGGCAGATCGCCGCGGCCATAGTAGCCGTTGATCACTTCAACCGCCGCTACGGACGCATTCCCGCGCGTGGAAGAGACGGTCGCGAGAATCTCGCATTCGCCGGCATCGGCCATGGCATGAAGAGAAGCCAAGGCCCCCACGTCGTCGAAATCGGTCAACATGTCCGTATCGAACACGACCTTAACCGGTTCAGCCGCAACCAAAGCCGCGACACTCAAAACCGCCAAAGCGGCAACAAACATTTTCTTCGTATTCATGACAGTATTTTAGCAAAACGAAGAGCATAAGGAAAGGAGAAAGGACGCCCAACCGAGAGGCCCGCACTTCCGCGCGGCCTGGAACCCGACAAGCCCCCCCCTTCAACCCCTCGTCCCCCTCCCATCCGCTTTTCAGGTTCAACAGATCGTCACCAAATCAAAGATCTCGATTACCGAAGTCCTTCCACCAGCCGAAATCTCATCCCCGATGCGAAAACAGGTCAGACCTGTTTTCGCATGCCGACGATCCACGGACCATCCGTATTGAGCTTCACCAGTACACCATTCCTCTTCATTTTCTCAATCGCACGGTACACGGTTGACGGAAACACCTCCAAACGTTTCGCCACTTCGTCCGTTCCCAACGCCGGATCGAGGAACAACACCGCCCACACCTTCGATTCGACATCAGGGAAACGATCAGTCCCGTATTCCCCGCCGTTCTTAAACGAAACATACGCACTTCTGACCTCTTCGAGATGCGCCGCCGCCTGCATCACCAGAACCTCGTTCGTCAACGGATCGCAAGGCGCATCACAACCGGCCGCCCGGAGACGCGCGATTCCCTCAGCCCGGCTACGTTTGATATCGGAAAGCAGATCGTCAAGCAACGCGATATGGCACGCCTCCATTTGCGAAAACAGGTCTGACCTGTTTTCGCACACTTCGCCATAGATGAATTTCATTCCTGCGATGGCCGTTTGATCGCCACGCCGGAACGCGGCGAAACTACTCCATGCGTATCCGTCGTAGCGATCAGTCATTGCGGCACAGATGGGATTGAGGTTGATGTAACCGAGGCGTTGAGCCATCTCCTTGAACACCATCTCAACCTTCCTGTCGATGTAGACGCCCTCCCACAACGTTCCGGTATGTTTGTGACGTTGGTTGTATTCCTCGGTAAACCACTGCTTGGCTATCTTCATGAAGTTGCCAACGTCGTACATACGCCGACGCTGCCGACGCAACCAAACGTCAACCTCCGACTCAAGGCCATCTTTCCTTAGCCGATTGAGTTGCACGGCCATGGACGCCGCCGCCGCCGAACCTTTGAGCACACCATATCTACGCAACACCTCCGCCTCATCCAACGCCTCCGGCTCTGGCAAATATACCAGCAAGTGGAAATGGTTGGTCATCAGGCACCATCCCAGTAATTGTATCCCCGTAAAATCCGCCGTCCGGCGAATGATCTCGAGGAATTCGTTACGATCTTCATCGTCAAGGATGAAAACCTTGTGCGCGATTCGGCTCATCAGATGGTGAACCGTATCGTAAGATTTGACTCGATTGTTTGATGCAGACATTCCGTCCTCCTTTTTGCCAATCCCCCGATCGGCAATAGCCAGAACACAACGACATTATATCACATTTTTCCGCTTCAAGACCCTAAAAAAATAAATGCGAAAACAGGTCTGACCTGTTTTCGCATCGCAATTCAGTAACAAAGGAACGACACCTCTGCCGGGTGACGTACAAAGATACATTTGCGAAAACAGGTCTGACCTGTTTTCGCACACAAATTCTCTATTCCACACTCGCGAGCCAGTCGGCTTGGCGGAGAAGCTTGCGGCTGGCGAGGAACATCACGCGCAACGCACGGTACAGTATCGGCATCCGCCTCCCGCTTTCCATCGGCGCGCCCTCGCCCTTGAAACGCCCGCTCAAGGAGACCTCATCCAAGAAATCCCACTCCGGCGCCGTCTCGTCATTGTCATAACGATGTTTTCGCCACCGTACGCGCCGCACGGTCAAATCCGCCACCTCCACAACCTCCTCGACCTCCTGGCCGAAGAGCACCGTAAAAAGCGAAAAGCGGACAGAAGGAAATGCCGCCTCCCATCCGCTTTTCAGTTTCAACAGATCGTCATTGGAAAACTTCGAATCGGAATCAAGAACGAGAAGCACCTTCCCGGCCGACGAGAGCCAATCGATCAAACGCGCGAACCGCCGCCGGTAGACCTCAACGACATCGTGATAGAACCGCCGATTTTCCGCCGCCAAAACATCGCAGTGGAAATCATGGAGAAACTCAAAACCCGTTGCCCGATCCCGATATTGGAATTTCCCGAGTCCCGCCCCCGCATGACAATTCGCAAGCCGCTCAAGATTCTTGAACACAAGCCATCCCTCTCCCCTGTTCCGAACAATTTCCAGTGCCGCCGCAAACACGTCCTCACGCCCCTGCAACACCCAATCAAAAGGCAAAAAAGCGGCCTACAATCCGCGCCGCTTCAACTGAATGGCAGAAGAACAAGATCCACCCAAAGAAAAACAAAAATCAACAATCATAACCTTTTCAACATCCTCCTCACCCAATTCCCAATCGCCGACGCGTCGCCTCCACCTGCTCCCGCCGCTCCGCCTCCATCCGCGCCATATTCGCCCACTCTCGCATGATATTCTTGCGGAACAGAATCGTCGTATCAAGAGTAAATCCTCCCACGCAGCACATCATCCACAAGATGCCGCCGATGCCACCGGGAGAGAAAAGGGTTGCCTCTCCCATGTTTGTCACAAAAAAGACAGCCATCATCGTCGTCGTAACGAAATATTTTCGCTGCATGCAGATGCCGAAGAACGACGCGAGAAAAATCAAAAAACAAATCTCTCCCAAAATCCCCGTTTCACCCAGCACCATGACGGGCAACACGCCCTTTTCGACCGAAGCGGAAATCACGAATCCCTTTCCTCGCGTCTGTTCACGCGTATATTCCGCAACCTGAAACCCGCTTCCGATCAACGGATTCCGGCGGAATTCACGCAGACTCATTGCCATCAACCCCATACGGCTCGAAGTCAAAGCCTCCGTCAACGACCGCTTATCGGCTGACACGTCCGACGTCTTTCGCGCCCATTCCATCATAGTACCCACCCATCAACCGACGAAACCAGCGCCGCCATCAAAAACAGAACGATCCCCATGGAAGGCAATCGGTGCCGTCCCGTCCTGGACATTCCCCCCATCGCCAGACAGAGGCCGATCAAAAGCGGTCCCGCGCGCAGTGAAAGCACAACCACAGAATTCGATTTCGGGAACAGTCCAGGATTGAGAATCACAAAAAACGGCATTAAGGGGAAAAAACAAGTGCCCAGCCCAATTTGTTGGTAATCGCACACCAAACGCCAGCAAGCACTAAAACCGGCGTGAAATACCCCTTCGTAAACCGGCAAAGCACAATGCCCAAGATCGTAAAGGCCAACATCTTCCCTGCTTGCTTATAAATATCAAGTTCGTTCATTAGCGCGTTTCATCCTTTCGATTTACCACATACTAACCATCATCCAACACTACCCCGACAAGCACCACGCCAACCGGTAACACCACAGCCATATCACACCCGTTTCCACTGTCCATCTTCCCAAAACATCTCGCCACTTGACTCTTTGGAAAAGAAACGATTGTCAAGATTTTCCTTCTGGATAACGCGCATAGGGGCCATGACTGCAACGGAATGCGACGGCAGATCCTTGTACACGCAACAATTCGCCCCGATACGACAATGATCACCCACCTTAACTCCACCTATTATTTTAGCACCCGCACCAATATAAACACAGTCTCCAATTTCCGGCGCCAATCCCGCAGATCCCCCGCTGTCTTTTAGAGTATCCGAACCAATTGTCACTTGCTGAAAAATGACAACATCTTTTCCGATTTTTGCTCCACGTGAAATGAAGACGCCATTGCGTCCATGCGGGAAACAAGGCTGATATGGCATTTCTACCTCCAAGGGGATGCTAGCACCCGACCTGGCCGTAAAATGGAGATACGCCCACCGTACTACCCCGCCCCCACTCTGAAGCGCCAACTGTCGCAATTTCCACCAATTGCGGCAACGTAACAACACAAACGGATAACAACAATAACAAACAATCTGCCGAATCATTGGAACACCGCTCTAGCCTGTTCAGCCAATCCTCCATTGACTATTTGAGAAGGCGCAATCTCCCAATTGTCATTACCTTCTACAATCATGGGGCCATTAGGAGTGAAAGCCATGTCCCAACCAATTGATTTCACTCGTGGTAAACATTTATGCGCCTTGAGCGCCAAAGCCAAAGCAACCTCATAATTAGGAACTTTCAGACCCTCAAACCGAATCATCGTCTCTGGATGCTTGTCAACTTTCGTCCCACCATATTTCTTATCCTTAAACCAGCCCCAAGAACCAATCTCTCCCTTACTCGACAAAGAGAACAGAAGTCCCCCAACAGCCCAATTGTCAACCGAATTACCATTGGCACCAATACGCATGAACTGAGTGAAGAGTTCTGGTCTGCCAACCCGATCATTCCAAACCGTAATGAATCGCGCCGTATTCAGCGACCGAGGATAGACTACGGCAAGTGATTCATGGTTGCAAATCGTTTCTTGCACGATAAAATCCCCACTCCGCGAAAACGTATTCGTAAAATCAAAAGGACGACCATCACACTCTATCGTGTTTCCATTTTTCATCAGCTTGTATACACTCCTTCCACAAGCTTCATCCGTTGCCTTCAAAAAAAGAGGGAAACTGAAATTCAACAACGCATCCGTCC
Organism: Kiritimatiellia bacterium; assembly: GCA_045617985.1. Classification (GTDB taxonomy): domain Bacteria; phylum Verrucomicrobiota; class Kiritimatiellia; order RFP12; family UBA1067; genus RUG572. The sequence continues at coordinate 52,799 of JAZLJP010000052.1, forward strand.
ATAAGTCTAACGTACATTCTCTCTCATCAACGAAACAACGCCCACCTCGAACGTAAGCAACGACCTTTGGTGTTGGAATACCGAACTTGGACATCACCGCCCAAAAGAGCAGTTTGTCGCGAAGGATTACGGACTGGTTGATTTCGCCACTGTAATTCAAGGGAATGATCTTCTTCCAGAATTCCGGCTCAAGCATGTATTCCTTCTGATTCTTGCAGCCGACAAGATCAAACCCGTATGGATTGTAGAACTTACCATAATCCCCTGTCTTGATTGCCGACCAGACCAACTCCAGGTAACGGCGAACCGCCGACTTGCGCTTCCGCTCGGGATAGTACGACGGATCCTTTACCCGCAACGGTGCCAAATAGAACATCACCGCCAGCACACGCAATGGATACCACCGATAAACAATATCGGCCAATTTGAGCATTCGCGGACTCATTGGACCATCCTCTTCTTTAAACCTTCACATTCCAGAAACAGGCCAAACCTGGCCGAAACACAAATTCAGCAAGCGCCTTACTCAAGAATTTACTCGCGGTACGATAAATCAACGACGGCGAATTATTCACCTCGTAAAAGAAACGGCCATCCTCTTCATACATCGGATTCCCGATACTCGTGTACCGCGTTCCCTCAATCGTATTCCCGGCATCGGCAGCTGCATCGATGAAGAAACATCCCTTCTTCGTCCGTGCGATGTCTTCTTTTGTGACTAAGTGAGCATTGGGAATGTCGATCTCGATTCCGTTCACAATCACATCGAATGAACCGATCTCCTGCTTGAACTCATTCATCGTCTTACGGTAAAACATACGAATGTTATCCGTAAACTTGCTAAGGAAATGGAAAACCCCTTGGGCGGTATTCCCATTTCCAAGAACGGCGATCCGCATTGTCGGATCAGGATAAGCACCATAATTAAGAAACGCATGCATCGTCGAAGAGAACCCTGCGTAGAAACTATTTTTATAAAGGAAATTCTTCGGAATAAAATCAAGCACAACAGATCGGCCCTCATAATACATCTTGGGATAGGCATTATCTAAGTCAATGATTTTCAGTTTCTTCGGCAACGCCTGTTCGGTCATGAAATTCATGCCCGATCCCGTTGGGTGTGTCCAACCGACAATCATCTGTCCTTCACGAATAGAGGCATAGTCCTGCGGTTGAAGTAATTTAAGCGCAAAAATCGTATCACAGGTTCTAAAAACATTCTCACGGGACTCAATCAGACATCCCTTCTCCAGATAGGCGGCATCGCTGATCCCCATCGCCTTACCAAACCCCGTCTCAACAATCAAATCATCCGGGAATTCATCAATATCCTCAGGGAACAGGGCAATCCGCTTCTCATTCGGATAACTAGGGATAACAAGTCCAACCTTCATAGCCTCATCCTTTCACATTCAAATTCTGGACAATCTTCCGAAGTTTCCCGCGTCCACTTTTTTCCATCTGCGAATCGTCATCAACCAAGCGGAACTTCAGTTTGAAATTCGGTAGATTCTTCTCGTATGATTGCTTCATCAACGCCAAAAGCCGATTCCCTTCGTGCTGCCATTCATGGCGAATGAGCAACAGCACCTCTATCTCGGCATACTTATTTTGCACGACTTGAAAGAAAAGCATTTTACGATAGACTTCATCAGGGGCCCCAATGGCCGTGAGCGAATACTTCACATCGGGAGACTCGTAGACGAAATCCTTCGCCGAACGCCCCTGCAAGTCAACAATAACGATGCGTTCTTCCTCGCGTACAATCCGTCCGTAATCGCCCGTTCTATAATTCACGAGCGGCATGGCTGGATTCACAAACGTCGTCCCCACGATTTCCCCAACTCCGTTTTCACTTTGATCGACGACACGTGGATAGCCATACGACGTGAAATTGACAAAACGTCCATCGGCATTTTCGTCATACGCGAGAACGACCTTTTCGGTCAGACCATACCACGACATGACACGCGCATGGAAGAAATCGGACAATTCCTTTTTCAGTTCCACCGTCGCGCCTTCACTCGCCAACATGATCTCCCGGACATCGAATCGTTCACCCAAATTCTCCAAACGTTCCTTGAACATCTTGATCAGAGTTGGATAACCATGAAGACATGAAATATGCAAACGCCGTATCCGAGCCAAGAATTCAGGGAATGTCCTGTTATTAACCTGAAAGGCATCCACGCTCAACTCATTATAGATTGGATCAAATCGAACGAACTCTCCTGGCTTAAACTTGTAGCCCCGAAACGTAAGCTTTAGATCCTTATGGCGATCATACCCGCCCAGTTTCCAAATACGCAGCATGTGCTTCCATTCAACACCATACGCCGAATTACTCAACTTGACATGTGTCGGCAGTTTCGTCATCCCCGTTGTCGTCCAATACGAATTGAAATCCGTAGCCCCATTGCTCACGAATTTGTCCGGCGCGGCCGATATGTCCTGCGATCCGACAATCGGCAAGTCTGCCACAACCTTCTCGGCATCTTCTACGGTAATATGGTTCGGGATATTCTCACGCCCCCAGACGGTATGGTCACGCGCATAGTCAAGCGCCGTCTTCAGATTTGATCCAAGACAACAAAGATCCGTTCGCGGCACACATGTGCGAAATCCCCCACCAAACAACACCCCATCAGGAACATACTTGAGCGGTGCCGTAAGCTGCGGAGGTAAACTGCGATATAACTTTTTCAGTTGAAGAAGCATAGTACTACCCTATCGTCTAAATTCCACCGGTCCTGCAAGTGCCATCATCTTTTCTAGGTTCCGATGATAAAGAAGAATTGTGTCTATAGTAAACCCGCCAACAACGCAAATCACCCACATAATACCACCGATCCCGCCCGGAGAGAAGAACGTCGACTCGCCCATATTCGTTGTGATGAATACCGTAAAGAGAGTCACAGTTGTTATAAATTGCTTCCTATTGCAAATACCATAGAAACCGACCAAGAAAACGGCAAAAAGAGTAAAGCCAAGCAACCCTGTTTCTCCAAGGACCATCGTTGGAAGAACGCCCTTCTCAATCGACGCGGAAATAATGAGACCTTTTCGCCGACCAAACCTGCGTAAAGTGTTCTCATCCACCTGGAACCCCATCCCCAACAACGGATTTTTCTTAAAATCACGTATAGACGCCTCCATCAAACCCTGGCGGCTAGACGTAAAAGCCTCGGTAAGGGTTCGCGTGTCCGAAGAGACGTCATCTTTCTTTCGCAACCACCGCGTCATCGAACCATCCTTCAACTCGGCAGCGATCATAATCAACCCCATAAGGGCCAAGCCGACCGTCAGCCCCGTGCGGACATGACGCTTCATCTTCTGCGGCATCTTAACTTTTCGAGACGCATAACAATAAACCATTGCAAACATTACTGAGAACGACAAGAAACCACATCTTGAACGCGTGAGATAAAGCATCGGCAACGACAAAAACACAAGCAACAAATGGAACTTATTAAACTTGCGCTGAATGAACAACATATCACAGACAATCCAACCAACACAACAGGTCATAATCGGAGCGAGCGCCTGACTTTGATTGAGCACGCCACAAAACAGAGCAGATGTTCCCTCGGCCGTTTGTGCTAGATCAGCCGCAGCCCCCAGATCCCCGCTTCGCATCGCGAGCTGCATGGCGCTAAGCTGCGAATAGGCCGGAAAGGGGTATAATAAAACGCTTCCCAACACGACCCAACAGGCAATTGCCATAAAAAAAGCCCTCAGCAGATAGACATCTTTCGGCCGATGGTGCATATTCTTCGTCCCGAGCCACAAACCCAACAGGAATACTGAGAAGTTGACAAGTTTCAAATAACTGACCTTCGGCAGCCAACCACCACCTGACGAAATACAGGCCGCCAAGAGGAAAGGAATCATCAAGCCAAAGGGCACACAATGCCGCCCGACCCGCTGCGAACTCGTCACCGCCAAGATGCCACCAATCAACAAAGGACCAAACCGAGCCGCATAAGCGATTGACGAGGTGGTGGGGACAAGCAACGGGTTGATGACAATCGTAAGCGGCATGAACACATAACAACAAAGAGCGATTCCCGTCTTCCCCGTCAAGGCGCAAACGGAACCGATTACCGCCACCGCCACCGCAGCATAACCACCAGTCAATCTGCAAAGAACCAGAAGGCCGACGATAACGGCCAAACATTTTCCAATCAACTTATAATAAACCCGATCATTCATAAGATCATACTTTGGCATAATTTGGGGCGACAGGCATCCTGTCTGCCCCCCCTTCAAACAAAGATTCATAGACCGCGTCCATCCGCAGGGCAACAGCTTCCCACGAATACTTCGCACGCACCAACTCACGGCCGCGCCCCCCCATATCCGCTCGCTCCGCGTCCGAAAGCAAAATCAATGCCCGCAAAGCCTTCACTAGACTTTCAGCATCGTTTTCCACCCACCAACCGCATCGAGCCGCTTCCACTTCCTGCCAAGGCGTGCCCTTACTCGTAATTACCGGAAGGCCCCAGGCAAGGGCATCCACCACCACTCCGCCAAAGTTCTCGGTAAAACTCGGCAAGATCAGCGCATCGGCATTCCGATATTCCTCATCCAGCGTCTCATCGTATTTCGGCCCCGGGAATTCAACAGACGTCTCCAATGCCAAACGCTGCGTAAGAGATCTCAAGGTTCCAGAGTAATTCGCCACGTCCGTACCGACAATCCGCAGTTTCCATTTCTCGTTCTGCACAACCTGCCAAGCTCGAATCAGATTCTCAAGCCCCTTCACTGGATTGATGCGACCTACGAAGAGGAGCGTCTTCTTCTCATGTCGCCGTAACGGAACCACCTCTGGGAATGCTGTTCCCAACGGAACATTTTCAATTCGCTTCTTAAAGCCATACGCCTCAACCCATTCACGTTCTCTCTCACTCGTCACATGTAAAACAGCCGCTGTACGCAAGTCATGCTTCTGCCAAAGCGTCCATGCCAAGCTTTTCTTCCACCACTTGTACCGTATCGCCCAAGGCGCCAACATGCCATGCAGAGACCAAATGACCGGTTTATTCCATCCCCTACATTTCTTGATAATCCCATGCATAAAGGGGGGCCAAATACCGTGCAAATGAATCAAATCCCAATCCGACAACCGAATCATCGCATCTTCCATACGTACCCGCGGAACTTCAACAGCCGATGGAGCAATATCAAAACGATTCCAATCCTTGATGGCAATTGTATTATCTCCCCCGCTCCGCTGAAGTGCATCAGAAATCCCTACAACAAAAGTTGTCACACCAGAGGCTTTTGGCAGATAGGGGACTATGTGTAAGACTTTCATTCGTGCCCCCCCTCCAACAGGCGCCTTGCGGCCTCTCTTGCCGTCCAATTCGCAATGCCCGCTTCCGTCAACGCCCCCTCCTTCTTGTATCGCATGCATTTTTCGACCAAGGCTACCAACTTATCAACATTCCCTGAAGGAAACAACCTCGACTCATCCAACATCGTGGCGCAAGCCCCACACTCTCGCGCACCAAGAACCGTAAGCCCTTCCTCCAATGCCTCACTCACCACAGCCCCCCATCCCTCGCGACCATTACTAGCTAAAATATAGACATCATGCACCCGCATAATCGGCCGAATCTCATCCATCGGTACAGGAGGATGATATGTCACCACATCTGTCAAGCCAAGTCGTTGAGTTAACCCCTTAAGTTCTAATTCCGCAGGGCCAAAACCATACACATCAAAAGTTACACGGCACTGCTCACAACCTGTCCGCCGACGAATTCGTGCCAATGCCTTAAGAATCGTGTCGATACGTTTCAACTTAAGAATCCGTCCCACCCAAAGCAATCGCAATTCGTCGTGCAATGGGCATGGGCGTTCAACTTTTTCTGCCGCCTTGACGAAATACCCCCACATTCGGACGTTGTCCAGTCGGCATCCGCCGCATCTGACCACACCAAATGGGGCACGGTCAAATTCAACCCAACCACGGTGACCCAACAAACTGGCCATATCCCTTGCTGCCCAAACGCCAATCGGCAAATAGGTCACACCGCCATTCCGAATCAGGCGCACCATCCGCCGTGCCATTTCCCGAAACGACGGAACGAACATCCGCAACCGCCCCAAACGCGGTTTAAACCAACGTTCAGACGTATAAAAAGTTTTTAATCCCCTTGCCGCACGACGTTCGAAAAGTTCAACATCACGGATCCCCGTCAACAAGACATCGCAAGTCTCCAACACCGAGCCAACTCCCTGATCACCAGCGCGGCCTTGACAGATCCACGGTGCTACATCGGTCATCCACCCTTGCAGTCTCCTATCACCAGTCATCTCATCGGTGTAGATATAACTAAAATTCGTTTCTCCGACACGCGCGCAAATCTCACGTGCCAACGGCGATTGGTGCGGAGACACACAATTCATGTAAAAACAGAATTTCACACTCTCCCCCGAAGTTGATCGACCTCGGTCAAAAAACGTCTGACAACTGAATTAATCTCAATGTCCTGGGTTAAATGTTGTTGTGGCCGAATCCTAAAATAGTGTTCAATCATCCGTGCAAGCATTTCTTCATTGCGAGGTTCGCACACCCAGAGATTACGTTCTCCATCCGGAATCATATCCGCAATTCCAGAAACCGTTGTTGTAATAAATGGAGTGCCGCACATCCACGATTCCGCATAGACGCACCCAAAGCCCTCGAAATACGACGGCAGGACAAACAAGTCAATCGATCGGTAGAAATCAGCCAATTTCTCATGCGGAACCTCATTCAAAAACTCAATCAGCAAACCCTGGTCTGTGGCAAATTGTTCACAATGTGTCCGCAATGGACCCGAGCCAACCAGCTTCAATTTTATCGGCAAATTAGACAATCTCGCCACCGCTTTCAGCAAAGTCAGTTGATCCTTGAGCTCGACGAAATTCCCAACACACCCGATTGTCAAATTCTCATGGGGCGAACGATCAACATCATGGAAAACACTTCCTTCAACCCCATTGGCGGAAACGATCGAATGTCGAATACGCACAGGACGATACGGCAGCCCTCGCATTTGCCTACGATAGTCGTGATAGCTCGTCCATCGCGTGTCCGGAGCCAAGGAAAAACTCTTCTTAACCAACTCGCTGATAAAGACATGCCCATCCATCCGTTCATGCCAACGCCTCAAAATCGGGAACTCGATCAGATTGTACAACCAGCAATGTCGCAAAGCCCCATTATTCAAGCCAAAGCTCTGCAAGTCGTGGTGATGCAAGAGCGTGAGACATTTTGGATTACGCTTCTTAACAGCATTCAGATAGACCGAAAAAGGAGCTGTATGTCCATGACAAATCGCAACCTCCTTACAGTCAATTCCCGCCCGCCCAAGCGCTTTCAAAAAGCTCTGCTGATTCTGACGATGAAATAAAAAAGGGAAAATCGAACTCGGCAACTGCCACGTCTTGAATGTCCAAACTTTCACCCCTTGATATTCATAGTTCCCATCTTCTCCAGGTTTGAACACCACGACCTCATACCGCCCATCCCGCATCAACGCCTTGACGGCATCAAGACAATAAGCACCTCGCCAATTTCCGGGCGAAGGGAAAAAAGGTGTCACATAAAGATATTTTTGCCCGCCAAACATCATCTACCGCCAAATAAACTTACCCATATTCTCTCACCCTTAATCCTTAAGTACGTTTCCAACAAAATCAACATAAGAACTTCCTAAAGCAGCATTATGCGCAGCCTCACTCATGATCCTGTAGCATTGCGGTGACAATGCCAGCATGTTTTCCAACTTAGCCTTCAAGAATGTCACATCCTCTTGATCACAATAATATCCAAATACGCCATCATCCCCGTATAGCCCAACAATGTCCGCATAATTTCCAACAATAATCGGCACGCCCCTATAGAGCGCCTCTGCAACCGACGAACCGCCGCCCCAACCCTTCCTTACATTGACAAAGCATCGCGCATCGCGAAAGAGGCGATCATACGTTTCCTTCTGTTCGGGTATCGCCTTATTCAAGTATCCATGAAAGTTCACCCTATATCCACTCGGTTGTGTCTTTGACGAGAATACCCCAACCACGTCAATCACAATCTCAGGATCCCCTATCAGGTTCGCTGCCTTGACAACGCACTCGACATTACTCTGATACGTGCTTCCGCCCACGAGCAGAATATGCTTCGAATGAAGTCCGCCCGCAATCGAAGCCTCAACATCGGGCACCTCGTCTGTATTAATCGGATTGCAATAGAACTTCACCTTATCTCCAACTGCCGCCCGCATGTATTCTGCCGCATTGGGATAAAGCGAAACGACTTTCGCTGCCGATCGCATCGCCGCAAACTGCCGTGCATCCCCCGCCTTTTCTGCCGCAGTCATCGGTCGACAATGGAACAACTGCTGAAGGTAACCATTCGTCCAATCGTGAATAAGGATCACCGGCTTGTCGATTCCCTTCGCGTCAACGCAATAGCTGAACACGAGGACTTTGTCGCATTCAGGATGTTTCCTCACCACCGACTGCAACCATCGACTCTGCAACGCGATACCCAATCCCGTCGTTTCAAACGCCACCCAACGCCACGGTCGCCAGATCTTGCGGACAATCCGATTAAACAAGATGCGAGGCACCTTGATCCATTTCACCTCGCTCATATCAAGGCAGACAACCTCATGCCCCTGCCGTCGCAATTCAACAAGGACCCGGTTCGGAACCCCGCTCCAAGTACGAGGACTTTCCGCGTTACCATTAGCTACCAGAAGGATATTCACTCAACGCCCCGTAATCAAGAATAAAAGACAATCAAGACCCTTCGACAACGCCCGAACAACCTTAAAGAAAAACCAATTCAATCCGGAGCGCCCAGTACCATCAGTCCCCAACAATTCCGTGGGCGACCGTTTGCTCCAATCAGCAAGGGCCGATTCAAAACGTTCGTTTGCCTGTCTCGCTGTCGTGGGATAGGCCCTATACAATTTCAGGCCATGTCGACGTACCCATCTTCCCCACGCATCTGCAACACAAATCACTGGTTGGTTCACACGTAAGATCAATTTAGCTGCCGACAGAGTAATTAGATAAGCATCCGCACATCCTGCACTCTGAAGTTCTTGGAGCCCATTTTCATAAGAAGAACCACCTTCCCCGCCCCAATCAGAAAACAATATGACTTGAGGTAAATTCGAGTTCACATATTGTTCCGCCATTTGAAGCACATCTGGGAAACGATCCGAAAGAATCACATCATCTTCCAACACAAGAGCATAAGGCAATTGCCTTTCGACCATCAATCGATAAACTGCCATATGCGACAACGCACAACCTAGTTCCCCCCCCTTAATAACATGCGCCAAACACAACCAGGAACGAAAAGACGACGAGAGCCGTTTCCGCTCAACATCGGACAAAGCCTTACCGTTAATAGCCGAAAAACGTTCGTACGACACCCCCAATCGGTGCAATTGCTCATCAGCAGACACTAACCGATCCGTATTCTTATCGAGATTGATCAGAAAGACATTCATCCATCATTCCCTAAATTTCCTTGATGCTACAATGCCAATCCACGCCAAAGACCGACGCACGCAGACATCCAACACAACACACCCGCCAAACAAGATAACTGCTATCAACAATTGGGCAACCCAGATATTGGTGTTACCCTGTTCAATAAAGTAGTTTGTCAAACGGGCGACAATATCACGTCCTTCGTTCTCGGCATGGTACAAATAAACGGCAAACATTGACGGCCCAAGGAAAACCGCCAAGCGTCCAATCCAAGTCGGCCAACGGATTGACTTGAACACGGCAAACACGGCGACGGCCAACCCCATGGCAAAAGGAGAGACATACCCAGACAAACCAACCGATGTCGCTGCCGCACATCCAAGCAAAAGAGCAGTTTTTCGACGCGGCGTTAGAAAGGCAGAACAATCAAAACGACGGCAAAGTCTCCCGATGACATAAACCACGCTCATCATCAAATAAGTGTAGCTACCGAATCCCCATGGCTTAGGAAGATGAACGCCAAACTTTTCCATGTAAGAACCACCCCAACACCAAACAAAAACCAAAACACAGAACGGGATCCCAATCTGCAGAATCTGGTTGCGGTCAGCTTTCTCAGTCACATAATTCAACATAGGACAAAGCAGCATCAATACTGCATAGCAATTCAAGAACCAATGACAAAACAATCTTGCATGAATGGCCTTGACAAACGCCACCCCACTTGGAACGCCCGCGCCGAGAAAACCATCGTAAAAGACGGTCACAATCACCGAGCAGGCCAGTGCCACGCCCCAGATTCGAAAGAATCGTTTCCAAGAAAATCGGATGCCAAAATATCCAGAGATAAAGACAAAACCGTCCACACACGCCACCAGCATGTTCGTAAACCACGGATGGAGATTGCCCGAGAAACCAATGGCATGCAACAGACAAATGCCGAACATCAGGCAACATCTGTAAACTTCAATCGAAGCGTCCCTCGTTCTCTTACCCTTCATCGATGGAACCCTCTCGCTTTCAGTTGGTAAGGCCAGAGGCACAGTATCGTCGCCAGCAACCGCAATGGGCACAATCGCAGAAACCTGAAACGGCCCTGCTGAAATAGGGACATACGACGGCAAGTCAGGACACGCGGCAAGGCCGCTTTCCATACCTGCCAAACCTCGTCTCGATCCTCCTTGGGCAATTGGACATACTCATGCATGAAAGTCTCCGACATCCCATTCGCATACCCACGAACCAATGACCTGCCAAGCGTGCGCGGCGAAGTTTCCAGCAACTCCAAACACTGCGTTACATATTCAATTCTGTCCAACACTCGACGCTTTCCGATCGGCGACAAAATGGCCGAACCAGTACGTCGACGATAACCATAAAATGTCGAATCAAGAATCACCTGTTTCTTCGCCCGCAAACAACACGACAAAAGAAACAGGATGTCTTCCCCAAAGGCCAACGGCTGAAACCGAAGTGATCCGACAACATCCCTCCGATACACCTTTCCCGCGAAACAAAACGACACATCCGCCGAGTCAACAAACTCTAAAAGGTTAGAAATGCGCTGCTCGCAGCCCTCGAACTTCTCCGGCCAAGGATAAGGCCCCTTCTCTGGGAAATACTCAGTATTAAACGCAACAACATCAACTGTCGCGTCTTGTCCAGCGACACGCGCACATTCCGCGAGCGTCCAAGGCGCCCACACATCATCCCCATCGAGAAAGGCAATCCATTGTCCCTGAGCCACCTCCAAACCGGCATTCCGCGCTGCGGCGACACCGACATTGCGTTGGTGGATAATCTTAAAACGGTTGTCCCGCCGCGCCGCCTCGTCTAAAATCAGACCACTGCCGTCCGATGACCCATCATCGACACAAATACACTCCAAATCCACACAAGTCTGTTCCCGAACCGAATCAAGGCACTCGCGCAGATAAGGGGCGACATTGTAGACTGGAATGATGATTGAGAAACAGGGGGGGGCACTCATGGCAAATGTGAAGACAACCAAGCTAGGGATTGATTACGTTCTTGGGCAATGACGAACTTCAACTTTTGAAGATCACAATCCTCCGACAACACACGGATCAATTCAGCCGACGACACCTCCATCGGAAAATGCCGGTTCTGAAGCCCCAATCGTTCAAGCAACTCAACCTGCCGCGCGTTTTGATTACCATAACTCGCCGCATGTTGCTCGACAAAAACCAGTTTCTTACCAAAAATCGCTGCGAAAACAAGTCCATGAAATGAATTGGTGATAATATAGTCTGCATCACGGTAACAGGCGAGAAAATCAACAGGGCCTGGACTGAGGCGAATCGAGCGGGGCAGGAAATATTGCGCCCCTTGAACACCAATCACCTTCAATTCACACCCAAGCGAAACTGCCGTTTTTTCTAGATTATCCAAGTTCAGCTGCTGACGGCTCTCCACATTGACAAGATAAGCCAGCAACGTTTTACGCTTCAACACTTTCCGCGATGACGGCAAAGACAACCACTCACGGACGGAGAGCAGGAAGACCGGATCGGCCACGCGCACCACCTCTACCTGCGGTACAAGCCTGCGGCAAACCTCAACCCCAGCCTCTTCACGCACCCCCAGGGCACGAAACACGCGCCCCGCCTCTTTCAAGCAATGTTCCCATTGTTCATTACCAACCCGATCGCACCAACCCGTACTAACAGCATAGGACAAGCGAAGCGGAACGGAATCCATACCCAACAGAAAATCCTCGGGGCGCATGGATGACCAGATCTGATCGCCACCCACCACGCAAGCCACCGGCTGCGACAATTCTTGATTCTCAAACACCCGTCCGATAAGGCGATGGTAATCGACGAGGAACCGACAATAACCGACAAGATAGTCCAGCCCCAGGAATCGGGCACCCGAACGGCGAACATGCAACCAAGACAAGAGCTTCATCCGTAAGGTCCGCACCGGCATCAGCCAATCACCAAGGCCTCTTAACCGCGAATCGTCTTCAAGACGATACGGTACATACCCCCGCTCTGCCAATACTTTCCGCAAGGCATAATGTTGGAAGAACGACCCGTAGTTTGACAGGAGAAAAGCCCTACCAATCGTACGAATGCCAATCCGGTTGCTCAAACCACTCTTCACCATAACCCAACTTTCCGCAAAAATCTCCCTACCGTTGTCCGCGCATACCGAAGCCCATATTTCGGGAAACGACGATACCAAGGGCCATCCATCACGAACGCAACCGCCTGCGTCACCGTACCCCGCTCAAGCACCTTTTGAAAGGCTACAACTTTCTGCCGGTCCAGGGGCGTCGCCGCAACGAGGGACTTGTTGTAGGCCGTCACGTTCTCCCAGGTTGTCGGAGTGAGCACGAGGTCACAGTCCTCCACAGCCCGCCGTCCGCGTTCCGTAAAACAGACCACTGCCGAACACCCCTGCGTTCGATCTAACTCAGGATGGAAATGCTCAACGCCCCAAAAATCACCAATCGCCACATCCGCTCCCGATCGACCGCTCTTGAACGGACATGCATGACAACTCGGTCGAAGGCAAAGCCCCTTCAGAAAAGCTCGCGAATATCCCTCTGAATAGGCTGGGCGAACCAATGACTTCCCATTATCGAAGGTCACGGCAAATGCACTCCCCGATGACAGCAATCCCTTCGTCCTAAACCCGACTCGCGTAATCTTCCCACGATATTGGCACTCTAATTCATCACAATACCGTTGCCACAATCCAGGCGAACCGATACCATGACAGACGACTTCAACTGCCAAGAGGTTCTCATACTCCCGCCCAAGGAATCGCTTCAAACCTGCGATTTGGCAGGGCGTACCGGTAAAGAGGACCTCAAGACCATTACAAAGCGCCTGCTTCACTTGAACGTAGGATCGTCCTGCTGCACTTTGCACATATTTCGAACCACGCATAGACGCGCAAGCGTCTTCCACCTCACCGACCAGATGTCGAACAGACCGATAATTCTCCGTCCAAACGCAACCAAAGGCAACACCTTCTGCCGCCAGTACCCGTCGATACAGTGCCGCGAAAACGCCACCCGATGTACTTTTTGCCAAATCATTCCGATCCCTAAGAACAGCCGCGAAGCATTCCTTGGAGGGTTGCTCCGCCCTCGGCTTCAACACAGGGCATCTGTTTTCACATAGCGAACACCCCCGGCACTTCGTCCGATTGACTTGGGGGTAATCGAATCCAGCATCCGTCAGAACGAGTGAAATGGCGGCAACAGGGCAAATTGCTGCACAAGTGCCACAACCCGTACAAAGTTCTAATCCCGGCAAGCTCATTTCTCTTTCCGTCCCACCAACCGCCGGTGGAGAGAAGCTAAGCGACTTCTGACAAATTCGCGTTCTTGAGCCGTTAAAACAATGAACCAGGCAAGTGGAAGAAATGCCGACAAAACGACACTGCTTGAAAGAACAACACGACAGAATGACCCCTGCATCACTAGATGAAAAGGCAACCCAACCGCCAAACAGGCTCCTGAAATAAACACTGTCGGCAAAAGGACTCCTTTGGTCCAGACCCGAACTGACAGATGGGCGACATGCCTACCATTGAGAACACGAACAATTGCGATTAGAACCCACAAGGCAATCAAGGCGTGCCCCACCCCCCGGATACCCCACGATGCGACAACGGCACCCCAAATCATAAAAAAACCGACAAGGAAACAAAGAGCGATCTCAAACTGATAACGTTTGATCCGCCCCATAGCGAAGACGACCATCCAATTTCCACTCGTCAACCGATCCAAAACCTGCGTAACAAGAACGCAAAGACAAATGTAAGAGACATCAGGGGGAGGATTTTTCAACCACAAGGCCATGACGGTGTCCACCTCCACCGCCAAAGGAAGAGCAAAGGCAAGGATAAGGAGCGTACCGATCTTACTGGCATTGGTAGCCAAACTCCGCATATGATCGTAGGCTTTCGCACCAGCCGCGTTCGCAATCGCGGGCCAGAGGGCCCCGTTCAGGGATGCGGAGAAGGTGGCCGCCTGTGAAGAAACAGTTCTTCCAATGGAAACGGTCGCATTACTCTTGGCCCCCAGATATTTGTTCACAACAATAGCCGTCCCTTGACTCTGCATGAGTTGCGAAAACGTACCGAAGAAATGATAGAGCACGAACGAACCCAGTTCCCGTGCCTTCTTACCATCCCAAAGATAACGCGCAACAAACTTACATTCAGGGAAAACACGCAACGCCCGCAAACAGATAATCACCTGAGGAACAGACGCCACCAAGCAAGACCAGAACGCATAGCGTGACAACCAATCGCCTGGATGTTCCACCATGTAATAGAGCACCACGACATTGGCTGCCGTTTGAATAACACCGTAGATCGTCAACTCGGCAATATATTGCCTCGCCACATACATGGCCCTGAAGGGGGCGTTCACCATATTGATAAAACAGGTCAAACACACAAAACGCCAAACCCAGACGCAAGGTTCCACCCGCGACAACGGGATGGCCAAAAAATCACGTATGGCCCAGATCCCCAGAGGATAACCAACAACCAACAGCACTATCGGCAAAACAGTATGGATGGAAACGGCCATATTGAACCATTGTCGACAAGTCTCCAAATCATCTGTCCCATCCTTTTGCGCTTTGCCGACGGCAACGGCATAAAAGCGTCCAACGGCATTCGAAAGGAGATCGTTAAAGAATGAAACAAACGAAGTGAGTCCGCCCACCACACCCCAAAGGCCATAATCCTCATGTCCAAGCGCCATCAACGCCCAACGGCCAGAAAACAATCCGCACACAAGTGCGAAAAGTGACCGACCGTAAGTCGCACACACGTTCAGGAAAATACGCCGTGTCTCAGTCATTCTTTCCCCACCGGATCATCCCCTTGACCCGACGCTTCAATGTACGAACACCTTCACCTCGGGAAATGAGACAAAGCTGAAACCAATAATAGGGCCAGACGACAATCGAGCAATCAAAGAGCTTATAATCAAGTTCCTGTTTACGTTTCTCTCGACGGATCTTACCCGCCCATTCGGACGATAACTTACCATCCGGAGAGAGGCTGGCCAGGTCTTTAGCCAGAATTTCACATCGATCAATACGGTCTTGAATCCACCGTTTATTATAGCATCCGCTCCCACAGGCGCTTTGAGGGTTGACGAAGTAATAGTAATAGCAAGAGTAATCGATCAAAATTTGTCCAATCAACAAAGCCCTTTTAGCCATGACAACATCCTCACCCTTGATACGATAAGGCATGTCTATCGTCTTGAAACGTTCAAAAAGATTCCGCCGAGCCACAAATCCGCACCCCCCTACAGGTGTCCGACTAAGAATGTCATCGTAATCACTTAAAGACATCTGGAGACATCCGTCATCGACACGCCCCAACACGGTTTTGGAGCTAGGTTGCAACTCTGGCAATTGCTCTGAACCATCCCACATCAATCCATTTGTCGCAATAAGAACGACCTCGTCAGACAATGTCTTCACCAAAGAAGCCAAGCGTGGCATTCTGTCTTTCATCGGCAGATCATCGCCGTCAACATTGACAAACCATTCACCCTGCGCCTGATTCATGGCACGCCAACGGTTACGCAAGATATCGCAATTCTCGTGAGCTGTATAATAGACGATTCGAACGGCATCTGAGGACGAAATCGTACTCAGATAACCCACCATATCCTGACAGGTCGCGGTATCTGACGCGTCATCCATGATGACTATTTCGTATCCGCAATCTCCCTGCCGAAGAAGCGCTTCTATGGCTTTCTTCACCGTGTCGTTCTGCCTATAGGACAAAACACACGCACTCAGCAAAGGCTTTTGCTGCGAAAAAACACGCTCAAACAATTTATCACACAGATAAAATGAAGGCAGATACATATGTCTTACTCTCAATCAAGTCCCTGCGGATGAGAGACATGGAAAGACCACGCATCCCACACAATTGACATAACATCAGAATGCGTTGGATTCCACCCAAGCTCAGCCCGAGCTTTCGCACCGCTCGCGTAGAGCACAGCCGGATCGCCAGGACGCCGCGGGCTAAATTTCACGGGAATGGGATGGCCTGTAATTTTCCGGCATGCCTCGACAATCTCCATTACCGAAATGCCGTTACCCGTACCTAGGTTGTAAGCTCCAGTCTTTCCCTTCTCCAATGCCAAAATGTGTGCGCTACAAAGGTCTTCCAAGTGGACATAATCCCTAACGCATGTACCATCTTTTGTCGGATAATCATTGCCAAAAACCTCAACCCACTCCTTTTGGCCCAGCGCGACCTTAAGGACATTTGGGATTATATGCGTCTCCGGTTCATGGTCCTCACCCAAACTTCCCACTGCACCACACGCATTGAAATAACGCAAAAAGGTTGGCTGAAAGTGGAAATCGGCGACAGGCGAGGAGAACCAGGAACACATCTGCTCAAAAATCAACTTAGACTGCCCATATGGATTCGTCGGGCGTTGTGGCATGGTCTCCTCTATTGGCAAACAATCAGGCTGGCCATAGGTAGCACATGTCGAAGAAAAGATGATTCGGTCGCAGCCGACTCGTTTCATGGCACCAAGCAAGTTAACTCCACCTCCGACATTGTTTTTGAAATACATGAATGGATTTGCCATTGACTCACCCACCAGCGCATATGCGGCAAAATGCATCACGGCATCAGGACGAACCTCATCCATCGCGGCTTCAATCTCACCCACATGCCTCAAATCTCCAACAATAAGCCGAGCGTGGGGATCGACATTACAACGATGCCCCCTTTCAAGATTGTCAAAAACCGTCACCACATACCCACGCTCCACCAAGCGTCGCACGACAACAGACCCAATATACCCACTACCACCTGTGACAAGGATACTCTTCATAGACATTCCTCTCGTTATTTTACGGAAGCTCAACAACAACTTTAAAAAAATGGTCATCTGCCTCAGGAGGGGTATGCCAGTCTTGTGTCCATAGACTTTTTGTTCCATATACTGAATATTTTCGCATTTCCCCCAAGTCGGGTGCCCATGTAATACGAGGCAAAGTTCCATTCAAATCAATGTATGTACGGAACGCGCCATTCAAACTGTTTGGCCGAGGATCGGTACCCGCAACATAATCGAACCACAAAGGCGTCGATTTTCCAAATGGACTCGGAATCATTCGCAACAATTGCCTTAACTCCTGCCCAGACAAATCCAATACCGCAGGATAGACCGGCGCAAGGACCTCCTTTATCCATGTCCCAGGAATACTCGGCACGATCCCGCTTATGACATCCTCATCACCAGACATACTCAAATCATTCCAATAAATCGTTTTAGTCAACAAATAATTACGCGCCAAGATAGAACCGTCAATTCCCAGACCTACGACTGAAATACAGTCATACTCCTTGTCCCGAGTGACTGCCATCAACTTTTCAGGCTTGATGGAGACCTCTACGGATCCATCCTTCACGTCTACACGATCCACCTTTAATCCATCAACATAAACATTCACAGTTTTAACATCCATAGATCCGACCGCCACATGCAATCTAATCCAGGCACCATCCATTATACCAACGGACTCAATCGTACCATTCAATCCATTCAAAACCGAGAAACCGATTAATGAAGACACGGCATAGGGAGATGCACTATTTGCCGTTTTCAAGCTTTTCATCAAAGTTCCAACATTTTCAAACTGTCCATCAAGCCATATCAATCTCTCCAAGAGATATTGTTTCACCCCCGCTACATCTCCCTCCTTGCCACTAAACCCGATACGATATTTCCATCGTTTCTCATTTGCTACTCCAGCTTCAAACGAATACTTTGCGAATGTATCTATGCACCCGTAAGAGTAATATCCTTAAAGATAGCATCACCATTATCCGACGAGTCCAAAGATTCCCTCATGATCGCCCCCCCGCCCAAAGGACCATCACCAGCTACATACACATGCCTCGTGTTCAACGTTGAAGTCTTCGCATCTCCGCACAATCGTAACGCTGCGTTGTTTGAAACAACCAAATCGCCTATTCCCCCAAAGGCTGTCGCATTAGCCCCCATAAAGGTACCGTCCCTCACTTCAATATTTCCAATATAGTCCATGTTTGTACTTGTCACCCAAACGTCCCCCCCTCTTGTAACCACGGTATGGCCAATCAATGGCAATACATAAACAACTTGTTCATCTGAATGAGCCGTCAATGTTAAAATATCATCATCCGCAAATCCAAAACCGATCTGCATCCAGATCAAAACCAGCAACAAACACTTGTAGTGTAGAGAAGCCCCCCC
Source organism: Kiritimatiellia bacterium (assembly GCA_045617985.1). Taxonomy (GTDB): domain Bacteria; phylum Verrucomicrobiota; class Kiritimatiellia; order RFP12; family UBA1067; genus RUG572. The sequence continues at coordinate 71,580 of JAZLJP010000052.1, forward strand.
TCGTGCACGAACGTTTGACAGACAGAACACAATCTCTTAGCAATGAACTTTTGCAACAAAGACTACGATCAAATAAATTTATACGAACGTCCATCGTCTCTCTCCTCATTCCATGAAAGATTGGCAAGAAGATCACAAACTTGCAACTCTTTTAATTTCAAATATCTTTTGTCTTTCTCCGTAAGCTCCAACGGCACGTCCAACTCAGGCCATTTAATTTTCAATGTCTGATCATCAAAGAGAACACCTCGCTCAGCAGATGGACAATAGAAATTATCGCACTTGTAACAAAAGAGAGTGTTGTCTTCCAGAGAAACAAAGCCATGGGCGAACCCTTGCGGGATGAAAAACTGACGTCCGTTTTCAGCCGAAAGCGTGACGGCGACATGTTTACCGAATGTCGGGGATCCCATTCGAACATCCACCGCAACATCCCAAACCGCTCCCTGAACAACCCAAACAAGCTTCGACTGAGTATGAGGCGCCACCTGCCAATGCAAACCGCGTATCACGCCCTTATGGGACAAACTCATATTATCTTGAACAAAATCAACCATTATTCCAGCAGCCTTATACCGCTCTGCATTGTAGGTCTCAACGAAAAAACCACGTGCATCACCGAATTTCTGTGGTTCAACTATCTTGACACCTTCAATTTCAGTATCAAAAACTTTCATACTTCAGTATCCTTCACCTAACAACACAAACATCATCTCCTCAAGAACCGCGATTCCCAATATCCAATAATTTCCTTGGATGTATCCGGAAAATGGAAACAATGTGATGGACATCAGGGCATTCTTCAGATCCGTTCCTCTACGCCCCTGAAGTGGACGTTGAGCTCGTGGAGTGGCGCGAGGAGCGTTCCTAGCGGTGTACCTGCGGTCATTTTCGCGAAGGCGTTCACGTCCTTCGGGAAGCATTTTCCGCCGTAGCCGAACTTGCCGTCGGGGCCGGGGACGTAGGTGTGGGTGTCGTTGATGTAGCCCGAGAGAAGGCAGCCGTTGTGGACGTTCGCCCAGCGGGCCCCCATCTTTTCGCAGTATTCCTTCACGGCATTGAAGTACGTTACCTTATAGGCGCCGAAGACGTTGTGAACGTATTTCGTGATTTCCGCCTCAAGGGGCGTCATCACCGCGAACTTCTTACCGATGAAAATCTTCGTGAGGAGATCCACCGCGCCCGTGAAGACCATCGTCTGCTTCTTGAAGTCGGCAATGTGCGTACGCTCGGTGAGGAACTCGGGCATGTAGCAGACCTGGTGGCCCGTCTCGCGCGAGAGCATGTCAGAAGTACCCGGGAGGATCGTCGTTCGTACGAAAACGGGTACGTTCGGCAACTTCCGAATGAGTTCTTTCATGAGCGTCAGATTCTGCGTACCATCGTCCTCCGTGGGTACATGGATCTGGAGAAACGCGATGTCGATCTGCGAAAGATCGTCGTTATACCCCTTCGGCGGATCGGAAACGAAGATCTCGCAATCCCGATTGTTCTCTTCAAGCCACGTCTTGAGCGCTCCGCCCACGAAACCGCAGCCGATGATACCGACTTTGATCTTGCTCATTTACTCACTCTTTCTCGGATCGTTCAAACTGAAAAAAAGCAATACGCGAATACCTAATGTTCCCATGCCAAGGTTCCTTCCCGGTCACGCCCCCATTCGAACAGCCACACCCTCAAGCATTCGAACACCGATCCATCTGCTCCCGCCCGGAATCAACCGGCCGGAGTTCCGGCATGAAGTCCATGCAAAGCGCGTTCGCGAGTTTCGCCGCCGTTTCAAACGAAATGTTCACGTCGCCCGAAAGGACCTTCGTGATATACGGGCGGGAAACATGCATGCGCCTCGCAAGCTCGGTTTTCGAAAGCCCCATCCGTTTCATTTCCAAGATCACATGCCGAAGAAAAACGGATACGATGTGATTGACGGCTTTCATGATTCAATTGAAACAACGCTCCGCGCCCGTGGCGTATGCATCGCTGACGTCACGAAGGAAAAATCTTTGCGCCTTGTACCGCATTGGAATGACACTATTTTAACCGATGAGTTACGGAAAGTCAAGGATAAAGCGCTCCCTTCATTTAGTCTTCGAGCGTAAAACCGAAACGATCGACTGGAGGGATTTATCCTTCATGAGCGCGGCGAAAGCGAGATAGCAGACTGCCCCTACGGGCACCCCGACAAAGAGTTTCAGCCACGGCCCCGAAAGCGGACAAATGACCATCGCCACGACAAGGCTCATCACGCTGCCATTGAGGAAGATGGGGAACAGATCGTTCAACTGAGCCACGAAACCGTAGTCTAAAAACTTCTTCGTATAATGGCAAACGCTGAACGCCCTGCCACCACAAGCCCGTCATCCACGAAAGCAAATGCGAAGGATGGCGCAACTCCAGAAGATGGAAACGACGATATAAGCCCAGCCCCAGACGAACCCTGAAGATCTTCCGACGAAGAGCTTCAATCCCGAGGCAGAACCGCTTCCGTTCATCCGGATCGTCGGGCAGGCAGTCGAGCGGAAAGATATCGATGAACAACCCCTGATTGAAATCGAAGAGCGCGCGCCCATTCACCATCTCGTCCTTCAAAATGCCCGTCGTCGACGAATTCCGCAGCTGGGCGTGTCCACGCGCCGAACCGGGATCGGTCGCGTTCGTCTGCCAGAAATAGGGCGCGCGAAACGCCGTTGGCGCAATCTTGCAAAGCCGCTCATAATCGTCACGCGGCATCAAGAGGTCGATGTCGTCATCCCAGGGAATCATTCCCCTATGCCGCAAGGCCCCCAGCAACGTGCCGCCACCCGCGAAATAACGCAACCCGTTCTTTTCGCACACACGTGCCACTTCGGCATAAAGATCCAACAAAACGCCCCAAAACCGCTTACGCTGTTCGGAAACGAGCAACGTTCGCGGTTCTTCCTGCCAGAACGACTCCGGAAATTTTAATTTGAGAATTGCCATACTCCCTCCTGTCAGAAGACAAAGCCGAGTACGAGATAGAGCAGAAGACACATCGCTCCGGCGCAGCAGGCGTAGGGGATTTGGGTCATGACGTGATTGATGTGCTTACATTGAAACAATCTCGCGCGTTAACAGCGCGAGAACGATCGCCACAACGGGCGGAACTAATGACCAGGCACCAACAATGGTGTTGTCCATACTGAACGCATCCTTTCGCCGACAACGCTCCGCGCTCGTGGCGTATGCACTTGAACGTCACGACGGAAGAATCTCTGCGCCTTGTACCGCATTGAACTGACACTATTTTAACGAAATCCCAAGCCGGGAGTCAAGGGGAAAGGCGCCGAATCGTGAGCGTTGTCCCTGCCGGGCACTCCCGCTCTTCTCCAGCAAAGATCACGCGGGCGGGAGCCGGGGAGGCGACCGTGAGCGCGCCGTTTTCATACGTGATCTCCACCGCCCCCTTCGCCGTGGGCACCCGGGCTTTGACGGTTTTGAGCGCGCCGAACTGCGGCGCGATGCGGATTTTCCCAAAGCCCGGCTCAAGCGGCGTGACGCCGAGGATGTAGCGCGAAATGATATTGAGGGGCGGCGTGCCCCAGGCATGGTTCCAATCGAGGTTCGGCTTGTATTTTGCCGACCACGCCTCGAAGGTGATCGTGCCGCCCTGCTCGAGCATCCCCAGCCAGCTGCGCTCGCCCTTCGCCGTGATGAGCGCCAGCGCAAGATCCGCCCGCCCCGCCTCGCAGAACGCCTCGAGGAGATACTGCGCGAAATAGACGCTGCAGGCCATACCGCGCGAAACGAGATGCTCGACGACGCGCCCTTCGCGCGCCTTCGGAACGAGCCCGAACGCAAGCGCCGCCGCATTCGCATGGAGCGAGGCGTGGTCCGTCGCCTCGCCATCGGCGTACACGCCCGCATCCGGGCGGAAGAACACCCGCTGATAGGCCGCGTATACCCGCTTCGCCCGCGCCGCGAAGGCGGCGGCGTCGGCCGCCTTCCCGAGCGCGCGCGCGATATCGGCCATCTCCAGCAGATTGCGATAGTAGAACGCGTTCACGACGGCGTTGAGCTCTTCGAACACGTAGCCGTCGCGTTCGCCGGCCGGCCAGTCCACGATATCGCGCGCGCCTTGGGGATTCGCCTTCGAATATCTGTTCGCCGCGCTCCCGGTGACGAGAAGCCCGTCCGAGGCGCGGGCGAAGCACGCGAGGAGTTTATCGTCCTTCAACTGCGAATAGCACTTCGCAAGCGAACGCGCGTCGCCGCTCCACATCCAGTCCGTCCACGCCATCTTGATCGAATGCTGCTTCCATTCCGTGGGCCAGGTGGGATGCGCCATCAGATACTCGTGGCTCGCCCGGGCAAGGGAATAATCGGCATGTACGGCGTACTCGCCGAGCTGGTTGAGGTAGGCATCCGCCTCGTAGGGAATGCGCTCGCGGTCACCATCCACGTAGAGGCCGGCAAAGGACGTTGCGCGGATCGAATTCTTGCAGAGGTTGTAGATCTTCACGAGGCGCGCGTCGTCGCAGGTAAAGGACGAGGCGGCCATATCCATCGGATACTCCACCGTCACCATCCGCACCGTCTCCGGCGTGATCGTGAACGGCGCCTTGAAGACTTCCGCATACCTGAACGGCATCACCACGCCATGCTCCGCCGGAATCTTCACGGCGGCCCCTTCCCTGCCGCCGTTCGTGTTGCGGCGGTCGGGAACGAGCGGCACGCGGTGGACGCCGTCGGCCGTGATTTCGCCCACGATGCGCGCGGCGCGGATCGTCGCGCCGGGGTGCATGTTGATGCTGCCATCCGGCTTGATCATTTCCCCGAGCCGCACCTCGTAGGCGCCGCGCGTCCCCTTCGGCGGCACGAATTCGACAAAGCCGAACGCCTCCTGGCCGAAATCGACGAGCGCGCGGTGCGCAATCGGATGGGTGATCGCAGCCGGGGCCACACGCCGCTGCACGGTTTTCTTATAGTCGGCCGGGTCGCCTGCCCCCAATAAGCACATCCCCGCAACAAGACCGATCGCGAACACGCTCCGCTTCATCGTTTCCTCCGTTTTCCCGTTAACGCGAAATCTTCGCCGCAAACCCGCCGCCGGGAGCGAGCTTCACCTTCAACGTCCCCTCCGCCTTCTCGCCCGTACGATGTACGTAGTGCTCGGGCGCGGTCGCCGCATCGGGCGCATCGGCGAAGGACTCCATCTTCCACTCGCCCGCGCCGAGGAACCCGAGATCGAGCGCAACTTCGCGCGCCTCCCAGGCGTTGATCACGCCGATCCACCACGCGTCCCCCTTCCGGCGCGCCACCGCGGCGAAGGATTCGGGGTCGCCGCCGAGCGTGCGCGTTTCATCCCACACCGTGGGAACGCCCGCCATGAACCTGGCCGATTCTTCGTTCGCCTCGTAGTTCGTGGGCGAATCGGCCATCATCTGGAGCGGCGAAAAGTAGAGCGGCAGAAGCGCCATCTGGTGGCAGCGCGTACCCTGCGAGGTGGGGCGGCTGTAGACGGGCTTCCACTCGTCGCGCGTCCTATTGAGCATCGCGCCGGGCGTATAGTCCATCGGGCCCGCCGCCATGCGCAGGAAGTAGTGGCGGCAGTCGACGAGCGGCATATCCTTGTGCTTGACCCACTTCAGCTCCTCAAGGCCGTGCACGCCCTCGTAGGAGAGCACGTTCGGATAGCGCTGTTCGAGGCCGTAGGGCTTGAACATGCCGTGGTAGTCCACATGCAAATGATATTTCGCGGCGATGCGCGCCGTCTCTTCGAGGAAGTTCACCACCTGCTGGTCGTCACGGTTCATGAAGTCGATCTTGAAGCCCTTCACGCCCATCTTCGCATACTTCGCGAAGATTTCGTCCTGCCGGCCCGGCAACTGCGCCCAGGCGCACCAGAGGATGATCTCCACATTGCGCTCCTTGCCGTAGCGGATGAGCTCGGGGAGGTCGATGTTCTTCTGCACGCGCGCAACGTCGAGCTTTTCGCTCCAGCCTTCGTCCAGAATCACGTAGGGGATGCCGTGGCGCCCCGCGAAGTCGAGATAGTACTTGTAGGTGCGCGTATCGATGCCGGGCTTGAAATCGACGCCCTGCAGGTTCCAGTTGTTCCACCAGTCCCAGGCCACGATGCCGGGCTTCACCCAGCTGAAATCCGCAACCGGAGCGAGCGGCAGCGCGAGGGCGGCCACGCAATCCGAATCGCTCAGCTCGCCGGGCTTGTCGCCCTGCAGGATGACGCGCCAGGGGAACGTGCGGCCCGCCGAGGTACGGGCGATGAAGGCCTCGCGCTTCAGAACGCGATAGTAGCGGCCCGTGTAGTTCGTTACCGCGGGGTAGGCGGCGAAGACGGCCTGGATCGCCGTCGATTCGGCCGACGGCCGCACCAGCTGCATCGAGGGATAGTCGCGGAGGTCGCTTTCCGTGAGCGACGCCCAAAGGCCCGTGGCAGGATTCTGCGAGAGGAGCGGCAGGCAGTTGAGCGCCGGCTCCTTTCCGCCGTCCACGCGCATCTCGCGCACGCTCTCGCGCTCGTTCTTCGGCTGGAACCCCCACTGGAAGCGGTCGAACTTCGCAGGTTTGCGTCCATAGCCCGGCCACACGAGGCAGTCGTCCGTCGGGTAGGTGAAGCTCGTCTTTTCCGCCGCGATCTTCACCTCGCCCTTCCCCTCGGTGAAGACGCGCCAGGCGACGCCGTCGTTGCGCGCCACGAGGTCGATACCCCAGCCGCGCGCAAACATGACGCGCAGGCGGTGATCGGCAAGCGAGATTTCGGCGCGCTTGTAGACAGGCGTCTTGCGCGTTCCGGCACTCGAGCCCGGCATCAGGCCCACGATCGCGTCGCGCGCGGGATCGGGGCCCTCCTTCGAATCGAGATAGACAAGCCCTTCGAACGTCGAGGTGAGCGTGGCCTTGTTCCGCCGGAACGCCGTAATCTTGACGGCGCCGCCGTCTTTCCTGAGCGCGATCCGGTTGAGCCCGTCGGGGCTCATCGCCTCCATCGCCCCGTCCCCGCACACGACGGGATCGACGCATCCGGTAACGACAACGGCACCCAGTGCGAACGCGAGGCCCGCGATGATCCGAGATACTGACATGTGGATTTTCCCTCCTTGACCTGTTGATGATTAAAATCTGCCGCTCGCCCCCCTACTTGAACAGGACGGAATAGTCGATGATTCCGTTTTCGGGGGCGAGGATCTGGAAAGCGATTTGGGTGAAACCGGGATTGGGGGATTCATCGGGGCCGGGGGCGGCGTTGAGGTCTTCCGTTTCCCAGCGCGTCCAACGGTCGGAAACTTTCACCTCAAGCGTCACGTCTTCGCCGTCCGGCCCCCGCTGGACGAGCACGAGTTCGTTCTTTTCGTTCGACTTGACCCGTGCCGGCGTAATCATCTGCCACCTGAGCACCGTTCCCGGCGCCACGCCTTCCACACGATCCTGAAGAACGAAACCGCCCCCCGGTACGAGCGTTGCCGTGCGCGTGGCCGCAACAACACCCGGATAGAGCCCCTTCACGTCCATCACGGCCTTCGTGACGGGCGTATTCGTGAACGACACGAAAAGCGCGCTGCCGCCAACGTAGGGCATGGCCTTGTCGAGGCGGAAGATGTTGTGGCTCGCAGGCCCCAGGCGGAAGATTTTCCACCGGTCGGAATTCTGGGTCATGTTCCACAGATCACGCCCCGCCTCCTCCATGCGATGATAGTCCTCGCTTCCAAGATCGCTCGCCCACCTGGCGCCCTTCGCGTCGATGACGAACGATCCGCCATCCATGTGCCCGTGAGGCGACGAGGGCGAGCCGCCCTTCAAACCCACAAACCAATCCGTCTTCTCCCAGCCCGAACGCAACACGGCAATCGGAACGCGTCCCGGAATGAGCCGCACGAGCGCTTGCGTTCTCTTGGATGCGCCCGGAGCGGAAGCCCCCTCGTCCATCCACAGGAGCGCCAGCGGCAGAAGCCGCCGAAACGACCGGCGCGGCGTGGGATTGAGCGGCGTACGATCGGCGCAGTACGCGCGATAAAGCGGAAGCGCGAATTTCTCAAGCGTGTCCGGCCGCTTGAACCGATGCGCGAGCCAGAAGCTCGCCGCTTCGCTCGCACGGCGCGCCATCGCCCGCTGATCGGGCAAGATCGCCGCATCGGCGTAGTTGAAGAGGAGGCCCGTCGGCCCCGTCACGGCGTCGAGATAATCCGCACTCGCTTCAAGCCCCGGCAGCTTCCCCAACCCGAAGTCCGTCCCGAACGCCTGCGTGAACGCCTCGAGGGCAACGGCGGTAAACGACATCGCATACGGCCAATAGGCGCCCGGCCCTTCCGAAAAACCGCCCGCCGGCGCAAAGGCCTGCAGGGAAAGCGGCAGCGCCCGCACGGCACGCACGAGAATCTTTTCCGCAAGCGCCGGCTCTTCGTCCATGAGGGCGATCGCGCCCGCCGCGAGCGAAGCATGGCACACCTGCCCCCAGTTGTTCGCGGCGTTCACCCAGCCGCCGCTCTTCGGCTCGCCGCTCGGCGTGCGAAGGCCCTGTTTCAAAAGGCCCGCGCGCAGCCGGGTGCGCTGAGCGGGCGTGAAGGCATCGTAAAGCCAGTCGTAGGCGATGGCCACGCCAAGGGTCAGTTCGGCCGTATCGAGGAAATGGTCGGGGTTCCAATCCTTGAACCCGCACACTGCGTCCGCCTCGGCGAAGGCGCGTTCGGCGTAGCGGGCGTCTTCGGTAAGGCGGTAGGCGAACGAAAACGCGAGGAGCCGCGCCAGCGTCTGCTGCGAAACGGCGAGCATCCGCCGCCCTTCCAGTTTCCGCATCGGCACGGGGAAGCGGCGCATCTGGTCGGCCTCGAAGATCACGCGCGCGCACCCAAGCCGCACGAGTTCGTTTGTCGAAGAGCGCACACGCGCAAACGCCGCCGCATCGGCGAGAAGCCGCGGATGGGGCTTCGGCTTTTCGAGGGCGCTTTGCACCTCGAAGCGCACATACTTCGTCCAGGCATCCTCCGCCTGTTCGGCAAACAGCGACAAACAACACGCGGTGGCCAGCACCGCCATGAACGAGCCCAGCACACCGCGCATCGCCTATCTCCTTTTGGGGGGTGGCGCTTTAAAACGCCGCCTTGAGTTGATCGACCCGATCGGTCTTCTCCCAGGGGAAGAGCGAGCGGCCGAAGTGACCGTAGTTCGACGTATCGCGGTAGCACCAGCCCTTGGGCTTCGCAAGCCCGAGGTCGGCGATGAGCGCGTACGGACGGAAATCGAACACCTTGCCCGAGAGGATCACCTTTTCGATCTCCTCGTTCGTCACGCCGTGGTTCGTGCCGAACGTCTTCACGCACACGGAGACGGGCTTGTCAACGCCGATGGCGTACGCCACCTGGATCTGGCACCGGTCCGCCAGGCCCGCCGCCACGATGTTCTTCGCCGCGTAGCGCGCGTAGTAGGCCGCGCTGCGATCGACCTTCGAGGGGTCCTTGCCGCTGAACGCGCCGCCGCCATGCGCCGCCATGCCGCCGTAGGTATCGACGATGATCTTGCGCCCCGTCAGACCGCTGTCGCCCGTCGGGCCGCCCACCACGAACTTGCCCGTGGGGTTGATGTAGAATTTCGTGCGGTTCGTCAAAAGGCCCGTCTTCGCGAGTTCGGCGCGCGCGATCTCCTCGAGCTCCGCATAGCACTTCCTGCTGGCGCCCTCTTCCGTCGTCTGATGCGAGAGGACCACCGTTTCGATCGAAACGGGCCTGCCGCCTTCATAGGCCACGGAAAGCTGGCTCTTCGAATCGGGGCGCAGATAGGCGATCTTGCCCGTCTTGCGGAGCTTCGTAAAGAGCTGCAGGAGCGTGTGCGAATAGACGATCGGCGCCGGCATGAGGCACTTCGTTTCGTTCGTCGCGTAGCCGAACATCATGCCCTGGTCGCCCGCGCCCTGCTTTTCCGCCTTGGCGCGATTGACGCCCTGCGCGATGTCGGGGCTCTGGCCGTGGAGCGCGCTCACATAGTTGAACGTATCCCAGCTGAAGCCCTCGGCGGGGCGATCATAGCCGACGTCCTTCACAACGGCGCGCGCGATGGCCTGGGGATTGATCTTTTCGAATCCACGGGCGGTGATTTCGCCCATGTTCACCACGAGGTTCGGCCCCACCATCGTTTCGCATCCCACGTGCGCATGGGCGTCTCCTGAGAGACAGGCGTCGAGAATGGCGTCGCTGATCTGGTCCGCAACCTTATCGGGGTGGCCTTCCGAAACCGATTCGGAAGTGAAAACGTGCCGTCCGGCATGTTTGCTCATAACTCTTCTCTCTTCTACTTTCTTCGTACTTGCGAAGCGCATCTGGGATTGATTCCCCCACCACCGTGACGATACCGCTCGGTTGGCGCGGCCGCAACCCTGCGCCCGCTTCAAAATGCTTCGATGTGGCGGATATTATAGCAAAACGAACGGCCCCTGTCATGAACGAAGTTGAGGGGCCGAGAGCTAACCTCACTCTCGCACGTCCTCTCGGGCGACGAGCGTGAGCGGGCCGAGAAGGCCGCAGGGCTTCACTTTCCAGATTGCGGGGTTGAAGGCCTTGTAATCGTAGTTGTAGAGATTCTTTTCGCCGAAGGTCTTCCACGGCTGGTTCGTGCGGAAAATCCAGCGCATACGATTGGCGCCAAGACTCGTCGCTTCAATTGCAAGCGTATTGCCCTTCGCCTTCAAAAGGCCCGCCGGCAGTTTGAAGCGATAGGGCTTCACGAGGCGGCAGCCGAGATCATGGCCGTTGAGCCACAGGTGCGCGGCTTCGCGCACGTCGCCGAGATCGAGATCGCACACCGCTGCCGCCGCCGCAGGCGCATCGAACGTCGTTTCGTAGCGCATCGTACCGGAAAAGGCGCTATCCCAGGCCGACCAGCTCACGAGCGCCGTCAGGTTCGTGGCGGGCGGCAGCACGGGCCCGCCCGCCACGGGCGTCACGCGCCAGGCGGCCGCTATGAGCGACTGCGGCGCGGGACGCGCCTCGGCCGGATACGCCTCGGCCCGCACGTCGCCCGAAACGAACACCGACCCCATCGGGTACAGCACGTAGGCGGTCTTAACGCCGATTTCGCCCGTCATCGGATCCATCACCGTAAAACGTCCCGCGAGGCGCTTGGCGTTCTTCCCGTGGTTCACGACGAAATAGAGCGTGCGCCCGTCCTTGCGCCAGCGCGTGGACATGAGGCCGTTCGCCTTTGGCGAGAACGGCGACGGTACGGCCTTCTTTTCGTCGAGGCGCGCCTTCAGCTTCGCATCCGCCGCGAGCTGACGATCGCTCACGAAGTCGAACTGATACCCTTCGCTCCACAGGCGGCGCGCCGTCTTTCCGCACGGCGTCGGGTGGAACCACACCTCGCCGTTGTGGATGGTCATGAGGCGGCCCCAGTTCTGCGGTTTCGCCTTGCGGTATTCGTTCGGATCCCAGCGGAGGAGAAGATCGTTGTCGCACGTCCACGTTTGGAAAATCGACTGGCAGCGAATCACATAGTCGTTGAGCGTGCGCACCTCGCGCCACAGCGGATTGCGCGGGTTCATCTGCAGCGACGCGAAGAAGCTCCAGCCCGGCCATTCGGCCCCGACGGGCGAATAGTTGTAGCCATGATAGAAAATGTGGTTGATGCCGGCGAGGAACATCTGGTCGAGCATCATCTTCACATCGACCGGGCGCTCATGGAAGTGCTCGTCCACCCACGTGCAGGCCTCGGCGGAAACGAGCTTCTTTCCGGTCACGTGCGCGGCGGAAGAGGAGAACTTGGAAAGGAGAATATCGCGGTTCTTGTCCTTACGGCCGAACATCTCCGTTTCGGGAATCGAAGCGAGCGCATAGAGGTCGAGCCAGTTCGCCGGCGAACCATGCGCCTGGTTGCGCGTTTCGTAGCCGTTTTCACGGCACCAGTCGGTCCACACCTTGAAGCAGGCGATCTGCGCCGTATCGAGGTCTTCGCCATGTTTCGGACGCGCCCCGTAGTATTCGAAACTGTCGTGATAGAATCCGCGCGGACGCTCCGCCGTGCCGTTCTTGCCGAAGGCCCCTTCAAAGCGGTCGATATGATGGCGCATCGCCACGGGCGAGAACGGGTCGATGTGATACCCTTCGCCGCCCGGCCCCGGCACGTGGATCCTGCAGAGCGACGCAACCGCGTCTTCCTTCGTCACCCACGGCCCGCCGAAACACCAGCCGCCGCACATTGAAAGATCCACGCCAAGACCGTGGCTGCGCGCGATGCGCACGGCGAGGTTCCACGCCGCGAGCCATTCGTCGGTCATGAAATACCGGCACTTCGACATCGGAATCGAGGGCTCCTTCGGCTCGTTGGGATGCTTGTAGTTGTAGAAGTCGTTGTAAATGTGCACCACGTTGAAGCCGCCAAAACGCGCCCGCTCCATTTCGGAGCACTGGTTTTCAAGCCCCGCCTCGTCAACGGCACTGCCCATCCACCAGTTGATGGCCCAGGGCTTCATCGTTTGCGTAACGTCCGGCCAAACAAGCGGCGCCTCCCATGCTCCCACCACACCGGCCACCATCATCAACGCGCCCCCCGCGCAACAACGCCATCTGCAGTTCATATCCATTCCCGCCCTTCCACGTTTTGTCTACCGGCCCTCCTGGGAGAGGTTTTCAAGGGAACGCCCGACAAGGCCATACGCCCGGCGTCCCCATGGCCATGCACCTGCATCGCCACATCCGATCCTCTCGCGAACAATCCCATTATACCATGTTTCCCCAACAATCACAATCAACGGATTCAAAATGGACGCCCTTCGTCCGGCGCCCTTTCCGAAATCCTTGACCGGCAAGAGGTCGAAATGGTATAGTATTGGCCATGGATGAAGTAGACTACATGAATCGTGCCATTGAATTGGCACGGCGCGGCGAAGGACGCACCCGGCCGAATCCGGCCGTGGGGGCCGTGATTGTGCAGCACGGGCGCATTGTCGGCGAAGGTTGGCATAGAAAGGCGGGCGGCGACCACGCGGAAGTTGCGGCCATCAAGAACGCGCACGGCGCGGCGCTAGACGGTGCAACGATCTACGTAACGCTCGAGCCCTGCTCGAAGCCGGGGCGCGTGGGCGCGTGTACGGATGCGATCATCGCCTCCCGAATCCGCCATGTCGTCTTCGCGATCCCCGACCCGAACCCCGTCAACCGCGGCCACGCCAAACGCGTCCTCGCCCGCCACGGCATCACTTCGACATGCTGGGCTACGGCACGCGTGCCCAAGGACGCCCGCCGCAGCGCCTGCCTCAACGCAGCCCGCCTCCTCATCGCGCCCTTCGCGAAGTACGTCGCCACCGGCCTCCCCTTCGTCACGGTAAAGCTCGCCCAATCGATGGACGGCAAGATCTGCGACGCCTCCGGCGACGCGAAATGGATCAGTTCCGAAACCTCGCGCACCACCACGGGGCGCCTCCGCGAATCGGTTGACGCGATCATGGTGGGTGCCGAGACCGTGCGCAAGGACAACCCGAGCCTCCTCTCCCACGGCAGGCCCAACCCCAATCTCATCCGCGTCATCATCTCGCGCTCGGGCCGTCTCCCGAAAAACGCCCAGGTGTTCACGGACGGCCAAAACCCCACGCTCGTCTACCGCGACGCGCAAGACGCGTTGCGCGATCTCGGCCGAAAAGGCCTCCTGCACGTCCTCTGCGAAGGCGGCCTCTCCCTCGCCACCTCGCTCGCGGAAGCCGGTCTCGTCGACGAATGGATCACCGTCCTCGCCCCGCTCGTCATCGGAACGCGCCCCATCGCCCAAGCCGTCCGCTTCAATCGCAACGACGACTTCACCCTTTATTCATACCGTCTGGCCAAACGGTAGGGCGCGCGCGCCGAACGCGGCGGGCAAGGGCCGCCCCCCATTCTACATTTTCCACTTTACGTTCTACATTTGGAGAACTCGCACCCGCAGTAGGACTGGCGGTAGAGGCCGAGCTCGGCCGAACGCTTCAGCGAACGGAGGAAACCATCCTTCTTCTTGAAGTCGACAGGCAGGAACCGGACTTTCGCCGTCTGCTGCGCGGCCTCGTCTCCAGCGGCAAACACCTGCGGCGACACCTTGTGCGGCGAGACGGTGAGCGACGTCGTAAACGCGTCCTCGCCATGCGCCGCCGCCCAGGCCGCCGTGCGCGCGAGCGAATAGCGGAAACAGCGCGCACAGCGCACGCCCTTCTCCGGCGCCTGCTCGAACCCGCGTGCGACCTTTTCAAGCCAGTCGGCGTGGTCGTAGTCGTCCGCCACAACCTCGATGCCGTCCGCCGCCGCGAGCTTGCGCACTTCTGCAAGACGCTTCTCGAACTCTTCGCGCGTATCGATGTTGCAATTGGAGAAGAAGAGGACCACACGGTGGCCCTCTTCTTTCAGGCGCGGCGCACAGGCGCTCGCGCATGGTCCGCAGCACGTATGCAGCGCAACGTTCACGGGATGATACGCTTACGCCCGGTAGTTGGGCGCTTCCTTCGTGATCGTGATGTCGTGCGGGCGCGCCTCGCGCTGGCCGGCGGCCGTCACGCGGTAGGACTTGCCGCGCGCCTGGAGCTCGGCGATCGTGCGCGTGCCACAGTAGCCGAGCGACGCCCTGAGGCCGCCGCAGAACTGCGTCATGATCGAGGCGACATGCCCCGAGTACGGCACCATGCCTTCAATGCCCTGCGGCACGAGATTATCGTCGCTCTCGTTATCCTGGAAGTAGCGCGCACGCGACCCCTTGCCGTTCTTCAAGGCCGCCATCGACCCCATGCCGCGATACACCACGTACTTGCGGCCGTTCGCGTAGATCTTCTCGCCAGGGCTCTCTTCCGTGCCCGCCAGCACGCTTCCGAGCATCACGCTATCGGCACCGGCGGCGAGCGCCTTCGGCACGTCTCCCGAAAGCTTGATGCCGCCATCGGCGATCACCGCAACGCCCGAGCCGCGAAGCGCCTTCGCCGCGCTGTAGACCGCCGTAAGCTGGGGAATGCCCACGCCGCAGACGACGCGCGTCGTGCAGATCGATCCCGGCCCGATCCCCACCTTCACCGCATGCGCGCCGCTCTTCGCAAGCGCCACCGCCGCTTCGCCCGTTGCGATGTTGCCCGCAATCACGTCCACCTTCGGGAAATGCTTGACGATGTACTTCGTCATCTCCATGATGCCCTTCGAGTGACCGTGGGCGGAATCGACCACCACCACGTCCACTCCCGCATCAGCAAGCTTCTCCATCCGCGAGAGATCGCCCCTGCCGCCCGAGACGGAGGCCGACACGCGCAAACGGAACTTGTCGTCGCAATTGTATGTGGGATTCTGATTCTCGATGAGGCGCTGCACGTCGGTAAAGGAATAGAGCCCCACCACCTTGCCGGCCTTGTCGACGAGCGGAAGCTTGCCGATCTTGTTCGCACGCATGAGGTCATACGCCCTCTTGAGCGAGGTGCCCGCTTTGGCGGTGATCGGATCCTTCTGCATCACGTCCGCAAGCTTCGCCGCGTTCATCGGCGCATAGCGCATGTCGGAGGCGGAAATCATGCCCACGAGGCAATCGTTGTCGTCCAACACCGGGAACCCGTTGAACTTGAGCCCTAGGCGGCGCTTCTCGGAGCGGAGGAAACTGATGTCGTCGTTCGCATGGAAGCAGACGGGCTTTGCGATGAGGCCGTTGAGGTAGTTCTTCACCTTCGCAACCTGGGCGGCCTGATCGTCTTCTTCAAGATTCTTGTGGATTACGCCGATACCGCCGGCAAGCGCCATCGCAATCGCCATCGGCGCTTCGGTCACCGTATCCATGGCTGCGGAAATGAACGGCACTTTCATCTTCTGCCGCGCCGTGAGATTCGTCTCAAGCGAGGCATCGTCCGGCAGGAAATCGGCATACTGCGTCACGAGCGTGACGTCGTCGTACGTCAACCCTTCGAACGGGAACGTCTTCATAAAATCGTCAAGATACTTGTTGGTCGCCATAGATGCTCCTAATCAGTGCTTTTTCCCATGTATTTATACTCTTTTTCAGGAGAAAAGGCAAGAAGAAAAATGAAATCGCACGCGATTTTTCCATTTCGGATGGGCCGATGGGCACACGCGCGGGCATTAGGCCGGGCGCACGGCGGGCTGGAGGTAGATCGGGAGCGGCTCGGGGCGCGCGAGATCGGGATGCGCCACGGCGATTTCCGCGAGGCGCTGCGCGAGCGGCACGAGTGAACCTTTGTAATGATGGCCGAAGACGCCCTGCAGAAGCGTTTCGATGCGGGCGCCGTCGGGCGTCACCACCGCGCAGTGCTCCGGCACGGCCGAGGCGAGCTCGTCCTTCGAAACGAGCGTGAAATCCTTGACGCACATCACGCCGTCGTAGACGATCACCCAGAAGCGGTCGCGCCGCGCGTCTCCCACAACCGCCGTGCGCGCGCCGTCGCGCGACAGGGCAAGCGACGAGGGCAACCCCACGACCTGCGTTTTCTTCTTCGTGTTGCCGAGGGCGAGCCCCTGGGCAAAGGCGAGCGCAGCGCGGATGCCGGCAAACGACCCCGGCCCCTCGCCCACCAGCACCTGATCGAGATCGTTCACCGTGAGGTCCTGCGTGGCGAGGAAGTCGCGGATTTTCACCGGCCATTCCGCACTCCGCGAATCCATGCCGGCGAATACGCGCCCCACCACTTTGCCATCAACCGCCACGGCCACGCTTTGCGTATCCGTGGATCTATCGATCACCAAAAGATTCATTTTTCAAACCGAGGACCTCGTCCCCCTCCTCCATCCTAAATTTTCCATTCTCCATTTTGCTTTTTCCATTTTACATTCATTTCTGCTTCGCCGCCTGCTGCTGAAGCCACGCTTCGATGAACGGCTGGATGTGGCCGTCCATCACCGCGTTCACGTCCGAAGTCTCCACCTCCGTGCGGAGATCCTTCACCATCGTGTAGGGGCAGAACACGTACGAGCGGATCTGCGAGCCCCAGCCGTTCGCGCTCTTCGCCCCGTAGAAGCGGTCCATCTCCGCACGCTTCTGGTCTTCGTAATATTCGTAGAGCTGGGCGCGCAGCATGTTCATGGCCTTTTCCTTGTTCATGTGCTGCGAGCGTTCTTTCTGGCAGGCCACCACGATACCCGTGGGCAGGTGGGTGAGGCGCACGGCGGAGTCGGTCTTATTGACGTGCTGGCCGCCCGCGCCGCCGGAACGGTAGGTATCGATGCGCAGATCTTCATCTTTGATCTCCACGTCGATGTCGTCCGCAATCTCCGCGACCGTTTCCACGCTCGCGAACGAGGTCTGCCGGCGCTTGTTCGCGTCGAACGGCGAAATGCGCACGAGCCGGTGGATGCCGCGTTCGGCCTTCATCGTGCCGTAGGCATAAGAGCCTTCGATGCGGAAGTAGACGTCTTTCAAGCCCGCTTCTTCGCCCGGCTGCTGGTCGTACTCTTCCACCTTCCAGCCCTGGTCTTCGGCATAGCGCTGATACATGCGATAGAGCATCGACACCCAGTCGCACGCCTCCGTGCCGCCCTGGCCCGCATGGAGCTTCACGAACACGTTGTATGCGTCGAACTTGCCGCCCAGGAGCGACTGCATGCGCAGCTTCGAGAAGAATTCATCGGCCTTCTCGCATTCCGCAATCGTATCCTTGAGCGCCGCCTGCTGCGCCGCCCCCTCTTCCATCTCGGCAAGCTCCAGCATCACGGCGGCGTCTTCAACCGTCTTCGACAAGGCGTCGAACGGCAGCACGTAGGCCCGCTCCGCGTTCGTGGCGGCGATCACCTCCTTGGCCTTCGCCTGGTTGTTCCAGAAATCCGCATCGGCCTGCTGCGCCTCGAGCTCGGCGAGCTTCGAGCGCCGCACTTCGATCTTCACGTAGTCCGCCATCTCCGCCACGCTCTTCCGGAGCGCGGCGATGCGCTGGCCGACCTCTTCGACCTCCAGCAACTTCTCTTTGACTTCTTCCGCCATGTTCTCTCGTCCTTTTAAGTGGGATTCCCGCCCTTAGTTCTTCTGCGCCTCGGCCGAGCGCTCGCTCGCGCACTTGTGCGGGCACGTTGCACACCCGTGGCAGCATGGACGCGCCCCGAACGACACATCCTCGCCGCTAAAGCAGTAAGTGCAAATACGGTCCTTCGCTAGCCCGATCGCCGCCACCAGATCGTCAAGCCGCTGGAACGCGAGCGACGTGAGCCCGAGCTGCGCGCGGATGTATTCGACCATCTTCGCGTAGGCGGGCGAATCGGGGTCGCGATACTTCGCGATATCCGCTTCCTGCCCTTCCTCCACCATCCTGATGTATCGGCGCGTGATGAGATCGTACACGCTCTTCGAGCGCGAGAAATTGATGAACCGGCACGGATAGAGGAGCGGCGGGCAGGCAATGCGCATGTGCGTTTCCGTAGCGCCGTCTGCGTAGAGCCGTTTCGCCTGCTGGCCGAGCTGCGTGCCGCGCACGATCGAATCGTCACAGAAGATGAGCCGCTTGCCGCGGATGAGCCCGGGAATCGGGATGAGCTTCATCGCCGCCACGCGCTCGCGCTGGCGCTGGTCGCTCGGCATGAACGAACGCGCCCACGTGGGCGTGTACTTCACGAACGGACGCGAATACTTGAGCCCCGCCTCGTGCGCATAGCCGAGCGCATGCGAAATGCCGCTATCCGGCACACCGCCCACGCTATCGGCCTCCACGGGATTGCGCCGCGCGAGATACCCCCCGCAGCGGTAGCGCGCCATTTCCACGTTGCGCCCCTCGTAGGTCGAGGCCGGATAGCCGTAGTAGACCCACAGGAACGAACAGATCGCCATCTGCGAACGCGGCGGAACGATGGTGGTGAGCCCCTCCGGCGTCGCCTCCACCATCTCGCCCGGCCCAAGATCCTTCAAGTGCTCATAGCCGAGATTCGGGAAGCAGCAGCTCTCCTGCGTAGCCATGAGCCCCGATTCCTTCTTGCCGAAGATGATCGGCGTACGGCCGTAACGGTCGCGCGCAGCATAGAACCGCCCCCCCTCCGTGAGAATCATGAGCGAACAGCTGCCCTCGATCTTCTCCTGGGCGTACTTCACGCCCTCAATGAAACTCTCCTGCGAGGAGATGAGAGCGGCGACAACCGCCGTAGGGCTCACCACGCCCGAGGACGTGGAGAACTGGAACTGCATCCGCCGATCCTCGTACATCTCCTTCATGAGGTCGTCGATGTTCGCGATGAGCCCCACCGTGACAAGTGCGTAGGTACCGAGATGCGAGGCAACGATAAGCGGCTGCGGATCGGTATCCGAAATCACGCCAAGCCCGAGCCGACCATGGAATCGGCCAAAATCCTCATCGAATTTCGTCCGAAACGGCGAATTTTGAATGTTGTGGATAGCTCGCTGGAACACTCCGCCATCAAGCACGGCAAGCCCTCCGCGATGCGTGCCGAGATGCGAGTGGTAGTCGGTCCCGAAAAACAGGTCCGACACGCAATCTTCTTTAGATATGACGCCACAAAATCCGCCCATAAAATCTCCTCGTTAAGAGGTGGGATATTGTATCAAATCTAGAGGAAAGGAACAAGAAGAAATGAGGTGCCTGGCGCCCGGCGCCTGGTGCTTGGCGCCTAGTACTTGGTGCCTGGCGCCTGGTGCTTGGCGCCTAGTACTTGGTGCCTGGTGCTTGGTGCCTGGTGCTTGGTGCCTAGTACTTGGTGCTTGGTACTTGGCGCCTAGTGCCTGATGCTTGATACTTGGTGTCTGGCGCCCAGACACATTGCTACGCGTTGGCACCCTTCAGATTTCCACCCTGGCCAGCCGCCCCGGCCCTCAACCTACCTTTACCCCATCTGAGCCGGCGCATCCAAACTCTCTTCGTCCGCACCGTAATCTCATTTTCGTACTTCGCCCTCCATCCGGCGAGCATGGTCGCCTCCTCCACCCGCTCGGGGTCCACGAGCGCGTCGAT
>JAZLJP010000053.1:0-3188 GCA_045617985.1 Kiritimatiellia bacterium
GTGATCGTTGTGTTGGACGAGAACTGCTTGAAAATCTGGGCGAGATTGATTCGGGCGGAATAGCTCTCAAAGAGTTCGTCACGTTTTGTTATTACAGTCCCTGAGGCGTCGTGCGATTTCCCTACCCCAGCATTACGGTTCATCGAAGTTTTTAGTGGAACGCAGACGTCTTCGACGTACGCAAAGTTTCGACCGAATCGGGGTGGCTACGACGCCGCGCTGTTGGAATTTTCGTCTTTTCTGCGCGGCTACGCCACACCTCGATTCGGTCGAAGTTCGCCTCTTCTGCAATATCCAACACGAAGAGGGCCTGAAAACCAGTGCCTAAGCTGCGCTTAGGCCTGTATTTTCAGGCCCGAGTATGCTAACCTTCCTTTCGTAACCCCTAAGTTCGAAAGGAGAAAAAGGTGCATACTTCGTGGTTCTATTCTATCACAGGCATAAGCGGCTATTCAATAGACGAAATCAAGGCGGTCAGGAACGGCTTCGAGCGTCATGTGGAGAACGCCGTGCGACTCATCCGGCGTTCGCTTCCGTGCAGTCCCGAGCTGCTCTTCATCTACGCGCTCCCTGTCATCCTCGCCCTTGCCGTGCTGTCCGTCATCATCGGCAAGACGAATTGTGTGGCGGAGGCCGTCGCTCCCGATCCCGCGAGGCCGAAGTCGCGCTGCAAGACGCTCTACCTCGTCATCCGGATCAGCCCGAAGCCGTCCGAGGACGCGAAGCGCAGGTGCAAGCACTGCCGCGAGCACGACCTCGCCTTCCGCAAGGGCGAATGGCGTCGGATCCGAAGCCTAGACTTCGGACGGGTGAAGGTCTACGTGGAGGTGGAGGTGCGACGTCTGCGCTGCAAGACGTGCGGAAAGACCTTCTACGAGAAGATTCCGTTCCTCACCAACCCGAAGGCTCGTGCGACCCGAGCCCTCGAATGGCAGATGATCGAGCTGCGGGCGGACATGTCGATCACGGACGTCGCCCGATGGCTGGACGTCGACTGGAGGAGCGTCAAGGACGCCGAGAAGCGCATCCTCGAGGCCCGGTACAAGCGCATCAACCTCAAGCAGACGCACATCATCGGCATCGACGAGATCTGCCTGTTCCACAGGCAGAAGAAAGGCAGGCAGTACCTCACGGTCGTCCGCGACATGGAGAGCGGAGCCGTGGTGAACGTGTCCCGCGGCAAGGGCGGCGACGCGCTCAAGGCCTTCGCCTGGCGGCTGAGGACGCAGGGCGCACGGATCGACTGCGTCTGCATGGACATGTCCAACGCCTACGGGAAATGGGTAAAGGACAAGCTCAAGGGAGCGACCGTCGTCTACGACCACTTCCACGTCATCAAGGCGATGAACGACCGCATCAACGACATCCGGCGCAACGCGATGTCCCGGATTTCGGCGGACGTCAGGAAGCGCATCCGGGAGATCGACGTCGAGGCACTCGCGAAGGAGGCCGTCCTCGCGGCGATCAAGAAGGAGCAGGAGCGGGAGGAGAAGGCCAAGGAGTCGCTCAAGGGCAATCGGCGGCTCCTGACCATGAACGCGGAGGACATCAAGGACAAGCCCAGGGCCAAGGCGAAGCTCGACAGGATGCTTGCGGAGAACTCGGATCTCGGGAAGGCCTATGTGCTCAAGGAGGAGCTTCGCGACATCTACGCCTACGCCGCAGAGGAAGGCAAGGCCAAGACGCTCCTTCTCGAGTGGATCGAAAAGGCCAGGGCTTCAGACGTCGCGCAGCTCGAGTCAATGGCGAAGACACTTGAGTCACACCTCGACGGCGTACTCGGATTCTGGAAGTACAAGCACGTCTCGAACGCGAAGACCGAGGGGTTCAACAACAAGATCAGGTGGCTCGTCAAGCAGGCCTACGGCTACAGGGACTTCAAGTACCTGAAGCTGAAGATCTTCGACCTGCCGAACATGAAGTCGCGCGAAGACGACTTCTGACAAGGCGTTTCCGTTGCGGCGAAGAGCGTTGTGAACGGGTCGCGACCACGCGGCCTGTTCGCAACGCGCACCCTCAAACCGTGCGGCGCAGGGTTGTGAACATGTGAATATATGAACATGGCGGAGGGCCCTCAAAAGCCCTCCGCCAATGTTCGTATGTTCGCATGTTTGCAACCCGTCCTTGACTGGCTATGCCGCCTCACACGGCTCTACGCACAGAGAATCCGGAAATCCCGTGCTGGATATTGCAGAACACTCGTATTTTTTCAGTTGTTCGACGAATTCGCGCAACTTCTCGGTGGCTTTGGCCCTGCTTCGCTCGAAAACCTCATCGCCCGAATCGGCAAGGGACAAAGATGCGGGGGGTGTTCCGTGGATCTTGACTCAGAGATTGATAGTCCTCCATTTGTCACCAGAGCGGTATTGGGCGTACCAACTCGGACGAATGCCTTCTCCTTGTTTGATGATTTTGAGACCCATGATCCTTGACTTCTCCTTTTTCACTGTGCGAACATACGCAACATTATGAAACATTCAGGAGCGAAAATCAAGGGGAAATTTAGTACGATTCGTAGTACAAAAACAGCTACTGACGATTTAATCCAATAAAAAAGGACTCAAAACAGGTTCGTTCTCAATTCTCCGAAGCCGAAGGTTGCTGGTTCGATCCCAGTCAGTCGCACCATGATCGGCGCTTTCAAGCCGATTGCCTCAATTCCCCGATGCTGAAATCCGGCAGGTCTGACGGTGCGGCGGTACCGTGAGATCCAGCTTCACGGGCCGCCCGTCGACCGCAAGCGCGGCCCCTTCGCCCGGCGTCACGTCGAGCGTCAGCGTCTTCGCCTGCGGATTCCACTGCGCGTCATGGAGATAGGCCCCGCGGCACTCGGTGATGACCGGCGAACCGTGAATCCGGTGGAGCGAGTACTCGATGTAGCTCCCCGTATCCATCCCCGGCCAGTCCCGCGGCAACCTCTTGTTCAGATTCTCGTTCCTGAGGCACGCCGTCAGCTTCTCCCGCATGAGCGGCGCGGCGATGTCGTCGCCGATCGCCAGCGTCGCCGCGGTGATGTAGTTGAGGCCCGTCCCCTCCCCGGCCTGACGCACGTCGGAGAGGTAGTCGCGGCGGATCTCGTCCCAGGCGTACCAGCGGTAGAGCGCGATGAGGTCCTGCGGAATGCCCTGGGACATGTCGAAGAGGTCGATGTCCTGCACCTTCCGGCCCCGTACCTGGAAGCACGGCCC
>JAZLJP010000054.1:0-70315 GCA_045617985.1 Kiritimatiellia bacterium
CCAGGGGCGGTTGAAGACGAGAATACGCGTGTCGGGCCAGGCGGCGAGATGGCGGAGGACGTTGGGGGAGTCGTCGATGGCGATGTCGTAGGTGCGCGCGAGGAGGGCGGCGAGGGGCACGGTGGGGGGATCGTCGGGACGATGGGCGTAGCAGGCGTCGCGCCCGTATTTATCGACGTAGGTGACGGAAAAGCCGTCGAGGCCGGCGCGGCGGAGCCATTCTTCCGTTGGCGCATGGGCGGAGGCGGGGCGGCCGGTGACGATGTGGACGTCGTGCCCGGCGGCGCGGAACGCGCGCAGGGTTTCGGGGGCGTTGGGCGTGATGGGGTGCGCGAGGAGTTCCTCGTTCGTATGGGCGAGGGCCATGAAGCGCTTCATCTCGTCGTTGGAAAAGCCGAAGACCTGCTGGAGATCGAATTGGAAAACGTCTTCGTAGGCAACGTGCCGCGCGAAGGCGCGTGCGGCGAGATCGCAGAGATAGGCGGCCGTCTCGCAGAGAACGTCGTCCATATCGACGTAGATTCTCATTTTGCGCCCACCGTTCCTTCGCCGGCGGTCATGTTTTCGCCCACGAGGTCTGACGACGCATCGCGGCTTTCGAACCCCTGGATCCAGCCGTTTTCAAAGCCGAAATCGGCGGCGGCTTCGGTGACTTCGGCGTATTCCTCTTCGGTGAGGACGCGGTTGAAGGGCGGCGTGTGGCACGCCTCGAAGGCGGGGGCGTATTGGCTCATCACGGAGATGGCGACTTCGGAAGAGCATTCTGTCGCGAGCCAGGCGAGGTTTTCGATTGCCTCGTCGGCATGGCCCGGGAGAACGAGAAGGCGCACGATGAGCCCGCGCGTGGCGGCGCCTGGCGCGGTTGAGTCAAGCGGGCCGAGCCGTTCCCAGAGGTGTTTCACGGCCGCGCGGGAGGCGGCGACGTAGCCGGGGGCGTGCGAGGCGGCGCGGGCCGTTTCGTCGCTCGCGTAGCGGAGGTCCAGAAGGGCCACATCGCAGAGATCGGCGTATTCCGAAAGCGTCTCCACGCGCTCGAAGCCGCTTGAATTGTAGACGAAGGGGAGCTTGATGCCTTCGGCGAGAAGGGGCACGACGGCTGCGCGAATCGCGGGCAGGTAGGGCGTGGGGGAGACGAGGTTCCAATTGCCGCACCGATGTTTCACTGCGAGCGCGCGGAAGATTGCCGTGAGTTCGGGAAGGGCCAGACCGCGCCCCTCGCCCCGCCAGCTCCAGGGTGAGTTCTGGCAGTAGAGGCACTTCATCGTGCAGCGCGAGAAGAAGACGGCGCCAGAGCCCGTCTTACCGCAGATGGGCGGCTCTTCGCCGAAGTGGGGCCCCCAGCGGAACACACGCGGCAAGGCGCCGGCCGCACAGAAACCGACAGCGCCGCTGGTGCGGTTCGCACGGCAGCGGCGCGGGCAGAGTTCGCAGGAGGCGATCATTCGGCAGCGGGCTTTTCAGGGGCCGGAACGGGTGCCGAAGCAAGGCCTTGGCCGCGCAAGTATTTCGCCCGTACGCGCAGGAAGACGAGGCCGACGAACGGCACGGTGAGGATGTACCCTACGCCGATGACGCCGAGCGTGAGCCAGAACTGCGTGAAGAGGAAGGCGATCAGGAGGAGCAGCCCCGCCATCGTCGGCAACAGGTAGTTGCGCGAGATGTGGACCGTCTTCAACGAAATCGTGGGCAGGCGGCTTGCCATCAAAAGGCCGATGAAGAAAAGCATGAACATGCCGAAGTAGACGTTCTGCATGGCGCCCGCAACGAGCGGGGCGGACTGCTTCGCTTCCAGGGCGAGCGAGAGGATGGCCGGCGTGAGCACCATCCAGCAGCCGCCCGGGGCGGGCACGCCGAGGAAGAAGTGCTTCCAGTAGGGAATCGTGGGCTGCTCGAGCATCGTATTGAAGCGGGCGAGGCGGAACGCGTCGCACATCGCGTAGAAGAGCGCGGCGCCGAGAAGCAGATTCCGAACGAAGTGCGACATGTCCGGCATGGCGCAGAGGCACCAGAAGTACATGAACATCGCCGGCGCAACGCCGAAGTTCACGAAGTCGGCAAGCGAATCGAGCTCGGCGCCGAGCTTCGAGGAACATTTCAGGAGCCGCGCCACGCGGCCGTCCATCGCGTCGCAGATACAGGCGACGAGAAGGGCGAAGAGGGCGTTGAACCAGTCCCGCGGTGCGGCGGGCGTGCCGGACATCGAGCGGGCGTAGTTCGTGGCGACGATGGTAATGCAGGTGATGCCGCCGCAGGCGGCAAGGGAGGTGATGAGGTTCGGTACGATGGCCCGAAGCGGCACGCTTCCCTCGCGCGGCGGCCTGTTTTTGCGGCGACGGCCGCGAAGTCTGAATTTGCTCATGGAACAATCCTTTACTTGAGGTGGCCGAGAACGGTTTCGCCCGCGACCATGATTTGACCCTCGCGGACCTCGGCCGGCGTACCGGCAGGGAGGTAGACGTCAAGACGGGAGCCGAAACGGATGAGGCCGAAACGCGCGGCGCGCTCAAGCGAGGCGCCGGCCTCCACGAAGGGGACGATGCGTTTCGCAACGAGACCCGCGATCTGCACGACGCCGTAGAGCGTTTTCGCGGGTGTTTCCATCAAGTAGCAGCAGCGCTCGTTATCCGTCGACGCCTTGTCGAGCGAGGCATTGAGGAACTTGCCCGGTACGTGGACCCTCTTCAGAATCGTCGCGGCGGCGGGCATGCGATTGACATGCACGTTGAAGACGCTCATGAACACGCTCACGCGCGTGTAGGTCGCCTCCGGCGAAACGCCGGCGGGAAGGGCGTCGAGGAGTTCGGCGGGAAGGGGTACGTCGCGAATCATGCAGACGCGCCCATCGGCCGGCGAGAGGATCGCCCTTTCATCCGCCGGCGGGTAGCGCTCGGGATCGCGGAAGAAGAGGAACACGCCGTACGCCAACAGGAGGAAGGGCGTTGCGATGAGCGAAAGGACGATCGCGAGGGTGACAAGGCCCACGTATTGCCCGCGGGTGACCTCGGCGACCATGGGCATGACACCGCAAACGACGGCCGCTATGAGCACCATGAAGGCGGTGATCAAGGTTGGAACGCCGAAACGCTTCCCTTCGGGATTGATGTGAGGGAAGAGGTACGACTTATTCGAGAAATCTGGTTTGGCTTCATTCATGCCCACTATTATCTCATTTTCCGCGCCAACGTGCAACCCTTGTTTGCACCAAGTGCCAAGAACCAAGCAGCAGGTACTTCTTTTGAGGGACTTTTCAATGGCACATGGATTTGGTATAATCTTCGCGTTGGGGAAACAACTCCGCTTTGGCGGGAACAAGGAGAAAAGATGAAAGTGACTGTTCAGATGTTTCTAACGGCGGGCGCGCTGCTCGCCGGTGGAGCGCTTTTCGCGGCGCCGCATGGGCGCGTGGCGCTCCATACGTGGCTCACGTCGGCGGAGTTCAAGGATATCTCCGTGACGGGGGCCGATGGCAAGGTTCTTTGGACGGGCCTTCCCGATCCTGCCGTGGCGACGAAGGGCAACGAGGGCCATTGGGAAATCCGCGACGGTGCCATCCGCCAGACGGATCTGAAGGCGACCTCGGGCTCGACGCTCACCTTCGGCGATCCCGCGTGGACCGACTACACGCTCAAGATGAAGGCGCGCAAGCTCGGCGGCCAGGAGGGCTTCATCCTCCACGTGCGCGAGCAGAATCCCGCCCAGTGCATCTACGCGAACTACGGCGGCTGGTACAACGCGAACCACGCGCTCGAAACGCGGGGCGACTATGCGTTCGCTACGCCGATGAAGCGCGACTACGGCAAGATCGAGACGGGGCGCTGGTACGACCTCGAAGTGACGTGCAAGGGGGAGCGCGTGACGATGAAGCTCGATGGCAAGTGCATTTTCGAGAACACCGAGGTGCGCGATACGGCGCTTGAGGACGAGCCGAACACGATCGTGGTGGATGCGAACAAGACGCGTTTCCCGGTGGCGGAAGACCAGTGGGGCATCTTCTTTGAAGACATCGACCTCTCGCTCGACGGCGGCGTGTACGCTGAACTCGTGCGCAACCGCAGCTTCGAGGATGGCCAGGGCCGGCATGATCCGGCGGATCTGATGGCGCTCGGCTACTGGAGCCCTGTCGGTCGCTCGCATCTCTCGATCGATACGTCGAAGCCCTCGACGCCGTCCGGCTTCAACCGCAAGAACTGTCGGGTCGAGGCGAAGGCCGGGGGCGGCCTTGCGAACGACGGCTATTTCGGCATCGCCGTCAAGGAGGGCGCGCAGTACCGCCTTTCGGTGGCGCTGCGCGGCGCGGCGGGCCCGATCGACGTTTCGCTCGAATCGCTCGGCAACCCCGCCTACGCGAAGGCCTCGATTCCGGCGTTGACGGACGAGTGGAAGACCTACAACCTCGAACTCACGTCGAACGGGACGGATCCGACGGCGAAGCTCGTGTTCCGCACGGCGAAAGGCGGCACGTTCTGGATCGACTGCGTGTCGCTCTTCCCGAAGGATACGTACGGTACGAGCGGCCTCTTCCGGAAGGATCTCATGGAGCGCCTCGCCGGCCTCAAGCCGAGCTTCGTGCGCTTTCCGGGCGGCTGCTGGGTGGAAGGCGACACGATGAAGGACGCCTACCGCTGGAAGACGACGATCGGCTCCATCTGGGACCGCCGCACGCAGTGGAACATCTGGAACTACTGGAGCGCGAACGGCGTGGGGTTCCACGAATACCTCGTTCTCTGCGAGGAACTCGGCGCGAAGGCGCTCTTCTGCATCAACTGCGGCATGAGCCATCGCGAAGTGGTGCCGCTCGACAAGATGGGCGAGTTCGTGCAGGACGCGCTCGACTGCATCGAGTACGCGAACGGCCCCGTGACCTCGAAGTGGGGCGCCGAGCGTGCGAAGAACGGCCACCCGAAGCCGTTCAACCTCAAATACATCGAAATCGGCAATGAGAACGGCGGGCCGAACTACCATCCGCGCTATGCGCTCATCCACGACGCGCTGCAGAAGTACCATCCCGAGATCAAGATCGTGAGCGATCTGTGGCATGGGCCGGTGAAGGGACGCCCGCAGCACATCCGCGACGAGCACTACTACATGTCGCCGGATTGGTTCATGTCCACGGGGGCGCAGATGTACGAGACGCGTCCGCGCGGCGAATACGAAGTGTTCGTGGGCGAATACGCCGTGACGCGCGACGTGGGCCGCTGGGGCGATCTGCGCGCGGCGATCGGCGAGGCGGCGTTCATGCTCGGCCTCGAGCGCAATGCGGACCTCGTGAAGCTCGCCGCGTACGCGCCGCTCTTCGCGAATGCGAGCCACACGAAGTGGAAACCGAACCTCATCTATCCGATGACGGACGGCAACTTCGTGAACCCGAGCTGGAACGTGCAGAAGCTCATCAGCGAGAACCGCGGCAAGGACGTTTTGGCGTTCACGCAGACCTCGCGCGTGATGACCACGAAGGAGAATCGCCGCTGCCGCGCGATCGCGGCGTCGGCCGTGCGCGAGGCGGATGGCACGGTGCTCGTGAAGGCGGTGAACTGCTCTGAAGTGCCGCAGCCCATCACGGTGTCGCTCGCGGGCACGCAGGTCGCGAAGGCCGAGAAGACCTGGTTCACGGGCCCGGGGGCGCGCGCGAGCAACTCGCCGATGAACCGCGAGGCCCTGAAGGAGCAGGCGGGCGTGGCGACGCTCAAGAACGGTGCGGTTGTGGAAACGCTGCCGCCCCTGTCACTGACGGTGTTCCGTTTGGCGCGGTAGGCGATGTTCACGGGATTGATCCAGAAGGTCGGCACGCTCAAACGCGTGTCGCGGGGGAAGGGCCTCGTGCTTGAATTCGCGTTCGAGCCGTGGCCCGAGCCCTTGGTGCCGGGGGAAAGCGTGGCCGTGAACGGCGCGTGCCTCACGGTGTGCGCCGCGGGCGCAACGCGGTTTACGGCCGACGTCTTGGGCGAAACCGAGCGGCGGACGAATCTCGCGGGGCTGATTCCGGGCGCACGGGTCAATCTCGAACGGGCGATGAAAGCGGGCGACCGCTTTGGCGGGCATGTGGTGCAGGGGCATGTGGACGGATGCGGCACGATTGCCGCGCGCATCCCGAAGGGGCGCGACTTCGCGCTCAAGATCTCCTGCCCGCGTGCCGTGGCCGCCGCGACGGTGCTCAAGGGATCGATCGCCATCAACGGCGTTTCGCTCACCGTCAGCGGCGTGGGGGACGATTGGGTGCAAGTGGAAGTGATTCCCACGACGGCGGCGGAGACGAATCTCGGTGCCGCGCGCGTGGGCGACGTCGTGAATCTCGAAAGCGACGTGTTGGGAAAATATGCCATCCGCCGGGAGGAACTTGCGGCGGAGGATGCGCCGCCGCAGGGAGGGGGCCTTACGATGGCGATGCTCGCGGAGAATGGGTTTCTATGAAGCAGGTTTTGTTCAGGATGGCGCCCGTGGCGGCGCTGCTCGTGTGTGCGACGGGGGGCTGGATGTGCCAGCGCGGCGGGGCGGCGCGCGCGGCCGAGGAAACGGTGGCGCCGTCGCCGGCGGCGGAGATGATCGTGGCGGGCCTTGGCGGGTTCCGCGGCATTGCGGCGGAAGTCGTGTGGTTCCGGGCGGACCGTTTGCAGGATGAAGGGCGCTACGCGGAACTCGCGCAGCTCGCGACATGGCTCACGTTCCTCGAGCCGCACACGCCGGAAGTGTGGGCGTTTACGGCGTGGAATCTCGCCTACAATGTGTCGGTGATGATGCCGACGCACGCCGATCGCTGGCGTTGGGTGGAGGCGGGGCTCAAGCTGTTGCGCGACGACGGGCTCAGGCTCAATCCGGGCGACCCCGTGTTGTACAAGGAACTCGCCTGGATGTTCCTCCTCAAGTTGGGCGGTACGCTCGACGAGGCGGGCGACTACTATCGCCAGGAGTGGAAGGACATGGTCGCCGCCGCGCAGAAGGCGGGCGGCTGGGCCGCGCTCGGGCTCGACAAGGCGAAGATGGAGGCCGTCGATGCGAAATACGGCAAGCAGGATTGGTTCAACCCGTATGCCTGTGCGCTCTATTGGGCGGTACAGGGGCTCGAGACGGTGAAAAAATCCGATCAGCGCGCCGAGCTGCGCCAGGTGCTCTACCAGGCCTTGATGCTCGAAGCGCGCAAGGAACCGCGTTTCGCCCAGCGGGCTCTCGACGAGATGCGCGCAGCCTATGCGGAAAAACCTTCTCAGATGCTCCTGCAGATCATGGTGAAATTCAAGGAAAACCACGGCCTCGACTGAGCGGAAACGGCGGCTGGGCGCCGTGGATTGGTGGGACAGGCGGGAATCGAACCCGCAACCTACGGTTTAGGAAACCGTCGCTCTGTCCAGTTGAGCTACTATCCCGTACCCGGCGAGTTGATATGATAGCAAATATCCGCTTCACATGCTAGGAAGTATTTGATAAAATTTACGTAACGGAAAAACTATGCTTATCGACATCCATCATCTTCCTATCGCTCTTTGCTGGGCGGTTTGTGCGGTCGGGTTCGCCTACTATGCCGCTTCGATCGCGCGCGAGATCACGTATGTGACCCTCGCGGACGGGCGCAAGACGGAGCGGAAAATCCCGCTTCTCATGCGCCTGTTGTTGCCGTTTGTCCAGAACCTTTCGGGGTTCGTCGGCGGGAAGGGATTCGATAAGGCGCGTGGCCAGGCGGAGTGGATGCTCGTGGCGGCGGGAATGGAGGGACTCCTTTCGGCGAATGAATTTCTGGCCCTCAAATACCTGATGCCGCTCGTGTACGGCGGCTTTTGGGCGCTCTTCGTGTTCGCCATCGGGGCGATGATGCCGAATTCCGTCTTTTCGGAGAACGGTCTGCCGCTTTCGCTGATGGGCATTTTCTGGTTCTACATCTCTCCGCTTTCGTGGCTCAGGCGCTCGCTCAAGAAGCGGCATCTTTCCATCATGCGCGCCCTGCCGTTCGTGCTCGACCTGCTCACGCTGAGCGTGGAGGCGGGCATGGACTTCATGAGCGCTTTGCAGCGCAATTGCGAGCGGCGGAAACTCGACCCGCTCAATGAGGAGCTCATTCGCATGACGAAGGAGATCCAGGTGGGTACGCCGCGGCGGGTTGCGCTCAAGAACATGGCCGAGCGGGTGAGGCAGCCCGACTTGAAGAGCGTCGCCTACGCGCTCATCCAGGCGGACGAGCTCGGCGTTTCGATCGGCTCGATTCTGCGCATCCAGAGCGAGCAGTTGAGAGGGCGCCGATTCGACCGTGCGGAGAAGCTCGCGAACGAGGCGCCGGTGAAAATGCTGGGGCCGCTGATGTTGTGCATCTTCCCGGCCGTATTCGTCATTCTCTTGGGGCCGATCCTCATGCAGGCGGCGAAGAGCGTCTTTTGATTCGAGAGGGAATTAATCCATGAGCCAGAAAACACCTCAGATTATGATCACGACGGGTCCGT
Organism: Kiritimatiellia bacterium; assembly: GCA_045617985.1. GTDB lineage: Bacteria > Verrucomicrobiota > Kiritimatiellia > RFP12 > UBA1067 > RUG572. The sequence continues at coordinate 8,424 of JAZLJP010000054.1, forward strand.
TGCAGGGCCGCTGTTTCGATGTGCCGCCGGCGGGGTTGCGGTTGGGGCGGTCGTCGTCGTGTGAAGTCGCAATCAACGACCCCGCGCTTTCGCGCAACCATTGCCTCTTCGAAATTCGGGATGGGGCTCTGTGGGTGACGGATCTCGCGAGCGCCAACGGCACGTTTGTGAACGGCGAGTTGTTGGGGGCGGATTCGCGCGAACTCAAGGCAGGCGATGTCGTGGACGTGGGCGAGTCGAAGTTGATGACGATTCTCGGGGGGATGCCGCTGCCGAAGACGGCGGTTCGACTGACGCCCCAATCGCCCGTTGCGCCCCAATCGCCCGTTGCAGAAGAGGCGAAAGTCGATTTGGGCCTCGGGAAGCCGGCTGAGGATATTGAAGGCGAGACGAACGGCGCGCGTGCGCCGATGCGGTTTATCGTGTGGGGCCTTGCGCTTCTGGCGGTGGTGGGAGCCGCTGCGGTGATTCTCGCCGGCGGCGAGAGGAAGGCGATCGAACCCGAAACCAAACCGCTTTCCAAGGAGGATACCACGCTCTATTCCGTGCAGTTCGAGAAGATCGAGGCCGACAAGGAGAGCGTCTACCGATACGCGTTGTCCCTGGATCGTGCGGGCGTTATGACGGTGGAAATCGATGACGTGCCGAAAGAGAACCGTCACGTGCGCAAGCCCCAGCAGCTTTCGTCCAATGCCGTGGAGCGCCTCGCGGCGATGTTGGACAAGCCCGAGCTCTACAAGCTCTCGCCCGAATATTCCGGTGTGCCGCTCGTGGCGGGTACGCTCAAGAGCTTCGCCCTGCGCATCGTGCGCGGGAACAAGGTGTTCGCCACGACGATCGAGAACACGCAGGAACCGGAGGTGTTCCGGGCCGTTCGCGAAGAGCTTGAGACGTTCTCGAAGAACGAACTCGGCATCTGGGCGATTCAGTTCTCGGCCGAAAAGCTGGTGGAAATGAGCAAGGAACGCCGCCGGGAAGGCGATGCCAAGTGGGAGGAGCGTGAGGTGCAGTATGGCAATATCGCTGCGGCGCTGGCGGCCTACAACGAGGCGATCTTCTATCTCGACACGGTCAATCCGAAGCCGGAGGACTACGGGGCGCTCGTCAACAAGCGCGGAGAGGTGGCGAAGGAACTCGACAAACGCTACCGTGACCAGCGTTTCCGCGCGGATCGTGCGATCAACCTCGCCGATTGGCGTACGGCCCAGCGGGAACTGCGCGTTTTGTGCGAGATGGTGCCCGATACGAAGGACGATCGTCACGCGGAGGCGGCGAGCAAGCTTCTCGATGTGGAGAACCGCATGAAGAAAGGACTGAAATAATGAAGATGCGGATGATGGTGCTTTTGGGCGTATTTTGGGGCGCATTTTTCGCGGGTGCGGCGGAACCGGATGTGCCGGCGCGGCTTGACGTGACGGTAGAACCGGAGGGCGCGCGGGTCTTTGTGGACGGGCGTCTTCACAGCGCGGCGCCGTGTTCTGTTTTCGGCTTGACCCCGGGGTTCCATCTTTTGCATATTGAAGCGCCATCCTGCGTGGCGCAGGATGCCTTTGTGGAAATCAAGCCGCATGCGTTCGTGCAGAAGGCGTTTCAGCTTGTCGAGGAGAAGGGGATCATCCTCGTGAAGACCACGCCGGCCGGCGCCGATGTGAAGTACAATGGCGTGTCGCTTGGTACGACGCCGCTTTTGGTGACGTCGCTGACGGCGGGCCGCACGCATGCCCTTGAGTTGGCGTTGAACGGGTACCAAACGAAGAAGATCGATGTGAAAACGGATGGCCGCCGCCCGCTTGTGCGCGAAGAGACGCTGGCGCTTGATTCCGGCATCGTGGAATGCTCCTCGGAACCGGCGGGGGCGACGGTGCTGGTGAATGGCGTCGAGCGGGGCGTGACGCCGCTCAAGAACCTCAACGTGCCGAAGGGCCTGGCAACGATCGTCTTCCGCCTGGCAGGGTACGAAGAGGAAACGCGCGAGATCCGTCTACAGCCCGGTGAGCGCCAGACGCTGGCCTTGAACTTGAAAGGCAAGGCGGCGCGGTTGAACATCGTTTCGCAGCCTGAGCAGGCCCGTGTTTTCATTGACGACGACTTCCAGGGCAAGACGCCGCTTGCGCTTTCGACGGTGCGGCCGGGAGAGCATGCGATTCGCGTGGAGCTTGACGGCTATGCGCCGCTTGTTCGAACGGTGCAGGTGGAGAATGCGGGGGAGTCGACGGAGGAGTTCAAGCTTGAAAGTACGCTTGGGCGCCTTGAAGTCATCACAACGCCGCCCGGGGCGCGGATCGTGGTCGATGGCCGCAGCGTGGGAACGACGGTGTCGCAAGGCGGCGATGCCACGAAGTCGAAACTCCTTCCGGTGGAGAAGGTTTCGGTGGGCAGCCATACCGTGCTCGTTCATTGCAACGGCTATCAGGATAAGGCCTTCAAGATCGTGGTGAAGTCCCGCGAAACGACGCAGCTCTACGCCAAGCTCGTGCGTCTCTTCCAGCCGGATACGATTGTGGAGACGACCCGTGGCGTTGTGAGGGGCGTTCTCGTGAACAAGGATCCGCTCGGTAACATTTCAATCGAAACGGCGCCGGGCGTGCAGCAGTTGATTCCCGCGGCCGACATTCGCAAGATGGCCCCGATTGAAAAATGACGCAACGATTGCGGTTAGATGCGTTGCTTTTTGCACGCGGCCTTGCGCCGTCTCGTACGGCCGCCCAGGCGTTGATCCTCGAAGGGAAGGTGCGCGTGGGCGGGGCGGTGGAGACGAAGGCCGGGCGGGCGGTGGCGGAAGATGCCGAAGTCGAGGTGGCGGCACCGCCGCGTTTCGTTTCGCGCGGCGGGGAAAAACTCGAAGGGGCCTTTGCCAAATTCCCGGGGTGGCGGGTGGAAGGCCTCGTGTGTTTGGATGTGGGAAGTTCCACGGGGGGCTTTACCGACTGTCTGCTTCAGCATGGCGCTGCGCGGGTGATGGCCATTGACGTTGGAACGAACCAGCTTGCCTACAAGCTGCGCACCGATCCGCGCGTGTGGGTGCGCGAGAATTTCAACGCCCGCCATCTCACGGTGGCCGATCTGCCGGAGCAACCGGCGCGTGCGGTGACCGATGTCAGCTTTATTTCCCTGAAGCTCATTCTGCCGCCGATGGCGGCGGTGCTCCTGCCGAGGGGCGAAATCGTGTCGCTCATCAAGCCGCAGTTCGAGGCGGGGCGGGGACAGGCCCCGGGGGGGGTCGTATCCGACCCTGCGGTGCGTGCGCGCGTTGTGGCGGATATCTCCCGCTTCGGGCAGGAGGAGCTCGGCTTGGATCTTCTCGGCGTGGAAGAGTCGCCCATTCGCGGGCGCGAGAAGGGCAACATCGAGTATCTCGCCTGGTGGCGCAAGCCGCAAGAGGAGGCGGGAAAATGAGCGAGAGCGCGTTTTTCCAGGATCTCGCCGTGTTGATGGCGGTGGCGGGAGGCGTATCGGTCATTTTCGGCCGTTTCCGCTGGCCGAAGGTCATCGGGTTCCTCCTTGCGGGCGTGCTTCTGGGCGAACACACGTGGGGCGGATCGTTCTTGGCCGATCCGAAGAGCATCAATACCATCGGCCAGCTCGGCATCGTGTTTCTCATGTTCACGCTCGGGCTTGAATTCAGTGCCGAAGACATGAAGAAGGTCAAGCATGTCACCATCCCTACGGCGGCCTTCGATACGATCATGATGATCTGGCTCGGGTACACGGTGGGCCGGCAGCTCCTGGGCTGGAACAGCGTGCAGAGCCTTTTCCTGGGGGCGGCCATCTGCGATTCGGCAACGACGCTTCTTGCAAAGACGATCGAGGAGATGAAGTGGGGCGGCCGCCCGTTCGTGCGTTTCATCTTCGGTACGACGATTTTCGAAGATATTCTCTGCGTGGGCGTGATCGCGCTTGTCACGGGCGTGGCCCATGGCAATGGCATGAGCGCGGGCGATGTGGGGCTTTCGCTCGGCGGGCTTCTGGCCTTCCTCATTTTCGTTCTCGTCTTCGGCCTTGTTTTCGTGCCGCGTTTTCTGAACCGGGTCGGGAAGATGAAGGACGACGAGGCGCTTCTTCTCACCTTGCTCGGCTGTTGCTTCCTCGTGAGTTTCGTTGCCTACAAGCTCGATTATTCGCTTGCGATGGGGGCCTTCCTCGTGGGAATTCTCGGCGCGTCGAGCGATGTGCGCCAGCGGCTTCATGAACTTGCTGCGCCGCTCAGAAACATGTTTGCCGCCGTCTTCTTCGTGACGATCGGCTTGTTGGTGGATCCTGCCGTGTGCCTTCATCACGCGGCGACGATCCTCGGCCTCGTTGTTCTTGTGATGGGCGGGAAGTTCTTCAATTGCTTCGTCATGTCGATTCTGACGGGGCAGAAGGTGAAGGACGCGGTGCAGACGGGTTTCGGGCTCGCGCAGATTGGGGAATTCGCATTCATGGTGGCGCTCATCTACATGACGCAGACGGGAGACCTCTCAAGCCCGATGTACCAGATCGTCGTGGGTGTTTCGCTCATCACGACGATTCTCAATCCCGTCATGCTGCGCCTCTCCGACCCGGTAGGCGACTGGTGCGAGGTGCATCTGCCGGAACGGGTGCGGGGGTGGATGGCGGCCTATCGCGATTGGCTGGCGCGCTTTCAGGGCGCGGTGGTGCCGTCGGCCCTGCAGAAGCATATTCGCAGCCGCTTCATCTGGTTGGGCGTGCTCGCGATCCTGAATCTGTGCGCGGCGATTGTGGCATCCGCATTCTGTGAACACGAATATCGGAGCTTCCCGTTCTTCGAAGCGCACAAGCGCCTCTTCATCTGCCTGGGCGCGCACCTTTTCTTCGCTTCGCTTCTTGCGCCGGCCTACGGGCTTGCGCGTTCTCTCGGGCGCGATATTGCCATTGTGCTTACGGGGACGCGTCAGCCGCGCAAGTGGAAGAGCGCCGTACAGCTCGTTGTGATGTGGTTTACGGTGGGGGCGGTGATGATCCTCGCGTTTGCCGAATTCGTGATGCTCATGCTCAACCTCTTGCCCGACGAACGGCCGGCGCGCCTTTTGGTGCTGGGCATTTTCTTCGTCGTGGGCATCTTGGGCTGGAAGCGCTTCCGCCGGGCGGGCCGGGCGGCCGGGTATCGGTTCGGCAAGGCGATTCGTGCGGAGAAGCGGCGGGAGGAACGGGGAAAACGCGAGACGGCGGAAAAGGGCGTTACGCTCACGCTCCCGAGCGACTACTACACGTACATCCCGATCGAACCCGGTTCGCCGGCCGTGGGCGAGACGATTCGCGGCCTCGACATTCGGGCGAAGACGGGGGCGAGTGTCGTTGCCGTTATGCGTAACGAGGCGCGCTTCCGCAATCCGGGCCCGACGTGGTGCTTTGAAATCGGCGACCAGGTGAGCGTGATTGGTTCGCCGCCGCAACTGGCCGCGTTTCGTGAATTGGTGAAACCGAAATGACCGCTGACGAGAACCAGCTTGAGGCGTGGCTCAATGCGCGCGAACCCGCCCCCCCCGCAAAGGGCCGCTTCCGCCAAGGGGCGGTTCTCGGCGAATGGCGGATCGAGGCCTACCTCGGAAAGGGGTGCTCGGCGGAAGTCTATCGTGTTGTCAACACGCGTACAGGCCGCGAGGGCGCGCTCAAGTTGTTGGTGAGCGAGGACGACGGCATTCGAGAGCGCTTCCTCGTGGAGATGGATACCATCCGCTTCTTGCAGTCGGGGGCGTTCCCGACCTTCTACGGGAGCGGCGTAGGGGGGGGCGAGCCCTATTATGTGATGGAGTATTTGCAGCCGTTTCTTTTCCCTTTGCCGCGCAAGGAGATCCCGGCGTTCATGGTTGCCGTGGCGAAAGCCGTCCAGCGCCTGCATAATGCCGGTTACGTGCATCGCGATCTCAAACCGTCGAACATCCTCCGCCGCCGTAATGGCCAACCGGTTTTGATCGATCCGGGACTGGTGAAGAAAATGGAGGTGACCGCGGCGCAAACGCGTCCGTCGGCTCTTTCGCTTGTCAATGGCCGGCCCGTGGGCGTGGGGACGCTTGACTATGCGGCTCCCGAACAGCTTTTGAAGGGCATCGCCTCGGCTCGAAGCGACGTCTTTTCCCTTGGCAAGGTGCTTGCGGCCTGTTTTGAGGAGAAGCCGAAAGGCCAGTGGCTCGCGATCATCCGCCGTGCGACGCAGGAGTCTCCCGACGATCGCTATGATTCGGCCGACGATTTTGCGCGTGCCATTCGTCGGCGCCGGTTGCCGTTTCTCTTTACCCTCTTTTTCGCGTGTCTGCTCATGGGATTTGCTGTCACGATTTTTCTGTCTTGGCCGGAGCCTCCGCCGGAATTCCCGCAGATGGCGGCGCCCATGGTTGAACCGCCTCCTAATCCCGAATCGCTGCTCAAGCTGGCCGATGAGACCGAGGCCGCCCACTTGAAGCGCCTTTTGCCGTTGGCGGAAAAAGACAACGTGGCGGCGCAGCTGCTTGTTGCGGAGGCGTTCTTCTACGGTCGCGGCACGCCCACGAACCGTATTGCGGCGGTCGAATGGTATCAACGGGCGGCGGCGGCGGAAAATGCGGATGCGGAAGCCTCGCTTGGCCTCTGCTATCTTTATGGCTACGGATGCGAGAAGAATGCCGATATCGCGGTTGAATGGTTCATCAAGGCCGCCGAGGCGGGAAACGCGGTTGCCATGACGAATCTGGCATTTTGCTATTTGAACGGACGAGGCGTGGAGCCGGACGACGACGAGGGGTTCCTCTGGGCGCGCGATGCGGCCGAACACGGCCACGCCCCCGGCCAGGTCCTTTTAGGGGAATGCTATTTGACGGGGAAGGGCACGCCTGTTGATAAGGACCGGGCCGAACTCTGGTTCCGGGCTGCCGCGCGCCAGGGCAACCGCCGCGCCGTGACGCTTCTCGAAACCCTTACGGAAAATCCGCCTGCAGACGCGGCGCAATCAACGACTGGACAATCTTCCGCAACCGCTCCATGAGGCGTTTCTTGATTTGATCCACGTTGTTGCGCGTGGTGCCGAACCTTTGGGCGACGGCTTCCGGCGATTCATGCCGAAGCGCCACGCATTCGAAAATGACGCGGGTGTTCGTGGCCAGCGACTGGTCGGCAAGAAGCTGTTCGACGGCGGTTTCCATGGCGTTCTTCTTCCACGTTTCGAACTCTTCCTGTGTAGCAGAAGACGACGCCTGCGGGCGGAACGTGGGGTCGGTCGTGAATCTATCGATGTGGTCGTTTTCGCGTTCGTTCTTCCGCAGAACGTCAAGCGCCTTGTGCTTGACGATTCCCATGAGATAGTTCCGGAAATGCCCTTTCTCATCAGGGGTATAATGGTAGTTGGGAAGGCTCTTTGCCAACGCCCGCATCGTTTCCTGGAGGATGTCATCGGCATCCAACGACGGATAGTTGGCATAGACGAAGCCGCGAATCGGCCCCTCATAGGTTTGGTAGAAGCGATACCACTGATCGTTCGCCGTGTCGGCGGCAACGGCGCGGAGCAAGGTGATGGAGGTTTGCGGAATATCTGACATGGGAATAAGTATAGCATATTTTTCGGCGGTTTCAACTGCTTTACCGTCTTGAAGTGAAACACCTTCCCGTTGATTTTACCGCCAGAGATGGCTGGAAACGGTTTCGGCGTTATGGTATAATGAAGCCATGAAAACGAAAGTGAAACTTGGCTTCTTCGGCGCAGGAAAAATGGCGGAGGGCATCCTTGCCGCAGCTGCGCAGGTGAAGGATTTCAATCCGGCCGCCGTTCTGATGGCGGAGAAGATTCCGGCCCGCGCGGCCGAACTCGCAAAGAAGTACGGTGTGGCCACCACGGATGACGCGCGTGACGTCGCGAAGGCCGCCCCCGTCATCTTCCTCGCGGTGCGCCCGCAGGATCTCGCCGCCCTCGCGGCGGAGGTGAAGCCGTTCCTCTCGGAAAAGACGCTCGTCGTTTCCATCGCCGCCGGCAAGTCGCTTCAGGCGCTTAAAAAACTGCTCGGCGCGAAGGTGCGTCTCGTGCGCGTGATGCCGAACCTCGCCCTGCGCGCGAAGGAAGGCATGTGCGCGATTTGCCCGGCGAAGAACGCGACGCCGGCCGATGTGAAGAAGGTCGAGAAGATCCTCGGCGCCGCCGGCCGCACGGTGGTTCTGCCGGAAAAGAATTTCGATGCCGTGACGGCGCTCTCGGGAAGCGGCCCCGCCTTTTTCGCCTATATGGAACAGGCGATGGCCGCCGGCGGCGAAGCGCTCGGGCTTCCGGCCGCTGCGGCGCGTCTTCTTGCCGAGCAGACGATGCTCGGTACGGCCGCCTACCTGCGTCAGAGCGGGGCGAACCTTGAAACGTTCATTTCGGGCGTTGCAACGCCGGGCGGTACCACGGCCGCCGGGATGGATGTGATGCGCGCCTCTGATTTTCAGAACGTCGTCGCCGCCACGCTCAAGGCGGCGGCAGATCGTTCTGCCGAACTCGGCCGCTAAGCAGGGGGGGGCGCCATGAAGCAGATCGTCCGTCAGATCGCCGAGCTCATCCATACGACGTCGAGCGCCTTGGCGCCTGATGCCGAAGCGGCCTTGCGCGGGGCGATGCGCCGCGAGGCCAGGGGATCGAGCGCGCGCATGGTGCTCGAGACGATTCTCGCGAATGTGGCGTTGGCCCGTACGGCCGGCACGCCCGTTTGCCAGGATACGGGCACGCTCGCGTTTTTTGTCGATGAAACCCTGCGCCGTGTTGCGCCGCGCGCGGCATTTGAAGAGGCGGTGGCCTTTGCAAGCGCGCAGGGATGGCTTCGAAGGAATACGATCGATTCGATTTCCGGCGCGTCCATCGATTCGAATGTGTGCCCGGGCTCGCCCGTCCTCCACTATGTCGAGGCGCCCACGGGAACGCGGGCGAACAAAGGGCGCATCCGCCTCATCATGAAGGGGGGCGGAAGCGAGAATATGAGCCGCCAGTTCTCCCTGCCCGATGCGGGTTTGAAGGCCGGGCGCGATTTGGAAGGCGTGCGCAAGTGCGTGCTCTCCGCCGTCCAGCAGGCGCAGGGGTTCGGGTGTGCGCCAGGTTTCCTGGGCGTGTGCGTGGGCGGCGATCGTGCGAGCGGGTTTGAAGAGGCGAAGCTCCAGCTTTTGCGCGCGATGGACGATGTCAATCCCGTTGCGCCTCTTGCGAAACTCGAACGGCGGATTTTGAAAGAGGCGAATAGCCTGGGGATCGGCCCGATGGGGCTCGGCGGGAAAACGACGCTCCTTGCGGTGAAGATCGGCGCACGGCCGCGTTTGCCGGCGAGTTTCTTTGTGACGGTTGCCTACATGTGCTGGGCGGCGCGGCGTGGCGAGGTGAGGATTTGACCATGGCGATTGAATTGACCTATCCGTTCGGCGAAGAGGCCGTGCGCGCCCTGAAAGCGGGCGATGTGGTGAGTGTGAACGGCACGATCTGGACGGGACGCGACCGTTTCCACAAGTATTTTGCCGACGGCGGCGCGTTGCCCGTCGATTTTCGCGATGGTGCGCTCTTTCACTGTGGCCCCGTCGTCGTCAAGAACGTAGACGGGTCGTGGCGGGTGGTCGCGGGCGGGCCCACGACGAGCGTTCGTGAGAATCCCTATGAGCCGGCGTTCATCAACGAGGCGGGGGTGAGGCTCATTATCGGAAAGGGCGGCATGAACGCGCAGGTGCTTGAAGCCTGCCGCACGACGGGCGCCGTCTACCTTCAGGCCGTCGGTGGCGCCGCCGCCGTCATTGCCCAGGCCATTACGCGCGTTACGAATGTCTATTTTCTTGAAATCTTCGGCGCCGCCGAAGCCTGTTGGGAATTCGAGGTGAAGGATTTTCGCTGTGTCGTTGCCATGGATAGCCACGGCACCTCGCTTTTCGACCAAGTGCAACACGCATCGCAGGAAAAATTCCAAGCCCTCGTGGGCCTCGCGTAAAAGCGGGATACCCCGGAAAAATGGTCGGACTGGCGGGGATCGGACCCGCGACCCCAACATTAAAAGTGTCGTGCTCTACCAACTGAGCTACAGTCCGTTGTTGGAATTGGGGGATAGTATACAATAAAAACGCTCGGGATGCAATCACAAACATGCGGAGATTGCGCGGCGCCGGTGTTTTCGATGTCCATTTTCGGGGTGGAGGGTCATCGCCCGGCGGAGGTGCGGGAGGTGCCGGAGCGAATTACGGCTTGTCTGGACTCGGAATTTATGCCATAATAGGAGCGTTCTGTTTCTCTAGAGGTCGACGATGGTTGGTTCTTTGCCGCGTGGCGGAACTGTCGTCAAGAGTTGAAAGGGACATGAACGCAAAAGGAGAGGTATTGAGATGATGATGCGTTTTTGCTGTGGCGCCTTGCTTGGCGGCGCCTTGTTGGCGAGTGTTTCGGCCTGGGGGGCGGCACCGTGGCGGCCGGCGGGGGACTGGCCCGTTTTGAAGCATTACGACCAGGATCATCTCTTCCGCATTGCATTGCCGCTCGGTGGCATCGGCTGCGGCTCGTTCTCGCTCGGCGGGCGCGGCGAGTTCACGGATTTTGTGATGATGAATGCCACGCGCCATGACTATCTGCCGGGTGCGCCGTATTTTTCGCCGTTTGCGGCGGTGACCGTGAAGGGCGCGAAGGCGGGGCGCGTGAGCCGCCAGCTGCGGGGCGCTACGTATCAATGGGAGCGCCAGCAGTTCACGGGCCAGAGCGTGACGCAGGCGGGCTTTCCGCGTTTCCGCGAGGCGAGTTTCGACGGTTCGTTTCCGTTCGGCACGGTGAAGCTTGCCGACCCCGCAGTGCCGGTGAAGGTGGCCATTCGGGCGTTCAGCCCGTTTGTGCCGAACGACGAAGAGGCGAGCGGTTTGCCGATCGCGTCGCTCGCGTATGAAGTGACGAATACGTCCGCCGAGCCGCTCGAAGCGACGGTGGCGATCTCCCTGCCGAATTTCATCGGTACCGATGGAACCTCCAACGCCTTTACCGACAAGGCGAAGAAGGCGCATAACGCCAATGCGTTCCGTGACGGCGGTACGTTCCGCGGCATAGCGTTCATGCCGGCTGCGGAAATCGACCGCAACCATGCGGCATGGGGCACGATGGCGCTCGTGACCGAGGAAAAGGAGGGAGTGAGCGCACGCCTCGCGCTCATGAACGTGCCGGGCTGGGCGAGCCAGGTGGCGCAGAACGAGGAATGGTGGCGCGACTTCACCGACAATGGCGAATTCAATGTGAACTATCCGCAGCGCGCGCGCGATCCCGTAGGCTCGCTCGGCATCAAGAAGACGCTCAAGCCCGGCGAAACGAAGGTGTTCACGTTCCATTTCACTTGGCATTTCCCGAACCGGTATGGCTGGGGAAAGACGAACGTCGGCAACTGGTACACGACGCGGTATCGCGACGCCTGGGACGTCGCGGCGAAGACCTTGCCGCGCCTTGCTGATCTGGAAGCGCGTTCGCTCGCCTTTGCGCGTGCGTTCGCCTCGTGTTCGTATCCGGCCGCGCTCAAGGAACGGGCGGCCATGAATCTTGCGGTGTACAAGGGCTCGGGCGAGTTCCGCGACGCGGGCGGGCGCTTCATGGGCTATGAGGGCGTGGGCGCGACGTTCGGCTGCAGTTCGGGCAGTACGACGCACGTCTTCAACTACGAACAGGCCACGGGCATTCTCTTCCCGCGCCTCGCGCGGACGAAGCGCGATGTGGAGTTCAACTACATGATGCATGAGAACGGCCAGCTGCCGTGCCACCAGGCGCTGCCGCTTGATGGGCCGAAGCCGCGTGCCGCCTGCCGCCACCTCGTGGTGGACGGCCAGTGCGGCGTGATCATGAAGCTCTATCGCGACTGGCTGCAGTGCGGCGACAAGGCGTGGCTCGCGGGGCTTTTGCCGAAACTCCGCACGGCGACGCGTTTCCTCTGGAGTCCGGAAGGGTTCGACCGCGACGCGGATGGCCTCGTGGACGTGAAGGACGGCCAGTTCAACACCTACGACATCTGCTTCATGGGCCCCAATCCCCTTGCGCAGTTCTGGTATCTCGGCGCGCTTCGGAGCGCCGAAGAACTCGGCAAGGCCGGCGGCGACGTGGCGTTTGCGACCGAATGCCGCAACATGTTCGAGAAGGGGCGGCGCCTTACGGATGAAAAGCTCTTCAATGGCGACTACTTCATCCAGCTCCTCGAAGACCCCGAGCGCCACAGCCAGATGGGCGAGGGCTGCCTTTCCGACCAGCTTCTCGGCCAGCAGACCGCCCACCTCCTCGGCCTCGGCTATCTTGCCGACCCCGCCCACGTGCGCAAGGCGGCCGCGAGCGTGGCGAAGTACAACCTCAAGGCCGATCTCTACGGCCACTTCAACTATCTGCGCACCTACGCGATGGATGAAGAGCCGGGCCTTTTGATCATGACGAATCCCCGGGGCGAAGTCAAGTATCCGTTCACCTATTGGTCGGAAGTCTGGACCGGCATTGAGTACACGACGGCGGCCGAATTCCTGTATGAAGGCCTCGAGAAGGAGGCCGTGCGGGTGGTCGAAGGCGTTTCGACCCGCTATAACGGCCTCAACCGCAATCCCTACAGCGAAATCGAATGGGGGTTCAACTACGTGCGTTCGCTCGCGAGCTGGAACGTGGTGCAGGCCTGGAGCGATTTCCACTGGAATGCGGCGGCGGGCGAAATGACGTTCGGTGCGCGGCCGGGGCGGTACTTCTGGTCGGTCGGCGGCGCCTGGGGCGTTGCCGACGTCGCTCCGAGGGGCGTTACGGTACATCCGATCGAAGGCCGCCTTGCCCTCAAGAGCGTAAAGGTGAACGGAAAGGCCGTCACCTTTGCCGTCAAGTAAAAACGACGCGCACGCGGTCGAAATTGGGGCATGACGAAGGGGCGTGAAAATGGTATAATAGGGGGAACTACGCGTGAGGCTTCGATGGATGATGCCGAACGAGTCGCCAAAGAAAGAAAACGTTACGATGAAAATCATTTCAGTTGTCGGGGCACGCCCCAATTTCATGAAAGTCGCGCCCCTCTGCCGCGCGCTGAAGGCCTATCCCGCCGTGCAGCACATGCTGGTGCACACGGGGCAGCACTATGACGTGCGCATGAGCGAGCAGTTTTTCAAGGAGCTCGACATTCCCAATCCCGATATCAACCTCGGCATCGGCAGCGGCTCGCATGCCGAACAGGTGGGCCGCACGATGATCGAGTTCGAGAAGGTGCTGCGCGCGGAGAAGCCAGACTGGGTGGTCGTTCTCGGCGACGTGAACGCCACGATCGCCTGTTCGGTGACGGCGAAGAAGGAACACGTCAAGTGCGCCCATGTCGAAGCGGGCCTCCGCAGCCGCGACATGGATATGCCCGAGGAGATCAACCGCCTCGTGACGGACCGTTTGAGCGATCTCCTCTTTACGCCGGATCGTCTCTCCAATGCGAACCTGAAGGCCGAGGGCGTGCCGGACGCGAAGATCCAATTCGTCGGCAACATCATGATCGACACGCTTGAACGCGAACGCGCCCGGGCGACGCAACTTGATATCAATACGGTCGTTCGCGAGAACCTTGTGGAGAATACGCGCGCGGCGGCGGAAGGCCCGAACCTCGTCGAGCGCGGCTATGTGGCGATGACGATGCATCGGCCGAGCAATGTGGACCAGCGCGAGACGCTTGTGCCGGCCATGCGCTTCTTCCTCGACGAGGTGGCTCGCGAGTATCCGATCGTGTGGGCGATCCATCCGCGGGCGCAGAAGATGCTGGAGACGTTCGGCCTTTGGAGCGAAGTCGCGTCGAACCCGAATTTCGTTCTCGTCAACCCCCTGGGCTACCATGCGATGCTTCGGCTCAATATGGGCGCGCGCCTGTTCATGACGGATTCGGGCGGGCTTCAGGAGGAGTGCTGCGTGCTGGGTACGCCCTGCCTCACGATGCGGTGGAATACGGAGCGGCCGATCACGCTGATGGAAAACGGAGGCGCGTCGATCCTCGTGGGCAATGCCGTTGAGAAGATCCGCGCGGCCTATCGCGCCCAGATCAATGCCGAGCGCCACGCGATGCGCCCGGAATTGTGGGATGGCCGCACGGCCGAACGCATCGCCAAGATTCTCGTTGAAGGCTGAAAGAAGGAAACCGAGGAAATGAAGCAGATTCTTCAAAGTTTCAAAACGGGTGAGATGTGGCTCGCCGAGGTGCCGGCGCCCCTCTGCAAGCCGAAGGGCGCCGTGGTGGAAACCTGTGCGAGTTTCGTGAGCGCGGGTACGGAGCGGATGCTCGCCGAATTTGCGAAGAAGGGGCTCGTGGGCAAGGCCCTGCAGATGCCGGACCAGGTGAAGAAGGTCATTCGCAAGATGAAGACGGAAGGCGTTTTCGCGACCCTCGAGAAGGTGCAGGCGAAACTCGACCAGCCGATTCCGCTTGGTTATTCGAGCGCCGGGTATGTGCGTGAAGTTGGTGTGCAGGGGGGCGAATTCAAGGTGGGCGACCGCGTGGCCTGCGGCGGCGCGGGATTTGCGAACCATGCCGAATTCAACTACGTGCCCCGGAACCTCATCGTGAAGATTCCCGACGGCGTGAGCTTCGAGGATGCAAGCTCGGCGACGGTGGGTTCGATCGCGCTTCAGGGCGTGCGGCAGTGCGATGTGCGCCTTGGCGAAACGGTGGCCGTGATCGGTTTGGGCCTGATGGGCATTCTCGCCGTTCAGATGCTCAAGGCGAGCGGCTGCCGCGTGATCGGCTTCGATCCGAATCCGGGCCGTTGCGCCCAGGCCGAGGAGCTCGGTTGCGATCAGGCGGTTTCAACGCCGCTCACGCCGGCCGCGCTCGCGTTTTCGGGCGGGCAGGGCGTGGACGCGGTGCTCATTACGGCCGCGACGAAGAGCGATGAACCCGTGACGGTGGCGGCGGAAATCTGCCGCAAGAAGGGGCGCGTGGTTGCGACGGGGCTCGTGGGCATGAATCTGCCGCGCGACCAATACTACAAGAAGGAAATCGATTTCCGTTTGAGCTGCAGCTACGGCCCCGGCCGTTACGATCCCGTCTACGAAGAGCAGGGCATCGACTATCCGTTCGGCTACGTGCGCTGGACCGAACAGCGCAACATGGCGGCGTTCCTCCAGCTCGTTGCCGAAGGGAAGGTGACGCCCGCGAAACTCGTCACGCATCGCTTCAAATTCGATGACGCGCTCGACGCCTATTCGATGATGCTCAACCACACCGAGCCCTATCTCGGCATCGTTCTCGATTACGGCGTCAAAACGGCGACGGCCGGCGCCATCACGCGGCGTGTCGATTTCGCCACCGCCTCTCCGGCTGCGGCGCCGTGTTCGACGGTGGGCGTCTCGTTCCTCGGCTGCGGTAATTTCGCGAAGGCGGTGCTCCTCCCGGCCGTCAAAAAGCAGGCGCCCCGCACGGCGACCTTGCGCGGCATCTGCACGGCGAGCGGTATGAACTGCGGCGAGACGGGGAAGAAGGAGGGGTTTGCCTTTGCAACGACCGATCAGGACGAGCTCCTTGCGGATAACGCCACCCGGCTCGTGGTGGTGACAACCCGCCACGACCTCCACGCCGCGCAGGTGAAGGCGGCGCTCGCGGCCGGAAAGTACGTGTTCACGGAAAAGCCGCTCGGCATTACGGCCGAACAGCTGGCGGATTTGGCGCAGCTTCCGAGCGAAGCGCGTGCGCGCGTGACGGTGGGCTTCAACCGCCGCTTTTCGCCGCATGCGAAACTTCTGAAGGACTATTTCGCCGCGCGCACGCTGCCGCTTGTTCTGCACTACCGGGTGAACGCGGGCTCGATTCCGCGCGACGTGTGGATTCAGGATCCCGCCGTGGGCGGCGGGCGCCTCGTGGGCGAAGGGTGCCATTTCATCGACTTCATGCGTTTCGTCGTGGGCACTCCGGTCGTGAAGGTGCAGGCGATGTGCATTCAAACCGCGAATGCCGCCGAAACGCCGGAGGATTCGGTGAGCATCAACTTGCAGTTTGCCGATGGGAGCCTCGGTACGCTCGAATACGTCGCCCTCGGCGATACGACGCTCCCGAAGGAATCCTGCGAAATCCATGGCGAAGGCTCGACGGCGCTCATGACGAATTTCTGTACGACGGTCTGCTCGGGCCGCCTCGGCAAGAAGGCGCTCAAGGGCAAACAGGCGAAGGGTTTTGCGGAAGAGGTCGCCGCCACGCTCGCCGCCGTGCAGGCGGGCAAGGCGATGCCGATCGCGTGGACGGAAATCGAAAACGTGACGGCCACGACCTTTGCCGCCTTGAAGGCCTTGCGGAGCGGGGCGACGGAAGCGGTGTAAAGACTATGAAAATCCTTTTCTTCAGCCACTACTACACGCCGGAGGGCAATGCGCCCGCAACGCGCGTGAGCGCGCTCTGTTCCCGCTGGGCGAAGGCGGGGCACGATGTGACGGTTGTCACCTGTGCGCCGAATGTTCCGAGCGGCATCGTTTACGAGGGCTACGCCAATCGCCGGTGCGACGAAGTGATCGACGGCGTGAAGGTGGTGCGCGTGAAGACCTATCTCGCGGCCAACAAGGGCGCCGTGAAACGGATGCTCAACTTCGTGAGCTATTTCCTGAGCGCGCTCTGGACGGCGATTCGCCTTCCGAAACCGGACGTGGCGATCGCCACCTCGCCGCAGATCTTCTGCGGCTACGCCGGCGTGTGGTATCATCGTTTGCGGCGCGTGCCGCTCGTCGTTGAAATCCGCGACATCTGGCCGGAATCGATGAATGCCGTGGGGGCGAAGATCCCGGGCTTGGCCTTCAAGGCGCTCGAGCTCATCGAGCATGCGCTCAACACGAGCTGCGCGAAGCTCGTCACGGTGGGCGAGGGCTACAAGGCGCGGCTCATTGAAAAGGGCGTTCCCGCCGAGAAGCTCGCGATTGTCATGAACGGGACGGATCTCGCCGTCTACAAGCCGCAGCCGCGGAACGAGGCGCTTGTCAAGACGTGGGGGCTCGACGGCAAGTTTGTGGTGAGCTACATCGGAACCGTGGGCATGGCGTGCGGGCTTGAAGTCGTTCTTGATGCGGCCGAACAGTTGAAGGAGACGAATGTCGTTTTCGCGATTGTCGGCGATGGCGCGCATCGGGCCACGCTCGAAGCGGCGGCGAAGGCGCGGAACCTGAAGAATGTCGTCTTTACGGGGCGCCAACCGAAGGGCGCGATGCCCGACTGGGTGGCTTCGAGCGATGCGAATCTCGTCCATTTGAAGAAGACCGACCTCTTCACCACGGTGATGCCGAGCAAGATCTTCGAAAGCGCCGGCTGCAAGCGCCCGATCATCATGGGTGTGGACGGTTTTGCGAAGGAGCTCGTGATGAAGGCCGGCGCGGGGCTCGACATGACGCCTGAAAGCGCCGAGTCGCTCGTTGCCTGCGTGCGCGAGCTTCTCGCCGATCCCGCGCTCTGTGTGCGCCTCGGCGAACAGGCCTACACGAATATCGCCTGTATCCACAACCGCGACCAGCAAGCCGCCGACTACCTTGCGCTTCTGGCCTCCCTGGTATGAAGAAGCTATTGCTCATCCTTCGAACGGTTGCGTATCTGCGGCCCGTTCAGGTGGTCAACCGCCTGTGGCGGAAGCGTGCGATCGGCGCGGTGCGGGAGGCGCCCGTGCCGCCGCGCGCAGGGCTTGCGCCGCGCGTGGCCTGGCCAACGTACTTTTCGTGCTGGGATGGCGGAGGGCAGTTCACGTTCCTTTCCGAAACGTTTCCCTGCGTGACGGCAGCCGACTGGAACGCGGCGGCACGGAAAAAACTCTGGCTCTACAATCTCCACTATTTCGATTGTCTTCGCACGGCGGAGGGCGCGGCGGATGTCACGCGGGCGTGTGCGCTCATCCGGCGCTGGATCGCCGAAAATCCCGTGGGGCGGGGGAACGGCTGGGAACCGTATCCGATTTCGCTTCGCGTGGTCAATTGGATCAAGTGGCTCACGGTCAATCGCGAAAAGATCGGCGCGGCATCTTCGGCGATCGACCAGTCGCTTGCCGTGCAGGTGCGGTATCTTGCGAAGCGGCTTGAATACCATCTCCTCGCCAACCATCTCCTTGCAAATGCGAAGGCGCTCGTCTTTGCGGGGCTGGCTTTCACGGGCGACGAAGCGGCGGGATGGTTGAAGAAGGGGCTGGCCCTCTACCGCGCGCAACTTCCCGAGCAGGTGCTCGCCGACGGCGTCCATTTCGAATTGAGCGCGATGTACCATTCGATCATGCTCGAGGATGTGCTCGATTGCGTGAATCTGGCGCGCGGGGCGGCGCACGAGGAGGCCGCGTTCCTGAACGATTTCGCGGAGCGGATGATGGCCGCCCTCGACTTGCTCGTCGGGCCCGACGGCGCGATTGTGAAGTTCAACGATGCGGCTGACGGCATCGCGCTTGCGCCGGCGACCCTCACGGCGTATGCGGCGGCTCTGGGCTTTACGCCCCCTCCCGTGCCGCAGTCTGCGGCCGGTTCGGCTCGGGATGGGCGTTCGGGCTTCGTGAAACTCGTTGCGGGCGAGTGGACGCTCTTCGTTAAATGCGGGGCGATCGGCCCCAGCTACCAGCCGGGACACGCCCACGCCGATTCGCTCGGTTTTGAACTCTGGAAGGGAACGCAGAAGATCGTTGCCGATACGGGTACGGATCGTTACGTCGTCGACGACGAGCGCAAGCGCCAACGCGGTTCGGCGGCGCACAACGTGGTGGTGGTGAATGGACGCAACTCGAGCGAGGTGTGGAGCGGCCATCGCGTGGCCGCCCGCGCGAAGATCCTCGGCTGGCAGGTGAAGCCGACGGTCGATGGAGCGATTCTCGAAGCAAGCCTGCGCGACGTTGCCGGCAACACGTGGCGGCGCACCCTCGCGCTCACCCCCAACGGTTTGGAAGGGCAAGACGAGGTGACCGGCCGCCTGCGCACGGTCGAAGCGCGTTTCCATTTCGTTCCGAACGCGACACAACGCGTTGAACTCGTTCTCGATCGGCAATTGAAAAACAGCGGGCGTGCGGATTGTGGCCTCGCATGGGAGCCCTGTGAACTCGCGGCTACATTTGGACGGATGGTTCCGGGGACGTGCGGGGTGATCAAGGGGGATTGTTCCCTTGGGGCGCCTGTCACGCTTGCTTGGCGGATTTCGGAACGGAGGACGAACGGATGATTGCGTATTTGAGAGGGGAATTGGCCGAGAAGGATATTTCGCGTGTCGTCGTGGAGTGTGGCGGCGTGGGCTACGAAGTGGCGATTCCGCTTTCGACCTTTGATCGGCTGCCCGCAGAAGGCGAACAGGTGAAACTCTACACGCATCATGACGTGCGCGAAGACGCCCAGTTGCTGTTCGGCTTTTCATCGTCGCAGGAACGCGACATGTTCGAACTCATCACGAGCGTTTCCGGCGTGGGGCCGAAACTCGCGCTCGCGATTCTCTCGGGGTTGACCGTGGGGGCGCTCGAGCTTGCGATTTCGCAGGGCGACGCCAAGCGGCTCGCCTCGGTGAAGGGCATCGGCAAGAAGACGGCCGAACGCCTCGTCATCGAGCTGCGCGGCAAGATCAATCCGATAGAAGCCCTTGCCCACGCGACGGACGAAACGTCGAAGGATCAAGGCGCCGTTCTCCGCGATGCAATGCTCGCGCTTGCGGCGCTCGGCATGGGCGAAGAGATCGCCCGCGCGAAGGTCCAGAAGGTTCTCGAAGACGAACCCGATTGCGCAAATGTGGAAACCATCATCAAGAAGGCCTTGGCCACGAAATGAAAGAGGAGGGACGAGAGATGACAAGAATGAAGCGAACGGTTGGCTTGATCGGCGTGTGGGCGCTTGCGGCCTCTTCTTTTGGGGGAGACGCGAATTTCGTGCGCACGTTCGACGGCACGCTCGAGGGCGTGGGGTTTGCCGGGGGGGCGCAGACGGGCGCCTATGTGCTCGATCGGGGCGATGTGAAGGTCTGCAATAAAGTCTCGGGGAAACCGGTCTTCGTGAAGACGCCGTTCGGTACGGGCATTAAATCCTATTCGCCCTGGTATCACGAAGGCATGCCGGTGGTCAACGTCTTCGCGCTCGTCGTGCGCGCGAAAGCGACGGCCACGCCGAACTACATTCTTGCGAACCTCGGAACGATGCGCGCGGAAAACGAGTCGCTGATGCTCGTGACGGAAAGCGCGCGGAGCGTGCGCCTTGCCGTGGTGTGCGGGGCGACGCCGAAGATCGTGCGGTCGGTTTCGGTGCCGGTGGCGGATGTCGAGCGCTTCCATTCGTATGCGCTCGTTCATGGCGCGGATGGCAACGTTTCCGTGTTTGTGGACGGAAAGGAGACGCTCGTGCGCCTTCCCTTTGCCTATTCCGAGGGCAGCCTTCAGATTCTCGGCGGCTACAACAAGCAGCGTTATCTGGGCGAATATGCGCATGGGTGCGTGAACGACGGAAACATCGTTGATGATGTGCGGTTCTTCGATCGGGCGCTGGCGGCGGCGGATCTTGCCGCGTGCGCCGCAGGGTGCCCCGCAGGCGAAGCGCGCGCGAAGCCGGCGGCGGGCGCGTGTGTGGAATGGCCCGTTTTGAAGCGCTATGACCAGAATCATGTGGAGCAGATCGTCCTGCCGCTCGGCGGCATCGGCGCGGGGACGATCGGCCTTGCGGGATATGGCGAGCTGCGCGATTGGGAGCTCTTCAATCGCCCGAACGTGGGGATGCGCCGCGATCTGCCCGTCTTCGCCATCACCGCGAAGGGCGGGAAAACGCAGAGGGCTAGTTCGATCCTGTCGGGCCCGGTGGACGACCATCCGCTCGTGCAGGGCTTCGGCAATCCGTGGCCGTATGCGGGGTATCCGCATTTCGAGGCGGTCAGCTTCGATGGCGCCTTCCCGTTCGGCATCGTGCATCTGCGGGATGCCACGCTGCCGTATCGTGTGGATTTGAAGGCGTTCAGCCCGTTCGTGCCGGGCGATAGCGCGGCGAGTTCGACGCCGCTTGCTTCGTTTGAGTACGTGGTTGAAAACCTCACGGACGAACCGCTTACGGTGTCCATTGCCGGTTTTGGGCGCTCGGCGATGGGCGGCTACCATCTCATTCGCGAATCGGCGATGTTGCGCGGGCTCATGACCTGCTCTCTCTCGGGAGGAACGAGCCTCGATGCGGGCAGCTATGCGCTCGTGACGGATGACGAGGGCGAGGTTTCCTATCGCACGAGCGGCATCCAGGGCGATCCGTGGGGCGTGAGCAATGCGGTCGACTTCTGGGATGATTTTACGGACGACGGGCGGCTCTTGCCGCGCGAGCGTTTCCATGACCGCAACGGCCCGCAGGCGAGCCCCCAAGGCGCGCTTTGCGTCACGAAGACCGTGCCGGCGCATGCGAAGGTCTCCTTCCGCTTTGCCTACGTGTGGAACTTCCCCAATCGCTATGGTTGGTCGAAGGCGGTGATCGGCAACTGGTACTCGAAGAACTATGGCGACGCCTGGGATGCGGCGCATAAGATCTGGCCGAAGATTCCCGACCTCGAACGGCGCTCGGCGAATTTCGTGCGCGCCTATGTGGCGAGCGACGAGCCGGAAGCCGTGAAGGACGCGGCGCTGAGCAGCCTTTCCGTGTACAAGAGCCAGACGCTCTTCCGTGACGGCGAGGGGCGGATGATGGGCTATGAAGGCATGGGCGATACGGGCGGCGCCTGCAAGGGCTCGACAACGCACGTGTGGAACTACGAATTTGCGACGGCGGCGCTTTTCGGCGACCTTGCGCGGTCGATGCGCGAGATCGAATTCCGCTACTCCACGTTCGAGGACGGCTGGATGGTGATGCGTTTCCGCCTGCCCCTGGAAAAGCAGGCGCGTGCGGTGGACTGGGATTCCGGCACCGCCGCCGACGGGCAGATGGGGTGCATCGTCAAGGCGTATCGCGAGTGGAAGTGGTCGGGCGATTCGGCGTGGCTCAAGTCCATTTGGCCGAAGGTGAAGGCGGCGCTCGCGTTCGCGTGGAAGGGCGCGAGCAAGTGGGATGCCAATGCCGACGGCGTGATGGAAGGCAAGCAGCACAATACGTTCGATATCAATTTCTACGGGCCGAACCCGCTCGTCGAATTCTGGTATCTCGCGGCGTTGCGCGCGGGCGAAGAGATGGCGAAGGGCATGGGGGACGATGCCTTTGCGGCCGAGTGCCGGCGTCTTTTCACGAGCGGCAGCCGTTTCGTCGACGAGAAGATGTTCAACGGCGACTACTTCTGGCAGCTCATTCCCGAAGACAAGCAGGGCGAACCGGCGCAGCTCGGCCTTGGCTGCCTGAGCGACCAGCTCCTCGGCCAGCAGGCGGCCCATCTTGCGGGGCTCGGCGATCTCGTCGATCCCGCCCATGCCAAACGCGCTTCGGAAAGCATTCTGAAGTTCAATTTCCGTAGCGATTTCACGCACTACTTCAACCACAAGCGCGTGTACGCGGCCGGCAAGGATGCGGGGTTGCAGATCACGAGCTGGCCGCGCGGTGGCCGCGAAAAGTTCCCGTTCGCCTATTACAGCGAAGTGTGGACCGGTATCGAATACGTGGCGGCGGCGGAAATGGCCAATGAGGGCCTTGATACGGCGGCGCTCCAGGTGGTGAGCGCGGCGCGCGCGCGTCATGACGGCCGCCGGCGCAATCCGTTCAACGAGTTCGAATGCGGCTACCACTACGCGCGTTCGCTCGCGGCCTGGAACGTGCACCTCGCCTGGACGGGCTTCCAGTATGATGGCGTAGAGAAGCGGATGTCGTTCAAGAAGGACGGCACCTGGTTCTGGAGCAACGGCCAGGCCTTCGGTACGGCCACGGTGAAAGGAAACGACATCAAGCTGAACGTCATCGAAGGGCGCCTCCCCGATAGCCTGAAAGTCGAACGCCGTTAAACGCGGGATCGATGGCGATGACGGATTTTACATGCCATCGGTGTGGGGCCTGCTGCCGTATCAAGGATGGCATCTGTCGGGTGTCCGACAAGGAAATTGCGGCGATCGCGCAGTTCCTCGGCATGAGCGAGGCCGATTTCATCGCGCATGAAACCGAACTCGCACCCGATCGGAAAACCCTGATGCTGCCGAATCGTTCCGATGGCGCCTGCGCCTATCTTACGGACGACAACCGTTGCCGCATCTACCCCGTGCGCCCCGAAAAATGCCGCACGTTCCCCTACGAATGGACCAACGCCCACTCGCACGCCTACTGCCCGGGGCTTCGGGGATTGAAAAAGGACAAGTGAGGTCGAACCATGTTCAAAGCGAATAAAGCAAAGACATCGAAAATGAAGCGCGTTCTTTTGGCGTTAGGCTGCGCGATGGGAACGATGGCGGGGGCGATTGCGCCCGATGGCACGAACCCGATCATCAAGGACCGTTTCACCCCCGATCCGGCGGCCGTGGCGGACGGCGACTGGCTCTACGTGTTCACCGGCCATGACGAGCCGGATGCGCGCGGCTACAAGATGAAGAACTGGCAGGTGTTCGGCACCACCAATCTCGTCGACTGGGTGGACTGGGGGGCGGTGATGGATACATCGACCTTCAAGTGGGCGCATCAGGGCAATCGCGCGTGGGCGAGCGAGGCCGTCAAACGCGACGGCAAGTGGTACTGGTACGTGGCCGTGGCGGGCGAAGGCCCGTATCGCGGCGACTGTATCGGCGTAGCCGTGGCGGACCGCGTGGAGGGGCCGTGGCGGGATCCGATCGCTCGCCCGCTCGTGGGCCCCGGCCGGGGGTACATCGATCCGTCCGTGATGGTGGACGACGACGGCCGCGCCTATCTCTTCTGGGGCAACTGCGGCGGCAAGCCCGGCTGCTGGTATGCGGAGCTCACGCGCGAGATGACGGCGCTTGCGAGCCCCGTGAAGCCGGTGCCCGGCCTTATGGACGAGGCGGCCTTCGGAAAGCCCCTCAAGAAAAAGCGCGGCGCCGGCGCGTATAAGCCGATCGATACGAACTTCGAAGAGGCTC
Organism: Kiritimatiellia bacterium; assembly: GCA_045617985.1. GTDB lineage: Bacteria > Verrucomicrobiota > Kiritimatiellia > RFP12 > UBA1067 > RUG572. Next base: position 32,286 of record JAZLJP010000054.1, read on the forward strand.
CCTGGATCTACAAGGCGGGCGACACCTACTATCTCGAATACGCGGCGGGCGGCGTGCCGGAACACTGGGCGTATTCAACGGCGAAGTCGATCCACGGGCCCTGGACGTATCGCGGGCGCATTCTCGACGAACCGTTCAACACGGGAACGATCCACGGCGGCAGCGTGTGCTGGAAGGGAAACTGGTACATGGTCTACCACAACGCGGCGCTTCCGAACGGCGCCGACGCGCGGCGCAGTTTCTGCATCGAACGCTACACGCGCCGTGCGGATGGTTCGATTCCGTTCATCCACCAGACGAAGGCGGGCGTTTCCTCCACGCCGCTCGTGCCGCCCACCCTGTGGGCGGACGTTCCCGATATCGCCATCTGCCGCAAGGGGAAGAAGTACTACATGGTCTCCACGACCATGCACATGAACCCGGGCATTCCGGTGATGGTCTCTACGAACCTCGTGGACTGGACGATGGCCAGGTCATGCTACCGAACGATCGAGAACCGTGCGAAAGACCGGCTCGAGAACGGCGAAAACGATTACAGTTTTGGCACGTGGGCGTCGTCCATCCGCTACAATCCCGACGACGATTATTTCTACGTGACGAGCTTCAACCGGCATGTGGACGCCACCTATCTTTTCCGCACGAAGGATCCCGAGGAGGGCGAATGGCAGTTCTTCCGCCTTCATCCGCAGCAGTACGACGAATCGATCTGGATTGAAAACGGACGCTTCTGGATCTACGCGACGGTGCCGGGGCGCCCCTATCGGGTGCGGCTCACGGAAATCAAGCCCGACTTCTCCGGGTTCGTCGACGGCGGCGAGATCGTTCTGCCCGAAGTGGCGGATGTGTGCGGCGGCGGCTTTGGCGAGGGCTCGCAGGTGTTCAAGCGCGACGGCTGGTACTATCTCGTTAACATCACGTGGCCGCGTGGCAGCTGCCGCACGGTGGTCGTGCACCGCTCGCGCACGATGAAGGGGCCGTGGGAGGGGAAGGTGGTCTTCTCGTTCCAGGGCATCGCGCAGGGCTCGTTCATCGACGACGAGAAGGGCAATTGGTACGGCTACTTTTTCGGCGACCGGGGCGGCGTGGGGCGCTGCCCGTACGTCATGCCCGTCACGTGGCAGGACGGCTGGCCGGTCGTTGAAAAGAAATTCTTCCATCGTGCCGCGGGTTCGATGCCGGGCGTCGTCAAGAGCGACGATTTCGATTCGCCCACGCTCGATCGCGTGTGGCAGTGGAACCACAATCCGCTCGACGAGCTGTGGTCGCTTTCGGCGCGGCCCGGATGGCTGCGCCTGACGACCGACCGTACGGCGCCGGTCATCACCGCGGCGTGCAACACGGTGACGCAGCGCTGCTGGGGGCCGGCGTGCCGCGCGGAGACGTGCCTTGATTTTGCGGGCTTGAAGCCGGGGGACGTTGCGGGCTTGACGCTCTTTCAGGCGGAGTGGGGGTATGTGGGCATCGCGATGGAAGAGGCGGGGCCCGTACTTGTGCGGCGCGCCTTGCGCGAGCGCGAAGTGCGCGTTCCCGTGCCGGCGGGCCTTGCGCGCGTCTACCTGCGCGCGACGGGCGACTTCTCGCCGCTCCCGAATCCCTCCTTTTCGGGCATTCCGCGCAGCGCCGACAAGGGCCGCTTCTTCTTCAGTTTCGACAACCAGGCCTGGTTCCCCGTGGGCGGCGAAATGCGCCTCCCCTATTCGATGCCCCACTTCATGGGCTATCGCTTCGGCCTCTTCTGCTATTCGACGACCACCCCCGGAGGCCAAGCCGATTTCGACTACCTCCATCTCAAGTAGTCAAGAAAGGAACAGGAGATGAAAATTGTTGGAACCGCCTTTGCGGCGCTTGGTTTCGCGTTCGCGGCGATGGGGGCTTCTCCGGCGGGTCTGCTGCCGGCGGAAGTCGGGCTTGGGTGGACGAATGGATGGGTGGCCGCCTGGGTGCGTGACGTACCGGGGCTGACGGTTGCCGACAGCACGGTGCGCGAGAGCGAAGGACGGGTCAAGGTGGTGCGGCGGTGGACGTGGCACGGCAAGGCGCCGCTTGAACGGGTGACGCTGGGCGTGCGGTACCACATGGCGGGCGATACGCGCGCGCTCAAGCCGTTCATTCCCGGCGTGCTCCTCTACGGCAATCCGTCCAATGCCGGCCGTCGCGATGGCCGCGTGAGCGTGTATGCGGGCGAGCCGGATGAATTTGCGATTTTCGAAGAGCATCGCCTCCCGATGCCGTTCGCGCTGTTGGAACATGCCCAGACGGGCGACTTTGCCGCGCTCCATGTGCTGCCTTCGCCCGTGCGCGGGGCGGCGCGTGAAGACCTGTGGTGGAGCGTGGGCGTGGAGGCGAAGGCGGATGGCGCCGACCTCGTGATGCTCTCGGGGCCCGTGGGCTACAATCGGCGGCGGTCCGTTGTGAAAGCGCTCCAGCGCGGCGCACTGCCCTACGACAACACCTACATCACGCTCTCTCCGGGCCAGGTCGTTGAAAAGACCTTCTGGATTCAAACGGGCCGCGCGAGCAACGCGTGCTTCGGTTTTGAACGGGCGCTTGGCATGGCGCTCGAGCTCTTTCCGCCCTACGATCTCTCCCGTTATGCGCGCGGGAGCGAAATCGTTTCGATGAAGCGCGCGTATGCGCTCACGCGCTGGGTGGAGGACGCCGCCTCCGGCGGATGCGGGTTCAACATGATGAACCGTGCAACGGGCCTGCGCTTTCTCACGGTGGGCTGGTGCGGTTGCGCGGTGTCGTGCGCGTATGCGCTGCCGGTTCTCGATTTCGATCCCGCCGATTGGACGAAGGCGCAGCGCGCGCTCGACTTCCTCTCCGATCGGCTCGGCCGGGCGAAGGCGCGCCCTGACGGCCTCTTCCCCGCGACGATTCGTTTCCCGAACCTGCGGATGACCGGCGGCGATCCCGTCTCCTGCGGGCAGGGGCTCTACTGCATTTTGAAGGCGATTCGCTTTTCCGAACGCGCCAAGGGGCGCCTCGATGCGGCCAAATGGCGGGCGTTTGCCGATCGCACGGCGGGGAATATCGCGCGCGCGATTCTCGCGCCCGATTGGCGTGCGCCGCATTCAACGGGGCCGGGTTTTTTGATTGCGCCGCTCGTGCTTGCCTCGGACATCTTCGGCCGAGAGGAGTATCTGCGTGCGGCGCTGAAACTCGCCGAGTCCTTCGCCGCCAAGTATACGGGCTACGACCACGTCTATTGGGGCGGCACGCTCGATGCGTCCTGCGAAGACAAGGAAGGGGCCATGGCCGCGTTCCAAGGGTATGTGGCGATTTTGAAGCATGCCGTCAAAACGAAGGACGCCGCGCTCGAACGCCGCTACGCGCGCCTCGCCACGCACGCGCTCCATCTGATGCTCACCTACACGATGATCTGGGACGCCACCTATCCCCCCGGGCGCCTCAGCGACCACGCGTTCAAGTCGACGGGCTGGACCGTCGTTTCGGCGCAGAACCAGCACCTCGACGCATTCGGCGTTCTCGCAACGCCCGACATCTGGTGGATGGGCGACTATCTGAAGGACGCGCGCTACAAGACGCTCGCCAAGATCATGTACCGCAGCTGCTTCCAGCTCACCGATGCCGCAGGCTCGCTCGGCGAACAGATCCAGCACACCAACTTCGCCCAGCAGGGCGACATGAGCGACGTGCGGAAATTGCGCGGCGGCTATTCCGAACACTGGACGGTGCTCTGGCTCACGGCCCACTTCCTCAACGCCGCCGCCGAATTCAAGGAAATGGGCGTTTCCCTGGATGAATAGGAAATTCTTTCCCTTGTTTCTGGATTTTGTTATAATGAACTCCGTTGATTCGCTGTTAAGGGTGATTTAGAATTAAGGAAAATGACTATGGCACAGACAAGAAGAGACTTTCTCGCGCAGAGCGTGTGGATGGGCGCCGCGATGGCCCTGGCGGGATGCACGTCGAACGGAAAAGGCCTGTTGGGCGGAACCGTTGGCGCGCCGATGCATGGGTTCGTGGCGCCGAAACTCGATCAGGTGCGCGTGGCGGTCGTTGGCGTGGGCGGGCGCGGCAGCGGGGCCGTGCGGCGGCTCGCGCGGATTCCGGGCGTGAAGATCGCCGCGGTGTGCGACCTCGTTGAGGGGAAGGTGGCGGCCAATGCGAATTGGTTGAAAACGAATTTGAAGTACGAGCCGCGGCGCTACGTGGGGCCGGAGGCGTATCGCGCGATTTGCGATGCGGCGGATATCGACGTCGTCTATGTGGCGACCTCCTGGGATGTTCACGCGCCCATCGCGCTCGCGGGCATGCGGGGCGGCAAGCATGCGTTCATCGAGGTGCCGGCCGCCGTGACGCTCGACGAATGCTGGGAACTCGTGGAGACGAGCGAGGCGACGCGGCGCAACTGCATGCAGCTTGAAAACTGCTGCTACGGCGAAATCGAAATGCTCACGTTCCATCTTGCGCGCCTGGGGATGTTCGGCGAGCTCGTGCACGCCGAGGGCGCGTACATCCACGATCTGCGCGGCATGGCGCTCGCGGCGAAGGGCGCGGGCGAATGGTGGCGCTATGGCTTCAACCGCGACCGCAAGGGCAACATGTACCCCACGCACGGTCTCGTGCCGCTCTGCCTGACGTTCGACATCAACCGCGGGGACCGGATGGACTACCTCGTATCGCTCGAGTCGCAGCAGGCGAACTTCAAGGCGCTCCAACAGGCGCGCCTTGCGGATACGGATCCGCGCAAGGCCGAGCCCGTGGCGATGGGCGACATGAATACGACGTTGATCAAGACGAAGAAGGGCCGTTCCATCATGGTCCAGCACGACGTTTCGACGCCCCGTCCCTATTCCCGCATCCAGTTCGTTTCCGGCACGAAGGGCGCGATTGGCGACTATCCCTACCGCGTCGCGTTCGAGCAGAGGCCCGGCAGCGGCGCCCACGCCTGGTTCAACGAGGCGCAGGCGGCGGAAATCCGCGAGAAGTATCGCCATCCGCTCTGGAAGACGGCGGGTGAAATCGCCAAGAAGGTGGGCGGCCACGGCGGCATGGACTTCCTGATGGATCTGCGGTGGGTGTACTGCCTGCGGAACGGCTTGCCGCTCGATATGGACGTCTACGACCTCGCAACCACGTGTTCGCTCTGCGAGCTGTGCGAGCAGTCCGTGCGCAACAAGTCCCGGGCGATGGACGTGCCGGACTTCACCCGCGGGGCATGGCGCACGACGAAGCCGCTTGGCCTCGTCGACGTCGACCTCAAGAAGGCCGGCTACGTGTAAGATTCCCGATGGTGAAAAGTCGGTAATGGTTTTCAGAGATTTCTGCGATAGAAAGGAAAGAGAAAATGAATGAAATGAATTGTGGCGTTTGCGGACGCAAGGATTTTATCTATGGGCTTCTGAGCGCGGCGGCCGTGGCCGGCTGCACGACGGGCAAGAAGGCGCCTGGCGACTTGGGCGCGTTCTTCGCGGCGATTCCGGCGGAGACGCCGGCGAGCGCGATTCCCGATAAGGCGAATGCGCTCAAGGTGCGCCTCGTCTTCTCGATTTGGGACGACATCCAGGTGCGCAAGACCTGGCCGAACGTAGGCTTCGATTTCCGCCCGGTGATGAAGAAGATCGCGGACGCGCTCAACGCCGGCGTGAAGGGGGTCAACTTCATTCCCGGCATGGCCTTCGATGCGAAGACCTCCGCCGCGATTCTCGCCGAGGACGAAAAGGCGGGCGACGTGAAGGGCTACCTCGTCATCCAGATGAACTCGTGGCCGGCGGCGCTCCCGGGCATCGTGAAGGCGGGCAAGCCCACGCTCTTCTGCAGCTTCCCGTACTCCGGCATCGGCGGCTGGGATGTGCAGAATGCGGCGATGATCCGCCGGAATACGAAGTACTATGCGTTCATGAGCTCGCTCGATTTCAAGGATACGATCGGCGCCGCGCAGGCGTTCGAGACGCTGAAGGCGGGTACGCCGGAAGATTTCGTGGCGGCCGCGACGAAGTATCGTCTCGACCACACCCCCGCGCCGAGCGGCAAGAAGCCGTGCGAAGGCCCGATCGAGTGCCTCACGCCCGAGGAGACGCTCGCTGCGGTGAAGGGCAAGAAGATCCTCTCCGTCGAGCATTGCGATGCGAAGACGAAGGCGCGGGTTCTCCGTGACTTCGGCATCGTCATTGAAGACGTGAAGTTCGACGAACTCAACGCCGCCTGGGAGAAGATCCCGAACGACATCGCCAAGGCGAAGGTGGCGGAATGGAAGCGCACGGCCGTCGCGATCAAGGACGTCTCCACGGCCACGCTCCTCGGCTCGGCGAAGATGTTCTACGCGATGCAGAACGTATTGAAGGCGCACAACGCCGTGGCGATTTCGGTCAACTGCCTGGGCGGCTGCTACACCGGGAAACTCCAGGCCTATCCGTGCCTCGGGTTCATGGAACTCCAGGACCTCGGCCTCTGCGGCACGTGCGAGAACGACATCCGCTCGACGGTGGCGATGGTCGTGTTCAACGCGATGACGAAGGGCCGTATGGGCTACATCTCCGATCCGGCGGTCGATTCCTCGCGCCGCGCGGTGGTGTTCGCCCACTGCGTTTCCACGCGCAAGTTCTTCGGTCCGCAAGGGCCCGCGGCCGACTATCAGATCCTCACCCACTCCGAAGACCGCGAGGGCGCTTCGGTGCAGGCGTTCGCGCCGGAGAACTATCCGGTGACGACGGTGCAGTTCCATTTCTTCGGCGCCGGCGAGAAGGGGTGCCTCCTCGTGCAGACGGGCCGCGTCATCGGCAACGACCTCGACGACCGCGCCTGCCGCACGAAGATCGTGGCGGAAATCCCGGGCGACTTCGAACGCGCCTACAAGCTCTGGGACCTTTGGGGCTGGCACCGCGTCACGTTCATCGGCGACTTCCGCAAGAGCGTTGAAGCCCTTGGCAAGAAGATCGGCTACCGCCTGATCTACGAGGACTGAATGAAATGAAGAGTCGTGTTGTGATGTTGGGCGCGGTGTGCGCGATGGGGCTGGCGCTCGCCGCCGAGACGGCGAAGATCTACAAGGTGTCGGCCGGCGACGATCTCGATGCCGCAGTTGCGCGCATCCGCGCCGAGCGGGCGGGGGCGAAAACGCCTTGCGTGCTTGAACTCGGCGCGGGCGTCTATCGTTTGTCCCGCACGCTCGAGCTCGATGCGCGCGACGAGGGGCTGACCCTCCGTTCCGCAGCGGGCGAGCGCGCGGTGCTGGACGGCGGCGAGCGCGTGACCGGCTTCAAGCCGTTCCGCGACGGCCTCTTCGTGGCCGACGTTGCGCGCCTCGCGTTTGTACGCGAGCCGTTCGCGCCTTATGGCGGCATCGGTTTGATGAACGACCGCAATCTCATCATCGACCTCTACCGCGACGGTGCGCCGCTCGTCGTTGCGCGCGAACCGGACAAGGGCTTCTTCAAGACGGGCAAGGTGTGGAACAACACGAAATTCATCTTCGAGAGCCCCGACCTCGAAAAACTCGGCATTCGCGGCGAGCGGGGGCTCTTCGCCACCGGCTACTGGCGCTGGATTTGGGCGGACGCCTCATTCACGCTGACGGCGGTCGATGGCACGCCCTCGCCCCGTTGGCAGCTTGACGCCGGGAGCGCGATGACGGGGGCGTATTCCTATCGCAATCTCCAGCCGAACATGCCGTTCTTCGTGTGCAATTCGCTCAAGTGCCTCAACCGCGATTGCGAATGGGTGCTTGATCGCGAAAATGCGAAGGTGTACGTGAAGGGGCGGCCTGAGGCCGAGTACGTGCTCACGGCGGTGGCTGGGCCGCTTCTGCGCGTGAAGGGCGCTTCCGGCGTGTGCGTGGAAGCTCTCCATTTCCGCTACGGGCGCGGCAATGGCGTGGAAGCGCAGAACTGCCGCGGTTTCGTTTTCCGCGACAACGTGGTCGAGAACTTCGGCGGTACGGGTATCGTCTGTTCCGGGGGCAAGGACTGTACGCTCGAAGGCAATTTTCTTCGTACCTTCGGCTACAAGGCCGCGGTCCTGAACGGCGGCAGCCGTGCAACGCTTACGCCGAGCGGGTGCGTGTTCGCGGATAACGATGTCACCGACACCGGGCGCTCCCGCCGCACCTATTCCCATGGCGTTGCCATCGGCGGCTGCGGCGTAAAGGTGGTGCGCAACTCGTTCCACGATTTGCCCTCGAGCTCCATTTCCATGGGCGGCAACGACCATTTGATCGCTTCCAACGTCACCGTGCGCGTGGTGCTGGAAAGCGACGACCAGGGCGGCATCGATACGTTCGGCAGTCCATTCTACCAGGGCAACCGCGTCATCCACAATGTCTGGCGGGATATCGGATGCGTGTCGTCCGGTTTCGCAACCGACTTCGGCAAGGCCGGGGTGCGCCTTGACGACCAGATCAGCGGCTTCTATATCTACGGCAACCGCTTCGACAACTGTTCGCGCGGGCGCTTCGGCGGCGTGCAGATCCATGGCGGACGCGACAACGACGTCGTCAACAATGTCTTCACCCGCTGCAAGTGGGCGGTGTCGTTTTCGCCCTGGCCCATGAACCGCTGGCACCAGTTCTGGTATCCGAAATGCAAGCATCCGGAATCCGTCAACGTGTTTTCGGATGCTTGGAAGAAACGCTACGGCGATCTCATGCGCCTCAAGGACATGCCGAACGTCAATCGCGTCACCCGCAATGTCGTGATTGGGGCGGAGGCGTTGACGAACGGGCGCTGCCCCGACGAGGCGATTCTCAAGGGCAACATCGAACTTCCGGCCGGCACGGCGGTGGACGATTTGAAACTCCCCGGTTTCGACCCCTTGCCGCCCGAATCCGCTCTCGGCCCCGACCGCAAACGTTTCGCGCCACGTCTGTCGCATTGAGTGCCGTCAACATTGCCTTTGTACGAAATTCCGGGTGTGAGAGGGTTTGCCAATGTCTCGTAGATTTGGTAAAATACCTCCATCCATGTTAAACAAGGAACTGCCATGAAGAAATCGATGTTTGCGTTTGCGGTGCTATCCGCAATTGCCTGTGTCGCGTACACGCAGGCGCCGGTGGGGCTGAAGACGCCCTGGGGCGAGAAGGTGACGCCGGAAAACGCCTGGCGCAACTATCCGCGGCCGCAGATGGAGCGCAAGAACTGGACCAATCTCAACGGTTTGTGGAAGTATGCAGTGGTCAAACAGGACGAATTCACCCGCGATGCGCCGATGTGGCCGACGGCGTGGGACGGCGACATCCTGGTGCCGTTCGTCATCGAGAGTTCGCTTTCGGGCGTCGGGCGCAAGCTCGAGCCGAACGAGACCCTCTGGTACAAGCGCACTTTCGATGCGGCGCCGCGTGCGGGCGAGCGCATTCTCCTCCACTTCGAACAGGCCGATTTCCGTACCCAGGTGTTCGTGAACGGTGTCGAAGTCGGCGTTCCCCACGAGGGCGGGCAGATCCCGTTCACCTTTGACGTCACCGACTACGCGAAGGCCGGCGTGAACGAACTGCTCGTCGCGATCTGGGATCCCACCACCGACTTCATCGGTTCCACCGGCAAACAAGTGTTCCGTCCCGGTGGCTGCATGTACACGCGTTCCAGCGGCATCGGCGGCACCGTGTGGCTGGAAACCGTTCCTGCCACCCATATCGCCGACTACAAGGTGGTGACGGACATCGATGCGGGTACCGTGCGCCTTGAATTCAAGGTCGAGAGCCCCAAGTTCACGATTCCCGAAGTCGAGGTGAACGTGGCGGGGCAGAAAGTGGTTTCGCAGGACGGCGTCGCCCTCGTCAAGATGCCTGCGGGCTTCAAGCTGTGGAGTCCGGAATCGCCCAACCTCTACGACTTCACGGCTTCCTGCGCCGGCGATCAGGTGAAGGGCTATTTCGGCATGCGCAAGTTCGAGGTCAAGAAGGACCCGAATGGCGTGCTCCGCTTCTACTTCAACAACCAGGCGCGCTTCATCATCGCCACGTTGGACCAGGGGTGGTGGCCGGACGGTCTCCTGACGCCGCCCTCGGAGGAGGCGATGGCGTTTGACATCAACGCGCTCAAGCAGATGGGCTATGACGCGATGCGCAAGCACATCAAGGTCGAACCCCGCCGCTACTACTACCTCTGCGACAAGCTCGGCATGATCGTGCTCCAGGATATGCCCAGCGGCGCCGGCGACCGCGTGAAGCGCTATGGCTTCTATCGTCAGGAACTCAAGCAGATGATGGATCTGCTTCAGGCCGTGCCCTCGATCATCATGTGGATTCCCTACAACGAAGGGTGGGGCCAGCCCGGTCGCATGCTCACCCACAATACGCTGATGTGGACTCAGCGCTACGACCCCACCCGCTTGGTCAACGGTCCTTCGGGCGCGCATGACTGGGAAGGCGGTGACCTGTGGTTCCGCAACGGCGGCCGCACCAGGCATCTGCCGGCGGGCGTCGAAGAGGCCGCGCACGCCGTCGACCGCCACGACTACGCGCACCGTCCAGGCATGTTCGAGCTCAACGACCGCCGCGCGAGCTTCCTCGGCGAATTCGGCGGCATCGGCTGCCGCATCCCGGGCCACCTCTGGACTGAAAAGGCCTGGGGCTACAACAACACCGGCAACCTCAGCCGCAAGGAAACCGAGGATCGCTTCATCTCGCTCATGGACCATGTGGCGGACCTTGCCGAGCGTGGCCTTGCGGGTAGCGTCTACACGCAGACTACCGACGTCGAGGCGGAAATCAACGGACTCCTGACCTACGACCGCAAGGTGATGAAGTTCAACCCGCAGGCGCTCGCCGCCGTGCATGAACGCGTGCGTCAGGCCGCTGCCCGGGGGCTTGTTCCGCATGTCTCGAAGCAGGTGTTCCCGCGTCTCGATCCGAATCCCCAGGCCTGGGCCTACACTTTCACCGCGCCCGCCGCCGGCTGGGAACGGCTCGGTTTCGACGATTCCGCATGGAAGCGTTCCGCCGGCGGATTCGGCAATGCCCAAATCAAGGTCGACCACCCCGCCGCCAAGGTCGCCACGGATTGGAGCACCGAGTCGATTTGGGTGCGCCGCCACTTCAACTATACCGCTCCGACTCAGCAGCTGCTTCGCGGAGTGGTCGAGATGTTCCATGACGAGGACGCCGAGGTCTATCTCAACGGACAGCTCATCGTTTCCGCCAAGAACTACTCCACTGGCTGGGTGCCGTTCAAAGTGGCGGCCGGTAAGTTCAAGGCCGCCGTCAAGGAAGGTGACAACGTCATCGCCGTCAAGGTGGTCCAGAAGGTCGGCGGACAGTATTTCGACCTTGGTCTCTCGGTGGAAGTCGCGAAGTGAGGCGTGCCATGGCAGCTAAGAAGAAGACTCCCGTTCTGAAATTCAAACGCATCCTCCTCAAGCTTTCGGGCGAGGTGCTGAAGGACCCCGAAACGGGCGACGCGATCGACCCCGCGCGCCTCGCCTTCATGGCCGAGCGCGTGAAGAAGATCCGGAAGCTCGGCGTGGAAGTGGGGCTCGTTCTCGGCGGTGGCAACATCTTCCGCGGGCTCTCGGGCGCGCAGAAGGGCGTCAACCGCGTGGTGGGCGATTCGATGGGCATGCTCGCGACGATCATCAATGGCCTCGCCATGATGAATGCGCTCGAGGCGATCGGCGTGAAGGCCACCGTGATGACGGCGGTCGATATGCCGAAGCTCGCCGAGCCCTACACCCATCGTGAAGCGATGCGCCACCTCGCCGAAGGGCAGGTGTGCATTTTCGCGGGCGGTACGGGCAACCCGTTCTTCTCCACCGATTCCGCCGCCGCCCTGCGCGCGAGCGAGATCGGGGCGGATGCGGTTTTGAAGGCCACGAAGGTGGATGGCATCTACACGGCCGATCCGATGAAGGATCCCAAGGCGAAGAAGTACACCACGCTCTCCTACACGATGGCGCTGGAGAAGCGCCTGAAGGTGATGGATTCGGCGGCATTTGCGCTTTGCATGGATAACAACATTCCGATCGTCGTGTTCGATTTCTTCGATGGCAACGCGCTCGAACGCGTGGTGAAGGGCGAAGCGGTGGGAACGCTCGTTTCCTGACATGGCTTCGCGGCGCTACAAGATCGTGCTCGCTTACGACGGCACCGCCTATGCGGGCTACCAGTGTCAGGATAACGGTGTCACCGTGCAGCAGCGTCTCGAAGAGGCGCTTGCGCTCGTGAACCGTGCGCCCGTGCGGGCGTATGGTTCAAGCCGCACGGATGCGGGCGTGCATGCGAAGGGGTTTGTGGCGCATTTCGATCTTGATGTTCCCATTCCGCCCGCGAACCTCGTGCGGGCGATGAATACGCGCCTGCCGCCCGACATCCGCGTGATGAAGGCGGCCTTTGCGCGGCCCGATTTCGATGCGCGCAAGGATGCGAAGGGCAAGGAATATCGCTACTTCGTGTACAATGCGTCCATCCTGCCGCCGCATCTCGCGCCGTACTGGACGTTCTGCCATCGCCCGCTCGACGTGGAGGCGATGCAGGCGGCGGCGGCACGGCTCGTGGGGCGGCATGATTTTGTTTCGTTTGCGGCCAATCCCCATCGCGACCTCGAAACGACGGTGCGGAACATCTTTACTTTCACGGTGAAGAAGACGGGGCCGCGCGTGGTGTTCAGCGTGACGGGCGACGGCTTTCTCTACAAGCAGGTGCGCTCGATGGTGGGGTTTCTCCTGAGCGTTGGCAAGGGCGGCGAGAAACCCGAGGCGGTGACCGAGCTTTTGGAGGCGGCCGCTCCGCGAACGGCCCGGGTGCAGACGGCGCCCGGAAAGGGGCTTTTCCTCTGGCGGGTGTGGTATCGCTAGGATGAGGTGGTAGAATACAATTGCACGTTGGCAAATTCAGGAGTTACGAAATGTTTTGCAATCGACGGTTTCTCGAAAAGAATACACGGAAGATCGGTTGTTCTCTCGCCGTCTTCGGCCTTTCATGTTGCGCTTGGGCGGCGCAGCCCGCCTCGGACGTTCCGCTTGCGACGTCTCAGGGGAACGAGAGGCCGCCGGCACAGGTTAAGGTGCCGGAGGCGAATGATACGCAACTTCGGGCCGATGCGGGGGGCGATTTCCGGTTGCGCCAGGAAATCATGCACAACGTGCCGGGGCTTCCGGGCGCGCCCGGGGCGATGATGCCGCTTTCCTACAAGGAGGCGCAGAACCATATCCGCTATCGTGCGCGCGCGTGGGGGCGCTTGGATTATGAGAACTTTACGCTCTACGGCCGCCTGGTCGATGAAATGCGCGAGTATGTGGTGAAGAACGGCAAGAAGCGGAAGGACCGCAACTACAATTTCCCTGACGAGGTGGTGCTCGACAATCTCTATCTCGAAGGACGCGGCCTCTACGACGATTTCCTCGACATCCGAATCGGTCGGCAAGACCTTTTCGACGGCCGCCACTCCGTGTTCGGCCTTGACCGGATCATGCTCGACGGTGCGCCCTATGTGGGCTCGCGTTCGTGCTATGCCGATATGGCGCGCTTCACGTTCCACACAACGGAAACCTCGAAGCTCGATGCGTTTGCCCTTTACGACAACGGCCGCAACAATCTCCGCTACGGTTCGCGCCACTCGCGCGGCCGGCCGATGAACGCGATCCATCCGGGCGACAACCCGAAGATGGACGAATGGGGCGGCGGCCTCGTGTGGAACGACGAACTCTTCGAGGGAACGCTTCCCTACCAGCTCTATTCCATTCATAAGCACACGGAAAAATACACCTCCGCGCTTGGCGAGAAGATGCCCGATAAGCAGGTGACCACGTTCGGCGTGCACGTGATGCCGGAGCTCACCGAGAACGTCTCGTTCGATCTCGATGCCGCCAAGCAGTTCGGCACGCGCTCGAACGGTACGCAGGCCGGTGGCTGGATGGGGTATGCGGCGATCGACTTCCACAAGGCGGAGACCTATCGGGGAATTCGCCCCTACACGCGCCTTTCCGCCTATTACCTTTCAGGTGACCGCCGGCGTACGGGCGCGCACGACAACGATACGGCGTGGGATCCGATGTGGGCGCGCTCGCCGTGCGATTCCGAGATGATGCAGTATGGTACGCTCTACGGCCTCGGGTATTGGAGCAACATGCTCTACACGAAGGCGACGCTCGGGGCGGAGTTCGGCCCGCACCACAGCCTCGCGTTCTATACGGGGCCGATGTGGGCCGCCGTGCAGGATCGCGCGGGCCATGCCGACGGGGCGGGCGAGAGCATGTTCAAGGGCGTTCTCTCGTCGCTGCGGTACGACTTCCCGATTCTGCTTCGGCCGAAGGACGCGACGGGGCTGAAGCGTTTCGAGGTGTTTGGCCACGTGGTGGGTGAAGTGTTCAATCCGGGCGACTACTACGATTCGTCGCGCCCGGCGTATTTCATCCGCTGGGAATTCACCATTCGCTTCTAAAGGAGGGTATGAAGGTCTTCGTGGTCAACCTGGCCCGCTCGAAGGACCGTCTTGCGCGCGTCACGGCGCGCCTTGCGGCCTTGGGGGTGGATTGGGAACGCTTCGAAGCCGTTGACGATGCCGGCCTTTCGCCGGCGGCGCGCGCGCGGGCGTGGAGCGCGTTCGGCTGGTGGTGTTGTACGCTCGTTGCGCCCGTAAGGGGGCAGATCGGATGTGCCCTCAGCCATCAGGGCGTCTATCGGAAGATGCTCGCGGAAAACCTGAACGCGGCGTGTGTGCTTGAAGATGACGTGATTCTCGACGACCGTTTTCCCGCCGTTCTCGCGGGCGTGGAAGCCCGGCTCGATCCCGTGCGCGCCCAGGTCATTCTCCTGAGCGACCATGACAGGGGGCCGTGCACGGAGGCGGCCGAGGTCACGCTTGAGCCGGCGATTTGGGATTGGTGCGCGGAAGGGTATGTGCTCACGCTTCCCGCCGCGCGGGCGCTTCTCAGGGACAATGCGCCCCTCAGGGTGATGAACGACATGTGGGAGCGCTGGGTGAATCAGGGCGTGATCGCGCTCTATCACGCGCGGCCGACGGTCTGTTCGCAGCGGTCCTACGACCATCCCGAGGAAAGCGAAATCGTGCGGGCGTTCCACATTGCCGATCGTCCGTTCGGCGAACGCATGGTGTGGAAGCTGAAGCGGGCGGTGGGAATCGCCCTTGATGCGCTCAGTTCGCCGCGGCGCTTTCGCGGGCGGGTGGTGCAGATCGTGCGGCGCCTTCACGTGATGCGGGGAGGGTGATCGGCCATGGCAGGGAAACTTCTCACCGTCATCGTGCCGGCCTACAACATGGAGGCGTATCTGCCCGCGTGCCTGGCGAGTCTCGAAGGGACCGCGCAGCAGATGGCGCAACTCGACGTGCTCGTCGTGAACGACGGTTCGCGCGACCGCACCTCGGAAATCGCCCACGCGTTTGCCGCACGCCACCCGCAAGGTGGTCTATGCGCCGTACATCGTCTATCGGTATTTGAGCGGTCGGGCGGGGCAGACGATGGATCCCATACGCTATGCGCGGGCCTGGGGAATGCGCGGAGAGGTCGCCGCGAGCCTCGCGGTGAAGTTTGCGTCCACAGAGGATCGCGTGCCCGAACATTGGCGCGCCGCCCTGGAGCGTCGTGTGGCTCTGGATATCGCCGAAGTCTATCGCGGGGCGCTCTTCGACGATCCCAAGGGCGCTTGGGCCTATGACCTCGCCTCTCTCGATGCCCGCCTCGCCTCCGAGGCGCCGCACCTCCATGCGGCCCTTGCCGCCGTTCCCTATTCCAATCGCATCTCCTATCGTTTTATCCAGGCCTGGCGCATGCGTTCCCCTGTTTGGCCGCCGATGAAATCACTCTGCAAGGCCTATTCTAAACTCATTCATCTTGTCCTTTTCGCTCGTAGAATTCTAAAGAAAAGATGAAGTGTGTTCACATTCGGAATTTGGTATAATGTTCGTCCAAGGAGAAGAGAACGATGAATGCGAACACGAATGTGCGAATGGTGATGGCCGCATTGGTGGCGGGATGGTTGGGAACGACGGTGGCGGCGGAGTATCGTTACTATCGCCTGACCGTCGAGGCGACGGGCGGTGAGCCGTTGCAGATGTCCGAGCTTCGGCTTTTCAAAGGCGCGGCGGATGTGACGCGCCGTGCCGAGCGCGTCCTTTGGGACGAGAAGGGTTTCAATCCGGCGTTCCCCGGGTTCACGCCCGCGAAGGCCGTCGATGCGAACCTCTTCTCGAAATGGTATGACGACCGTCTCGTGGCGGACGATCCCGCCGTTCGCCGGCGCACCTGGTTCACGCTCGTCTATGCGCAGCCGTTCGAACTTTCCCGCTACGAATGGTTCACGGGATGGGATGCAACGCGCTATCCGAACCGCAATCCCACCGCGTGGCGCCTCGAAGGGTCGAACGACAACGCCACCTGGACGGCGCTCGACGTCGTGAAGGGCGCAAAGCCTCCGGCCGAAAACAAGGTATGCGCCTATCGCCATCGGTTCGTGGGCGGCTCGGCGGCGGGGGCGATCGACGTTCTTGACATCGATCCCACGACGGGCACCGTGACCTATCCCGAAAGAGGCCAGCGGGCGGGCGGCCATGGCCATACGACGGTTCATGGTTTCGGAAAGACGTTCCCCGGCTCCACTACGCCCTTCGGCATGATCCAGCTCTCGCCCGATACCCGCACGGGCGGCGATAACGGGCCGGGCTACTCCTACACGCACCAGACGATCGAAGGCTTCAGTTTCCTTCACATGTCCGGCATCGGCTGGTATGGAGACCTCGGCAACATCCAGGTGATGCCGGGGCGCTCGACGACGAGCCGCTATGCGCATGACGAGGAAGTGGCCACGGCCGGCTATTACCGTGTGCGGCTTTCGGATGCGAAGGTCGATACCGAGCTCACCTGTTCGCGCACAACGGGCATGATTCGCCTCACTTATGAAGAGGCCGGCGAAGGTTCGCTCAAGATCGACCTCGCGCGCCGTATCGGCGAACTGCGGCGGGCGAAGAAGTTCGGCTCGCAAGACTTCCGCATGACGGGCCCGGCCTCCTTCGAGGGCCGTATCGTCTGCGACGAACGCGACGGCGGTTGGGGCCGCGGCGGCGGGCATGTCAACTACACGGTTTTCTTCCGCGGGATTCTCTCCAAGGCGCCGACGAAGGTGGGCGAAACGGGCGGCACTTCCAATCGCGTGGTGCGCATGGATTTCCCCGTGACGGCGGGCGAGCAGGTGCTCATGCACGTGGCCGTCGCTTATGACGACTACCCGCCTGCACCTGTCGGCTTTGACTTCGACGGGATGCACGCCGCGGCCGAAGGTGCATGGGCGAATGCGCTCGACGGCATCCGCGTAAGGGGCGGCACCGATCTCGAACGCCGCATCTTTGCGACCTCTCTCTATCATGCCTTCATCGATCCGCGTGAAATCGGGCGCGGGAAGGTGGGCGGGCATGAATTCGTGCGGCGCACGATCTTCTCGGGGTGGGACTGCTATCACAGCGAGTATCCGATGCTCACGCTCCTGCGGCCCGACGTGACCTCCGACATGATCAACTCCATCATGGATACGATGGTGCAGGGCAAGCGCAAGTGGCTCTCGAACTTCGACGTCTTCGGCTGCTATTCCGACTGCATGATCGGCCACCCCGTCATGTCGTTGATGGCGGATGCCTGGGAGAAGGGCATCCACACGTTCGACGCCAACTTGGCGGTGGACCTCTGCCGCATCACGATGGACCTCAAGGGCAACGACCGCAAGACCGGCTACGACGTAAAGACGTATGCGCCCCTGTCGGCGACGTTGGAGAACTGCCACCACGACTGGTGCGTGGCCAAGTTGGCCGATATGATCGGCCGTAAGGACGTGGCCGCCGAATATTACGGCTACGCGAAAAGCTATACCAACAGCTGGAGCCATGAGGTGGGCTGGATGCGCGCGCACGTGCGTGGCAAGCCGGGCGTGTGGCGCGCGTGGCATGGACGCCAGCAACAGGATGCCGGCACGGCGGAGTCCAATCCCTGGCAGCAGGGTTGGTTCGTGCCGCACGATGTCGAGGGCCTGATGAAGCTCATGGGCGGCAAAAGGCGTTTCACCGAGGAGCTGCAGCTTTTCTTCGACCGTACGCCCGCCGATTTCGGCTGGTGTGACACCTACAACCACCCGAATGAGGTGTGCCATGCCCTGCCGTTCCTGTGGCCGCTCTCCGAAAAGCCGGAGATGGTGTCGTGGTGGACGCGCAAGATCCTCAAGGGCGCCTACGGGCTTGGCCCGTGGGGGTGCTGCGGCAACGACGACGAAGGCCAGATGGGAGCCTGGTATGTGCTTGCGGCAATCGGCCTTCATCCGCTGTGCCCGGGCGATGGCCGCTGGTACTATTGCGCACCGCTCTTTACGGAGACGACGATCCGGCTCGACCCGAAGTACTTCAAGGGCGGCACCTTCACCATCCGTGCGCCCAAGGCCGATGCGAAGCACTGGCGCATCGTCAAGGCGACGCTCAACGGCAAAGCGATCGACCGCCCGTATGTCACCTCGGCGGAAGTGAACGCCGGGGGCGTGCTCGAGCTCGACCTGGCTGAATGATTTTCCGTTTGACGCGGTTCCTCGCGGTATGTTACAATGGTTGCGTGTCGTGTGAGAGGAAGTTTCAATGAAAGGCGGAATTCCATGTTGAACCTGTTTTTGAAAACTCGTTCTGACGTTCTGAAGCACATGAGGCGAATCGCGCTTCGTCCGTTTGGCGTCGTGCCGGGATTGGCGGTATTCGCTTTCTCTGCGGCATTCGGCGAGATGACCGTTTCGCAGAATGTCGTGCTGAGCGAAGACACCGATTGGCGCGAGCAGGGCTTGGTGACGATTCCGGCTGGGGTGACGGTGGATTTGAATGGACATTCCCTTGCCGTTCGCGGGCTTTCGTGCGCGGGCGCGATCGTGAATCTGCGAGGCGAGTACCAGGAGCTTGCCTACATCGAATCGTTCGGCAAGCAGTGGATCAGTACGGGATTTGTTTCGACCGATCAAACCGGCATTGATTTCGATTTTACCGTGACGGGGGATACCGGCAACCACGCCTATTTTTGCGCTGACTGGGCCGCCGACGGGCATCTCTTTGTGATCAATGGCCAGAACCTCAACTTCTTTGCCGCCAACTTTACGGTTGGGAAGTATTCCGCGAATGCCCGTTATCGTCTGGTTACCGATCCGGGGGCAGAGAAAAACATCTGTCTCTACAATGGGGATACGGGGGCCCAGATTTCTGCCAATTCGATTTCGCTTGCCCATACGGGGAGCGGCGAGATGAGGATTTTCGCGGGGTCTGCGACAGGGGGGTGGGCGGCGTCCTATCGCCTCCACGCCTTCAAGATGACCGAATCCGGCACGGTTGTGCGCGACTATGTGCCCATGCGCCGTCTCTCGGACGGCGTGGCCGGGCTTTACGACTTCGCAACGCAAACGTTCAAAGTCAGCGAGGGATCTGAACCGTTTGCGGGTGGACCTGCGGCCTCGAAGAGGGCGCGGCTGTGCCTGGATGTTTCAGGTGGCGCCACCTATTCGCTGACGGGCACCTGCGCTGTTCATGCGGAGGTGATGGACGGAGGCATGCTGGCGGGCGACTGCGATCTCCGCTGCTTTGGAAAGGATCTTTCAATCAACGGGGCGATCAGTCTCAACGATCATCGGCTTGACGTTCTCGCCCTCGCCGGCAAGGGGACGATCGGCAATGGCGGATATCGCGCGCTTTCCTACATCGAGTCGAACGGGTCGCAATGGTTCAATACGGGATTTGTCACGACCGATCAAACGGCCATCGACTTCGATTTCACCGTGACGGGCGACACGGGCAACAAGGCCTACTTCTGCGGCGATTGGGCGAACAACGGCCATCTTTTCGTGATCAATGGGGCCAATGTCAATTTCTTCGGCGGCAATGGAACCAAGGTTGCGACCTATTCGGCGAATACGCGCTATCATTTCATGACGGTACCGGGCGGGGCTTCTACCGTTTTGATGTACAACGGCACATCCGGGAGCTTGCTTGCGTCGAGCAGCGTGACGCTAACGCATACCGGAGGGGGCGAGATGACGCTCTTTGCGGTGGATTCGAGCGGTGTGAATCCGGCGTCCTATCGCTTGCACGCCTTCAAGTTGACGCACGCCGGCGCGGTGGTGCGCGACTACGTGCCGGCGCAGCGTCTTTCCGATGGCGCCGTGGGGCTCTACGATCAGGCGAACGGCACGTTCCGTACGAGCGACGGCAGAAGTGGATTCATCGCCGGTGCGCCCGAGCCCGTGTTCTACGGCGGCGATGGTGCCGCGGCCGAACTCCATGTGAACGTGCCGGCGGAACAGGCCGCCGAGATGAATGTGCGCCTCGTGGGGGATTTCAAGTTCGTGAAAGAGGGCCCGGGGGTGCTGAACATGCCGTCGGTTGCCGACTTTACCGGCGAGGTGGCGATTACGGACGGCATGTACAATGGCGTTGCCGTCTCGACATTTGATTGGAACGATTTCCTGGTCCATCGGTGGAGTTTCAATGGAACGTATGAGGATTCCGTGGGCGCCCAGACGGCGATGGCTTCAAACGCGAATGTCATTCTGGGCGAGTCGGCCGTGACGACGCCGGGAGGAACGGGGTATATCGAACTCGGGGCCGATGCGCTGCCGAACGACGGAACACCCGTCACGGTGGAAATCTGGGCGACCGAGAACAGCATCCAGCATTGGAGTTCGATCTTCTCGATCAACGACTACAGCGCGCAGACGAAGGATTTCTTCCTTATGTCCTGGACGATTGAGACCAATCCCGACAGCGATTCGATTCAGTTGAAGGCCAACAACACAGCGTATTTCGAGCTCAGGAATCAGTTCTGTCCGTATGAGCTCGGCCGCAAATACTTGCTGACGATCAAGATTCTGCCGAACGATGCGGGAGCGGGGGGCACGCGCTTCGTCCTTTCCAAATGGGATGCCGCAACCGGGGCCTTGCTGAAGACGACGACGGCCAATGCGGCGAACTGGTCGTTCTCGACATTCCCTCAAACGTCTCTGCGCTTGGGTTACGGTCAGGCGAATCGTCATGCCCATGCGACCTTTGACGAAGTGCGGGTGTGGAAGATGGCGCTTGACGACGAGCAGTTGAGGGCGGATGCGCTTCACGGGCCGGACGCCGGGCCTTTTAACGTGCGGGCGGCGATCGGCGAGCGCGGGTTCTTCTCCGTCGCGGAGGCGCTGGCGGCCGCGACGACGGAGGACACGGTGACGCTCCACCCCCATGCTCAGGCGAATCCGCTGGACTTCGGAACGACGACGGCGGGCTCGCTTGTGTTGACGGTGGGCGCGAAAATGACGTTCGATATCACGCAGGCTGCGGATGCCGCCGCCCTCTCGGCTGCCGGCGGCATCGTTCTTCCCGAGGGTTGTGCGCTGAACGACCTCGTTGTCTTTTCCGATCCGCATTTTGTGCCGCAGCTTTCCGATGACGGAACGTCGATCCTCGCGGTCAATACCACCATCCCGTTCACGGCGCGTTGGATCGGCGAAGGCGATTGCTCGAATCTTTCCGATCCCCGGAACTGGATCTGCCGCAATTCTCTCGGGAATGAAATCGCCCCGACGGTGCCGAGCAATCTCTATACGCGGGTGACGATTGAAGGACCGGCCGCCTCGTCGTTCAATTGCCGCCCGGGCCAGACGCCGATTTGGTTCTCGCTCGAGATCGGCGACTGCACGCTCACGGCCGATTGCGATTGGCGCGGTTGCGAGGTGAATGTGAATGGGAGCGTCGACCTTGCCGGACACAAACTGTTCGTGCGCGATTTCAATGGCACGGGAACGGTCTGCAACCGTACGAACGCCGCTTTCAGGTTCTATCGCTTCAAGGTGGAGGCGACGGGAATAAACGGGTTTGCGACAACGGGGAGCGCGGTGGAAATCGGCGAAGTTAAACTTTTCAACGGCACGAACGACATCACGCGGTCTTTCACCCATGTCTATTATGACGCTTCGACCTTCAATTCCGAATTCGTTTCGGATTACAATCCCACGAAGGCGGTCGACGGCGACCTTGGCACCAAGTGGTATGACGACCGCGCCGACTCCACGAACAGCGACGACCTGCGCGACGCGGTGTGGTTCACTCTTGAATATGCCCAGCCGGTTCAGGTGACGGACTACACCTGGTTCACGGGCAATGACGTGAAGAACTTCCCTGCGCGCAACCCGACGGCTTGGCGCCTGCAGGGGTCGAATGACAACACGACATGGACGGATCTCGACGTCGTTCGGAACGAGTCGTGTTCGACAGCGAATAAAACCGCTTTCTTTGTGCTGCACCGGCCGGCGATCGTGCCGGGTGTCGCACACGGCGAACTGCATGTCGATGTGCCAGAAGGGCAAACCAGGGAAAACAAGACGGTGACGCTCTCGGGCTATCTGAAACTCGTCAAGGACGGCGCGGGCACGTTCGTTGGGGCTAAACCGTCGCAGAAATACGTTGGCGGCACGGAAATCGCCGCCGGCATCTTGACGCCGGGCCTTAATGCCGATGAACTCTTCGGCGCGAACGGAACGGATTTCATCGTGGATGACGGCGCGCAGTATCGCATGGACATCTACGCGCCCTATCCCGTGCGGAACAATAATCTCATCATTGCCGGAAAGGGACCGGACGGTAAGGGAGCGATTCGGACGATGGTGACGAGCTATGAACTCAACAACGCCAGTTATGAATGGTTGCGGAGCCTCACGCTTACAGCCGATGCCGTGATCAATCACGAGGACTATGCGTTTTCCCTGTATGCGCACAATTGTCAACCTCTGCCCCTCAATCTGAACGGGCACGAACTCACGTTCTATTCAGACAAGCCGGCCGCTCAACACCGTTGGCCGTATCTGCTTTCGATCGGCGCCGTCTCGCCGGGAACGGGCACATTGGTCATTGGCGACAATCTCCAATTTTTCCCGTATGAAAATCCCTGCGATTTTTCGTCGCTCACGCTCGTCATTACCGAGAAGGCCAGCTATACCACGGAATCGAACACCGCCGGGCAGCCGATTAGCGTCTCCAACCTCGTCTACCGCAGTGAGTCGTCCATGTCCCAGACCAAGCAGCTCACGACGGTTCTCGGCTGCTACACTCCGGCCACCACGAATTCTGCGCCGAAGGTCCAGCTCGGCGACGCGGCGCACCTTGCGCCGTCGATCGACCTTGCCGATTGGACGGAGCCGTTCGATGCGACGTTCGGCGGCGGGCTCACGTTCTTCGAGGGTGCCCGCGTGGTCGTGTTGACGGGAGCGCGCAAGCCCGCTCAAATGGAGAAGCTCATATCCTGGAGCGCGCTTCCGCCGGTGACGTTCTCGTGCCCGAATCTTCCGGGGCGGCTGAGAGCGCTTGACGACGGCCTCTATTATTGCAGCGGTTTGACGATCATCGTTCGTTGACACCCGTCAAGATTGTGGAAGAATGGAAAGAGGAAAACGAGTATTGACGATGAAGCGCGTTGAAGTTGTTGTGGTGGCGTTTTTGACGGTTTGCGGGGTTTCGGGGAGCGAGGCGGTGACGCGGGCGGCTCTGCAGGCGGAGATCGCCTCGCGCCTTCGGATTCCCGATCTTGGCGAGCAGCTCGCGCGCCCGATTCTGCCGCAGGCGGCGTGGATGAGTTCCGATCGTGCCACCGCCCGGCCGTTTGGCGAGGCAAAGACGCTGATGCGGTGGGCGATTGGAAGTGAAACGCTCGCAACGGGGCCGTATGGCGACTTGCTGGTTGAACGCTCCGCCTACAGGCATCAGAACGGCGTGGACTTGCCGTCGGTGATGTTCGTTCCCTCGCAGCAGGCCGGGGCGCCCGTTGTGGTCATCGGCCAGTCGGCACGCCTCCTTCGGGAGCAGTTTGTGACGTGGGCGCTTGGCGCGTGGCGCCCCGTGATGGCGCTTGATCTCTTTGGTACGGGCGAAATTGCCGGATGCCTTGAGAAGGGGAAGAAGGGGAACGGCGAAGACCTCTTCGCGGCGCGGATGAAAGCACGGGGAGAGTCGCTTCTCGACGTGCGCGTGGCGGAGCTTTTGACCGTGCTGGAAGGCCTGAAGGCGCGTTTCGGGGCGGCCGCGACGGTGCTTGCGGGGAGCTCGACCTTCGAAGTCGCGAAGCAGGCTTCTGCGCGGCGGCCCGACCTCGTGGGCGAAGTTGTGCGGGCCTGCGGCAAGGCCACCGTGATGCCTTCCGAGATGGAGCCGAATTGGCGAGCCGATACGGCCGCCTTCCAAGCGCGTATCGATGCGTTGGCGGCGAAGGGCGGAGGAACGCTCGTCGTCGAGCCGGGCCTCTATCGCCTTGGCGCGGTGACAATCAAGCCGGGCGTCGATTTGCACTTGAAGAAGAACGCCGTTCTTCTTGGCGTCGATGTGGAAGCGGCCTATCCGAAATGTACGACGCGCGTCGAGGGGCGCACGGGGACCTATTGCCCCGCGATCCTCAATGCCGATCGGTGCGACGGCCTCAGGATTTCGGGCGAAGGGATTGTCGATGGGCTTGGGTATTCGCTTTGGCATGCGTTTTGGTCGAGCTTGAAGGACTATCGTACCAAGCGCGACGTCAACGTGCATGCGGGGCTTCTCCGCCCGCGGGTGCTCTTCGTCAGCAATTCGAAGAATGTGGACGTGAGCGGTGTCACCTTCAAGAACTCGAAGTTCTGGACCACGCATTTCTATCGCTGCCTGAACTTGACGGTGCACGACTGCGCGATGTACGCCGATACGATCAACAGCCTGAAAGGGCCCTCTACGGACGCCATCGATCTCGATGGTTGCCGGGATGTTGTTGTGACGAACGTGCTCATGAACGTCAATGACGATGCGGTTGTCATGAAGGGCGGGATTGGCGCTTGGGCGAACGACCCCGTGAAGTGCCCGTGGAATTCGCCCACGGAAAACGTGCTCGTGACGGATTGCACGTTCGGGCCGATGTGCCACGCCTGCCTCACGCTCGGGAGCGACTGTTTCCTCGGGCGCAATGCGACGCTCCGCGATAGCCGCGTGTTGGGGGCGTATCTGCTTCTTCATTTGAAGATGCGCGTCGATACGCCACAGCTCTATGAGAACGTGCTTGTGGAAAACTGCACGGGTTGGGCGGGCACCTATCTGAATGCGCCCGCCTGGACGCAGATGACCGATCTTCAGGGACGCCCCGAACCGCCCCCTAGCGTGGCGCGTCGCGTGACGATGCGCAACAATAAGGTGGCTTATAAAGTGTTCAAGCGCCTTGCCAAAGAATCGTTTGTAACCTACGAGGATTTCGATATCCGCTGAAAATGAGAGGCCTCTGGTCCATTTACGTCTCTTTGATCCTCGCACTTCCGCTGACGGCCGGCGGGGAAGAGGCGCCGTCGTTTGCGGCGGCGTTCGAGGCCTATGTTCCCGGCGAGGCCCTTTCGGCGAAGGGAACGCAGAACGGCGCGTGGCGCACGGAGGCGATGACGAGCGCGACGAATGTCGTTTCAGGTGGCCGCACGGGTATGGCGCTTACGGGAATCGCCACCTTTGCGGCTGGGCAGGTGCCGACGGGAACGGTTGAACGCATCGATATCGCCATGCGGGTGGAGGCGTGGCGCCGGAACCGCATTGCGCAGGACGGCGGGCGTGGCGGGTTCATGCAGTCGCTTGTTGGCGAGAGCACGGCGCGCGGCTTTCTCGTGTGGGGCGGAGGTCGGTGGCAGGAGACGACGGCCGATGGCGTGGAACCCGAGGAAGGGACGTGGCTTGATGTGCGTATGGAGTTCAAGAAGATCGGCGACTTTGAGATCGTGGGGTATCTCGTGCGGATGCCCGGGGGGGAGTATGTGCGGTGCCGCACGGCGGATGGCCGCAGTTGGTTCAGCGCGGGCAAGGGCGGTGCGCGGCGCGAAGTCTCCTTTATCGGCGTGGGCGGGTTTTCCGATTTCGCGGGGCGCGGTGCCGTCGAGTCGCCCGGAACCATCTGGAACTGGGTGGGCGGCGCGGTGGGCGACTGGGCAGATGCAACGAAGTGGGCGACGAATGGCGTTGCGGGCGCGGGGATGCCGCCCGTGGGGTCGTTTGCGCTGATTACGAACAAGGTTGCCTTGACGCATGGCGCGGAAGAAGCGCAGGTCTCTTCGCTTCTGGTGGCGGATGGTACGACGTTCGTCGCGGGTACGGTACGGACGGCGGTTGACTTGAAGACGAATCGTCCGCGCGCCGGGAAGGCGCTCACGCCCACGGTGGAACCGTTCTTCGGCGTAACGCCCGACTACCGTTTCACCTGGCGGCGCGGGTCGTGGGCGAAGGCGTGGGAAAAGGCGCCCGTTGGACGTGAAGCGTCGTTTACGCCCGCGGCACGCGATTTTGAAAGCTGGTTTCGGCTTGTCGTATCAAACGATGTAGAGCAGATTTTCTCGAAGGACTTCTTTTTTTCGTCGCTTCCCGTGTGTTACCTTACCACTGCGGATGGCGCCGCGCCTTCGGCGCGCAAGGAGGAACATGCCGGCACCTTGCGCGCACAGGGGAACGATGAGTTCAAGCTCCAGTATGACGGCGGCATGGTCATCAAGATGCGCGGCAACTCATCGACGTCCTTCCCGAAGAAGCCCTACAAGATTACGCTTGCGGAAAAGACGAACATGTTCGATCTCGGCGCGAAGAAGAACAAGCACTGGGTGCTTCTGTGCAACTACAACGACATGACGCAGCTCAGGAACAAGCTGGCCTACGATTTTGCAAATGCCATCGGCTCGCTCGGCATGAAGTCGACTTGGGTGGACTGTGTGTTCAACGGCGAGTTCGTGGGGTGCTATCAGTTCTGCGAGCATGTGCGCGTGGCGGCGGGGCGCGTGGATATTTACGACTGGGAAGACGAAGCGGCGGCGTACGGCGCAACGGAGACCGATTTCTCTGCCATCGACGCCGCGCTCGCGGCGGATCCGGGGGCCGTTGACATTACGGGCGGCTATCTCTTCGAGTTCGACCTGATGAACGACGAGGTGTCGAAGTTCACGACGACCTCGGGGAAGTTGTCGCTTCTTACGATGCTCCATAAACCCGAGTATCTCTACACCTCGTCGCGGATGATGGGGTGGTGCCGCAGTTATTTGCAGAATTACTGGGATGCCTGCACGTCGCCGGTTCACCAGTCCCCGGCGGGGCATCACTGGTCGTATTATGCCGATGTCGATTCAATGGTCGCCTATTGGCTTGTAAACGAACTGCATGCGAATCTCGATGCCTATCAGAAGAGCCGTTATGGCTACATCGACCGGGGCGGCAAGCTCATGTTCGGGCCGGTGTGGGATTTCGACTATGCGTCGTCTTCGGTTGCCGTTCCCACGGCGCAGGAACCCGATACGTGGATGTGTTCGAATGCCGATTGGTCGAAGAGCGCCAACAGCTGGAACACGTCGAGTTGGCAGAATTTCGCCAAGTCGTCCTTTCATAAGGAATGGGCGAGCGATCCGTTTTTCTGCATGAAGGCGTGTGAGAAGTATTGGCAGATTCGGCCGATCTTCGTGGAACAGATCCGCGACGGCGGTACGATCGACCAGTCTTCGGCACGTCTTGCAGTTCCCTTGAAAGCAAACGACGCCAAGTGGCCGCGTTCGCGTAATCAGGCCGGCGACACGGCCATCTACAAGAACTATCTTCAACGGCGGCTTCTCTGGCTCGATGCGCAATTCAAGGATGTCGCAACGCTCCTCGCCTCGCTCCGGTCGGTGGACCAGACGAATCCCTACGTGCCGGCGGATGTCCTTCTTCGTCCTGCCGTCGATGGGCCCGCCCGCGTTGTCTCCGCCCGTCTGCAAGGGGCCACGCGCGTCGAGGTTTACGTGAACGGTCTCCGCCTTGGCTCCTATCCCGTCGCAAACGGCACCCTCGGTGGCGTCAAGGTTTCGCGAACGAATCTCGATCCGATTCCCCACTGTCAAAATTGCATTACCTTTGCTTCTTACAATTCGTCAGGCACGCTCATCGCCCGAAACTACGCGCTCATCGCAACGCCCCCCGATCCCACAACCGTCATCCTCCTCCGTTGACCGGCGCTTGAAGCTCCATGTTCTGACACGGAGATTGTGGGCGGTTCCGAAAAACTCAAGAGCGGTTGTTGACGATAGACGTTGGAACTTGCTATAATCATTGAAATTCTATTTCAGGCTTTCCTTGAATCCATAACAGGATCGAATCATGTTGAAAACGAAACCTTGGCAGAAATGGGGATTGGAATGTACCCTTAAAGCCCCGAAGACGGTGGGCGGATGGTTTGTTTGCGGGTGGATGGCGCTTGCGGTCCTCCCGGGTGCGGCGCTTGCGGCGGAGGATTTCGTTCGCCTCGCGTACAATGATGCCGGCATTGCGGATCTCGGGGTGGGGCTGTGGGCCTGGCCGAGCGCGATGGACTGGGATGGCGATGGCGACCTCGATCTCGTTGTCTCCACGCCCTGCGTGCCGTCGCCCGGCACGTGGTTCTTCGAGAATCCCGGAAAGGGATCCAAGGATCGCTTCCCCGTTTTCAACGCGGGCGTGTTGATCGGCCCCGGGTTCGGGAACATCGCCACGAGTTATGTGCAGAAAAAGCCGGTCGTGTTGCGCCCGGGCGTGGCGAACTGGAATCCGTTCGCCGCGTGGAAGGCGGCAACGCCGCTCAAGGGCCTTCCAGCGAACGTCCATTCCGCGAAAGTGCGCGGCAACGTGTGGCGGCTCGTCGATTGGGATGGCGATGGCCGTGAGGACGTGCTCGTGGGCGTGGAGGATTACACGGCCTATGGCTGGGACAACGCCTACGCGCCGGACGGCACGTGGAAGAAGGGCCCGATCCGCGGTTTCGTCTACGTGTGCCGAAACGTGAAGGGCGAAGGCCCTACGGCCGAATACGCAAGCGCCGTACGCGTGACGCTCGCCAACGGCCAGCCCCTCGAGACCTTCGGCAACCCCATGCCGATGGCGGCGGATTGGGATGGCGATGGCGACCTCGATCTCCTCTGCGGGTCGTTCATGGACGATTTCACCTACTTTGAAAATACGGGCACGCGTACGGCGCCCGTGTTCGCCCCCGGCCGTAAGGTCAGGTCGTCAACAGGCACGCGCCTGCACATGGACCTTCAGATGATCACGCCTTCGGCCGTCGACTGGACGGGCGATGGCGCCCTCGACATCGTCTGCGGCGACGAGGACGGGCGCGTGGCGCTTCTTGCGAATACGGGCAAACTTCAGGACGGCGCGCCCACGTTCGCGCCGCCGCGCTATTTCCGCCAGCGCATGGACGCGCTCAAGTTCGGCGCGCTCTCCACGCCCGTCGCCGTCGACTGGGACGGCGATGGCGACGAAGACCTCATCTGCGGCGATTCGGCCGGCCACATCGCCTTCATCGAGAACCGCAGCGGCGCGGGCGTCGCGAAGCCTCGTTGGGCGAATCCCGTGCTCTTCTCGTTCGACGGCAAGGACTGGCCGATCCCGCAGACGAAAAACGGCGTGATCACGGCGCGGCCGATTCGCATCCAGGCGGGCGAAAACGGGTCCATCCAGGGGCCGTGCGAAGCGAAGTGGGGCTATACGGTTCTTTCTGTGGCGGATTGGGACGGCGACGGTTTTCTGGACATCCTCGCCAACGGCATCACGGGCGACGTGGTGTGGTTCCGCAATCCGGGCCGCACGGGGGCGTGCACGCTCGAGGCGCCGCGCGCGGTCGAAGTGGAATGGACGGGTGAACCCCTCCAGCAGGCGTGGGGGTTCCGCCGCGCCAAGGGAAAGGCGCTCCTCACCGCGTGGCGCACGACGCCGCTCGCCTTCGATTGGACGGGCGACGGGCTTGTGGATCTCGCGATTCTCGACGCGGAAGGGTATCTCGCCCTCTTCGAACGGGCGAAGGCGAACGGGCGCCTTGTTCTCAAGGCGCCGCGCCGCGCGTTCTGCTGGAAGGACGGCACGCCGATTCGGCCTAACGCGAAGACGGCGGGCGCAAGCGGCAGGCGCAAGCTCTGCGTGGCGGACTGGGATGGCGACGGCCGCATGGACCTCATCGTGAACGGCACGAATGCCGAATGGTGGCGCCAGGTCGAAGCGAAGGACGGCACGTGGTTCTTCGAGAACCGCGGCGCGCTCGGCAAGCGCCGCCTCGCGGGCCACACGACGTGCCCCGCGGCGTGCGACTTCGATGGAAACGGCGTACCCGATCTCCTTCTCGGTGCGGAAGACGGGTTCTTCTACCATCTTGAAAATCCGCGTCGCGCGGCGGCGCCGCAGAACGAGCGCATCGTTCTCGACAACGGCGTTGTGCGGCGCGAACTCTCCACGGCAGGCGGCCATCTCGTTTCGAAGGCGTACCAAACGAAGCTGCCTGGCCCGTGCGAGTATCTGCGGCGCGGCGCGCAAAGCGAGTTCGCCGTCATGGTCAACGACCGGTTCTATCGCGGCTATGACACCTGGAAGAACATCGCCGCCACCACGCGCACGCTCGCGAACGGCGGGCGGCAGACTGCGGTCTCGCTCACCGAGCCGAACGGTCTTTTCCAGCTTGCGCTCACCTACACGCTCTATCCGAATCTGCCGCTTGTGCGCAAGACCCTTGCCGTGACGAACCTCGGCGCGGGCGATCTCAAGGTCGAGGCCGTCAATGTGGAAGACCTCTCGCTCGCCTTTGCGGCCACGCCTTCCGTCACCTTCCGCCAGTATGCGCGCTATCGCGCGCAGGGGCCGTACGACGGCGATTGGAACGACCCGCTCGTGGTGATCCACAACCAAGGTGCGCAGAACGGCATGGCCATCGGCAATGAAACGCCGGGCGTCATCAAGCGCACGGCCACGTTCAAGAGCGGTTCGGTTCTCCATGCGGGCACCACGTTCCCCAACCATCCCTATCCGTTCCGCCGCTGGCTCAAGCCGGGCGCCACGTGGACGAGCGCGGCCGTCTTCACGGCGCCCTACAACCGTTCGGCCGATCCGCAGCGGGTCGTGGGCGGTACGGTGCAGACCTACGTGCGCAAGTACATGGGAACGCGCATCGAACAGATTCCGCATAAGCCGATGTTCGTTTACAACACCTGGGTGCCGTTCCGGCGGGCGATCGACGAAAAGACCATCCGCGAACTCGCCGCGGCGGCGGCCGATTGCGGAATCGAGGAATTCGTGATCGACGACGGCTGGCAGGTGAACCTCGATTCGCCGAAGGGGCATCCCGAGTATCGGGGCGACTGGGATGTGGACCCCGCGAAGTTTCCGAACGGCCTTCGCCCGGTCTTCGACTACATCAAGTCCCTCGGCATGAAGCCGGGCCTGTGGGTGAGCCTTGCGCTTGCAGATCGTTCCAGCCATCCCTATCGCGAACACCCCGAGTGGATGGCGCTCGATCCGCACGGGCGCCCCGCAAATCTTCATGGCGGCGGCCTCGATTCCGCAACCTCCTGCCTGGGGACGGATTGGTACGATTACATCCGCGCAAAGATTCTCCATCTCGTTCGCGAGCATGGTCTTGCCTATGTGAAGCTCGACCTTGCGATCGCCACAAGCGCCTACGTCTACGAGAACGGCCGCAGCGGGTGCTATGCAAGCGGCCATCCCGGCCATCGCGACCATGCCGAGTCGTTCGACGTCATCTACACGCGCTGCCTCGAACTTTTCGACGACCTTCATCGCGAGGCGCCCGATCTCTTCATCGACTGCACGTTCGAGACGGCAGGCAAACTGCAGCTCATGGACTACGGGTTCGCGCGCCATGCGGAAGGCAACTGGCTCTCCAATATCGGGGCGCGTCCGCCGGCGGGTTCGCTATGGATGCGCGGCTACGCGTGGGAGCGAACGCCCGCCTTGCCGCCCACGTCGCTCGTCATCGGCAACCTGCACATGAATGGCGAAGACCATCTGCTCTCCTTCAAGTCCCTCGCGGGGACGCTCCCGATCATGCTCGGCGATCCGCGCCAGCTTTCCGTTGAGGAGCGCGCGGAGTATCGGGCGTGGTCGACGTGGCTCAAGGGGCTCGAGGCGCGGCATGGCATCATGTCCTTCCGCCAGGACGTGCCCGGCTTCGGCGAGCCGGCGGACGGCGCGTGGGACGCCTTCAGCCGCCTCAACGACGAAACGAAGAGCGGTGGTCTTGTGGGCGTGTTCCGTCAAGGCGCGGTGGAGCCGTCGCGCGTCGTCGCCGTGCCGGGGCTCATCCCCGAGGCGCGCTATCGTGTGACGCGTGCACCTCAGGGAGCGCTCGTTCTCGAGGCGACCGGGCGGGATCTTGCCGAGAAGGGTTTCACGGTCAAATTCGAACAGCCGTACGACGGCGACCTCTTCGAGGTGGCGCGGCAACCGGATCGCCAAGTGCGATAGGACGCGCTTGACTCCGCGTGTCATGGTATGCTAGAATGTTATTGCCTTGGAACATGGGGTTTCGAGGTAGAGGTTGGTTTGCCTGCTTGAAAGGTCCAAAATGAAAAACGTGTTGATGATCGGCGCAGCCCTCATGGGTGTGTGCGCCTTCGGTGGGGGAACGAATCTGAATCCCTTTGTTGTGCATCGGTGGGGCTTTTCTTCGGAGGCTCCGCTCGTCGATTCCGTTGGCGGAAAGACGGCAACCAAGAACGGTTCGGTTACCTTTTCCGACAACGTGGCGACGCTTCCCGGCGGTAACAAGGGGACAGGTTGGGTCGGCCTGGGTTCAGACGTTTTGCCGAAAGACGGTTCGCCCGTGACGATTGAAATCTGGGCGCGTCAGAACGCCGTTAAGAACTGGGCCCGTGTTTTCGACATTAATGGCGGCAATGACCAGAACGACTTCTACGTGTCTTGGTCGAATGGAGCAAATTATAACGGCGACCAGATCGAATTGAAGACGGCCAAAACGGTGCGGTGGCAGATTACGAATAACTTCGGCCCCTACGCCCTCGGTACGGAATACCTGATCGTGGCGACGCTGGAGCCGAATTTCGAGGGGTCGGGGAATACCCGCTACA
Source organism: Kiritimatiellia bacterium (assembly GCA_045617985.1). Lineage (GTDB taxonomy): Bacteria > Verrucomicrobiota > Kiritimatiellia > RFP12 > UBA1067 > RUG572. The sequence goes on from JAZLJP010000054.1 coordinate 65,095, forward strand.
CGTTCCGGCAGATAGAGCCGGCGACGGGGACGATCCTGAAAACGGCCTACAGGGACATTGCCGATTCCATGGGCTCGCCCGCCAAAATCGCTCAGACGCAGTTCTGGCTGGGGCATTCGATTTATAACGATAACGATGCGGCAGCCTCCTACAATGAAGTGCGCGTCCTTAAAACGGCGCTTTCGCCCGAGCAGCTCATGGCCGATGCGGTGTGCGGCCCGGACGCCTGGCCCTACGTTGCGATGGTGGGCGATCTCAACTATGGCGCCGCAGGCCCCGCCTGCGCGGCGGCGACGGAAGGGACGACGATGACGGTCATCGGCGACGCGCGGGGGCAGACGATCCCGCTCGGGACCGTTGTCGCCGGTGCGCTCGTCTTCAACGCGAATTCGAAACTCTACGTCGATCTCACGGGGCTAGAGTCGGCCACGACGACCGTTCTCACGGCGGTGGGCGGCATCACGCTCCCGAACGGTGCCGACATCGCCGATTACGTGCGCTTTCCCGATGAATGGTACAACTCGGGTTTCGTTTCGGTGGCACTTGTGGAAAACAACACGCAGGTTCAGGTGACCTTCGATCTCGACGTGCCGGTGACGGCGGAATGGACGGGGGATGGCGATCGTGTCTCCTTGACCGATCCGGCGAACTGGGTTTGCCGCAATGCGGCTGGAGGCGTGCTTGCGAATCGTCTGCCCACGCCCACGCAGACGCGGGCTATTTTCAAGGGAAATCTGTCCCTCTCGATGACGGAGGCGCAGAATTGGCAGACGACGCATTTGGAAAGCGTGAAGCTCACGGGCAACTGCGACTGGTCGGCCCTCGATCTCATGTCGATCCTCGCAGATGGTGCTGTTGATTTGAATGGCTACTCGCTTAAGCTGTCGGCGCCCGGGAGCATCATCAGTGCGATTCCGTTTACGTTCACGGATACGCTCGGGTCGGGTGAGCTCCATTTCTTCGTGGGCGAGGGAACATCGTTTCTGTGGAGGAAGGCTGCGCTGACGGGGAATGTGAAACTCGTGAAGGAAGGCCCCGGCATCCTTGAAGTCGGTTCGGTTGCCGATACTTGCGCGATGGATGTGCGCGCGGGCATGGTCAACGGCGTTCCTGCGTCCGCGTTCGATGCCGGCGCGTTCCTTGTGCACCGCTGGAGCTTCAATGGCGACTTGACCGATTCTGTCGGCGGACAGACGGCCACTAAGGGTGGGTCGGTCACCTTTGCCGACAACATGGCGACGCTGCCCGGGGGCAACACGGGGGCTGGATGGATCGCCTTAGGTGCAGACGTTCTGCCGAAAGACGGCTCGCCCGTGACGATCGAAGTCTGGGCGCGCCAGAACGCCGTCAAGAACTGGGCCCGCATCTTCGACATCCATGGCGGCAATACCCAGAACGACTTCTACGTGTCCTGGTCGAATGGTTGGACCTTGAACGGCGACCAGATTGAATTGAAGACGGGCAATACGGTGCGGTGGCAGATCACGAATAACTTCGGCCCCTACGCCCTGGGCACGGAATACCTGATCGTGGCGACGCTGGAGCCGAATTTCGAGGGGTCGGGCAATACCCGCTACACCTTCCGGAAGGTGGAGCCTGCGACGGGGACGATTCTGAAAACGGCCTACAAGGACATCGCCGATTCCATGGGCTCGCCCGCCAAAATCAGCCAGTCGCAGTTCTGGCTCGGGCATTCGATCTACGGCAACCTCGGCGACAATGACGCGGCGGCCACCTACAACGAGGTGCGCGTGTGGAAAGCGGCGCTGACGGTGGAACAGCTCTTGGCGCAGGCGCGTTACGGTGCCGACCAGGTGAACTTCCAAACGGCAGCGGTGTTGAACGGACGCGGCTACTTCACGTTGGACGAGGCCTTCGCGGCGGCCTCGTCGGGCAACACGATCACCGTTCGTGCCTCCGAGGATGCGCACCCTGTCACGATCTACAAGACAACGCCCGGGGCGTTGACGTTTGAAAGCGGGGCGAAGATCTTCATCGACCTTGCGGAATACTCCGACGAAGTCGTCCTCGCGGCGGCGGGCGGCATTGCGCTCCCGAATGGGGCATCCATTTCCGACGTGGTCGAGTTCTCCGATCCGGCGTTTGCGCCGCAGCTCTCCGACGACGGCAAGCGCATCCTTGCGGTGAGCCTCACGATTCCCGTGACGGCGACGTGGCTTGGCGAGGGCGAGACGCTGGCCGTGACCAATCCCGCGAACTGGCGCTGCCGGAATGCCCGCGGCGATGTGATTCCGGAGGCGATTCCGAATGCGACCTATACGGTGGCGATGGTTTCGGGTGAGACGCGCTTCTCGGTGCCCACGGAGGCAGAAGCCATCTGGAAGGAGATTTCGATCGGCTCGTGTACGCTCGCCACGAACTGCAATTGGGCGGGCCTCGGCTCGAAGTACGAGATGACGGGTACGGTCGATTTGCGGGGACATGACCTGACGATCGCGGGTTTTTCCGCAGTGGGCGGGTTCACCGATACGGCGGCCGAGGGCGGCACGCTCCACGTGAATGTGCCGGCAAATGCGACGCTCACGAATGCGGCGATTCCGCTTACGGGGTCGCTCGCCCTCGTCAAGGAGGGCGCGGGCATGTTGGTGGCCTCGAAGACGGGCGAGACGTATACGGGCGGCACGCGCATCGCGGGGGGTACGATCCGTTTGGGTGCGTCGATGTCGGACGGGACGTTGGGCGCCTCGGATACGGACATTCAGGTTGATGCTGGCGGTTTCCTCGATTCGTACGGCACGTTCAACAACTACAACCATACGATCGTCCTGAACGGCGGCAAGGTGGGCAACATGTTGGATCGCGACAACAACGATTGGGGGAAAAACCATTTCGGTAATGTGCGCCTCACAGCGGATTCGGAGATGGAGTTCAAGCGCGGCGGCCTTTTGGGCAAGAATTTCGGGCCCATTGTCCTTGACCTTCAGGGTCACACGCTCACCTGGACGGGGTCGGGTTCGAACCGGGATTCCTGGACCTGGCTCTGCAACACGACCATCTTGAATGGCACGCTCATCGTGAAGGGCGACTTGATGTTGGGCTACTTTGCGGACAACAATCCGGGCGTAGACGCGCGCACGGCGACAGTGGACGTCCGCGGTCATCTGAGCATTGACAGGGTAACCTTCAAGGTCGGCAACTACATCTGCAACACGACGACGAAGCCGGACGACATTCAGGGCACGATGACGGTTTCGGGCACGTTCACGCCGAAGACGAACTACTTCTACGGCTTCATCGCCCAGAACGGCGCTTCGTTCGATCTCTCGGAGCAGGCTCTCCCTTGGTCGACGACGGGGCTTGTGACGGGAGGAAAAGTGTCGAAGACGATCACCTTTGCCAATGGCGCGACGATTACGGTCGATGTTGGGGAGCGCACGCTTCACAACAACGATCCGGTGATCGTTTGGACGAGTGCGCCCGCCAATCTCGACACCCTCAGATTCAAGTTGCCGTCCGGGCGGATGGGTGAACTTATTACGAAACCGACGGGCGTCTATTATTCGTGCGGTCTTGCGATCTTTGTGCGCTGATTTGAAAGGTCAAATGAAGAAATGAAGAAGAAAACAGTTGTTGGGGTGTTTGCTGCCGCGTTTTGCGCTTCGGCATTTGCGGTGACGTGCGAGACGGGTGCGGTACTTGCGCATCGGTGGAGTTTCAATGGGAACCTCGTGGATTCGGTGGGGGGCGTGACGGCGCAGAAGGTCGGCGCGCGCGCGTTCAACCTCGGACGAGGGCTTGTGAAGGGCGGCGACGCGCTCACCTTTGAAGTGTGGGCCACGCCTCAGGTGAAGCCGAAGGACAACTGGCCGCGGATTTTCGACTGGGGCAGCGACAATACGCATTTCCTCTTTGCCTGCTGGGCGAACAACTCGGGCAATGCCGAGGCGCGCGTGCAGATTTCGCAGGGCCGCATTCTCTTCCGCGACGACCGTTCGCTTTCGCCCACGGTCTCCGGCAAGCCCTGTCATTTTTCAATCACCGTGCAGTCCGCGAAGAACGGCGCTTCGCGCGTCAAATGGTCGCGGCGCGATGTCGCGACGGGCGCGGTCGAGAAGACCGGGGCGATCGATCTTCCGGATTGGACGCTCGCGAACTTCGTCGCCTCGATGGCCGGAAAGGACGACTTCTTCCTCGGCCATTCGCGCTGGGGCGGCGATACGGATGCGTTTGCGACGTACGACGAAGTGCGCCTCTGGAATACGGCGCTCAGCGACGAACAGCTCACGGCGAACGTGAAGGCGGGGCCTGACCGCTTGCCCGCCACGGTGGAACAGGCCGCAGCGCCTACCGTCGAGGTCAAGCCCATTCCGGCGTTCCTCTTCGGCCAGAATCTCGAGCATACGCGCGCCGCCATCCAGGGCGGCCTTTCCGCGCAGCTCGTCCGTAACCGCAAGTTCGCCGGGAAACCCAACCGCAAGGGCGTGGCGATGCTTTGGGAGGCCTACGGCACGAAGGCGTTCTATTCCCAAACGCAGGATCTCTCGTTCACGCGCCATGCGGCGTGGAGCGGGATGTTCCGGCAGAACGAACGCGCCGCGCAGATGATCGTGGGCCTCGACGAGGCGGGCGAAGCGGGCGTCTGCCAGCAGAAGATCGGCTTGCGGGGCGGCGTCGGCCATACGTTCCGCGTGATTGCGAGCACGATGAACAACGAAGACGTCACGCTCGTTCTCCGTGTGACGGCGGAGGGGAAGACGATCGCCGAGAAGGCGTTTCCGCTTCGGTCGAAGACGAAACACGACTGGAAGCGCCTCGCGTTCGAATTCACGCCGCCGGCCAATACGTACGGCACGCTCTCCGTGGGCGTGAAGGGGAAGCACGCGGTTGCCGTGGGCGTGGTTTCGCTGATGCCGGTGGATAACTTCCGCGGGATGCGCTCGGACGTAATCGACAACCTGCACGACATCGGCGCTTCGGTGATCCGCTGGCCGGGCGGCAACTTCGCGGGCGAATACCGCTGGCGCGACGGGCTCATCGCCGATCCTGACGCGCGTGCGCCCTTGCAGAGCTACACCGAAATCGAGACGCAGCCGTGCGGGCTCGGCTACGACATGAACGACATCGCGATGGACGACGTGATTGCGCTCTGCAAGCGCATCGGCGCAGAGCCGTTCTTCACGATCAATGCGGCATGGGAGAGGCCAAGCGATTCGGCGGACTGGGTGAAGGCCTGCAAAGGCCGCGTGAAGCTGTGGTCGCT
>JAZLJP010000055.1:0-46464 GCA_045617985.1 Kiritimatiellia bacterium
GCGGACGGTCGGTGACGCACTCTACACGGCGGGCGTTGTCGCGAACGGGACGAACCACTTCGTCACTGTTGGGTCGAACACGAGTGAAGTGGTGTTCCAGCGCGTCCATCCCGATGACTGGGACATGGACGGGCTCCCGAACGTGATTGACGACAACCCGCGTGTGCCGTCTCAGAATTCCGGTTGTAATCAGACGGACACTTGGGCGGCGGTGGCGTTTCCGAGCAATGCCACTGAAATTGCATCAGTGGGGTATACCGCCTGGGCGACGGCGCGCGCGGCCGATCCGAACCGGCGTTTGATTGGCCTCACGGTGGCATCCAAAAATGGGGCCTGGCCGATTTGCCTTTCTTTTGGCAAGACGGCGGTGATGTGCGATGGATCGGAGGAAATCCTTTTCGCCATCGACTGCGGAGCGTGTTATCCGTTCTCGCTTTCGGACGGCGAATTGGCATTCGTGGAACTTCACGGTGAGGGTGGGACAAGGGAACCGTGTTTCGCGTACGGTTATCCTTACGAGCGCAGGACGGGAGATGTGGTCGTCCACCTCGACTCTCCGCGAACGGGCTGGATTGGTCGCGCCCCGGAGGTGAACCTCGTGGACGGTAGTCTGCCGCATCTCTATCCGAACGTGAGTGAAACCATTGCCGCCGTGGTGACGAACTGCCATGCCGATGCCTACATCGGCTGTACGTGGTCGGGCGGGGAGGGGATTTCTTTTTCCAATCCGCATTCGCTTTTGACGACGATCGTCTGGACGACGACGAACGCGGTGACCTGGGCGACGAACCGCGTGACCCTTGTCACGGCATACGAGGGCGACTATGCGGTGACGAACGGCTACGTCTTCACGTTCGGATTGCAGCCGCTTCCGTCCACGACGCTTGACGTGTCGTGCTCTGCCGTTCAGTTTGTAAACGACGGCATCGGCGGCGATCGGCCGGAGCGCGTCTATGAACTGACGGTGTCTCTGATCGCCGTTCCTGGAACGTATGGCCGATTGGAGCTAGACTGCTCGGAAAACACGCAGACGCAACTCTGGCTCGACAGATGGCGAACATCCCCCGTCACTCCGGATTCGGAGAATGACATCGGGATTCCAGAGTCGGGATGGTTCGCCTGTACGAAGACTTACTACATGACGTCGGCGGCGCTCGGAAGGGGGACGATTGCCGTGACGCTCGACCTTGATGACGGCGGCGGGCGGCATGAGGTTTCGGTTCCTTTCGAGGTTGTCGAGCCGATACGGAAGCTCGTGACGTTCGAACGTCATCAGACGACGCAACGGTTTATTAATCCATCGTGCCTCGTTTACGGATCGGATGCGATTTTGAAGGCATCGGTCAAAACTGGTGGTGCAGTGGTGAATGGATTTACGGCATCGAATATCTCCTGGCGAGTCGTGTCGGGGCCGGCGGAGATCGTTGAGACGAACGTGGTCGGGAATGCCGATTCGTATGTCAAGGTTGTGCCGACGAGTTACGAGGGGGATGTCGTGGTCGAGGCAAAGTTTAACGATGATGCGATTCAACCACAATTTGCATTTCCGATAGTTAGACCGAGTGTCTTAAAGGTGAAGGCTTTTGTCGTTGACCCGCCTCGTGCCGAGGTGAAAAATGGTTGGAAGGACGTTGACATCTACCGATTGATTTTGGAAGCGGATAAGATTTTCACTCAAGTTGGAATTTATTTTGCAATACAAAGTCCAATAGAGCATCATGTTTTGACTTCATCCTATTGGCATCTCCCTATGGGTGAAGTTGTGACATCTGCGACGGGTTCGAGAACTATCCGATATTCAGATCAGTTCTGCCAGCTCCTAAATCATTATGATGGCGGTGATTGTATCGAAATGTATTTCATTGGTGATTTGTCAGATCGGACGATTCATGGTTATAAGACGGATTACGGTGTCATCATTACCAAAAAAGCAACGGAACGAACGGTTGCCCACGAATTGGGGCATGTGTTGGGATGGGATGATTGTTATAATATGACGGATCGACTGATACTTGATAGAGTGTTGAGTCCTCTTGGGGATGATTGTTTTCTTCCGATTCCGCAAGATTGGGGGCAGGAAAAGGGACGAGGCTTCTATGAAGTTGGAGACACTCTCAATAATGCAATTTCTTCAATCTTGATGTTTGGATACATTGGGAAGACAAATTACGACATCCCTTATGGGACGCTTCATGGCCTAAGAAGTCGTTACGAGTTTCTACCCGGGCATATTGCCGTTGGAGCAGGTTTCATCAGGTCGCGTATACAGGAGTTCTATTCACGATGAAATTTCATGCAATGATAAACTTGATGATGTGTTTTGCCTTGGGCGGTTTGCCCGTTTGGGCACATTCTCAACTTGAAACCAATGAAGTTGTTCGTTCTGCCTTGCGGAAAGTATGGGCTGCGAGTCCTTCGGATAATGAGTGCAGTACCGATTTGCGAAATCGTGTTCTCCCTCTCCCGCCCAACACTTGGCAAACATTTTTCGGGGGTGAAACTAATGATGGGTGGACGGTTGAAGGGCGGCGTGCCGCATTTGATTGGTATCTGGAGACAATGTGCACAAATGATTGTCAAGCCCTCGAGGGAGTAGATTGGGCGTTGTTTCAGGTCGCACTAGACCAGTGCCGGGTTTTGAGTTATACCAATGCAGTCGGTTCGTTGAAAGCATTGGTACGGAACCCGCGTGGTACGGACAAGGATTTTGCGATTAAACAAGTGATAGCCTTATCGCCGATTGATGATTCCTTGACTTTGTTTATTGAAAATGTTTTCACGAATCGAATTACCTATGCCCTTGCAGATAGAGGGGTTGCGGGGGGAATGTTTGCGGATAAGGTTCGTTTGTTTCAACCGGCCACGAATGAACAGCGTGCCCGGAAGGATCGGGCGGTGAAAATGTTCTATCGGCATCGATTGGGCGATGTTGCGGGAGTGGAGTGCATGGATGATTTGTTTGTGTCGTATTTTACGGGATATGAATGGAGTTCAAATCGCCTAGAGTTTGCAAACTCGGTTTTGCAGCATTCCGCATGTGACGAGCATGATCGCGACTATTTTTGTCCGATTACGAATCTGTTGTTACACGCTGCGCAACCGCTTCAGCAGTTAAACATCAATGTTGAAGGAGGCGAATGATGTTGGCACTTCTTGCTGCCGCCGTTCTGGCGGTGACGAATGCTCTGGCTTCGTTTTCAACAACCACCGAACAGACGTTTTCGTGTCCGACGTTGCCGGCCAAAGACGCTTGGATGGTTTTCGATCTTGATCTGAGGAATGTCGGCAGCCGGCGTGCAGAATTTGCCGTCGGGCGGGACGTGAACGAGGACGGGAAAATCTCCGATGACGAATCGACGTTCGCCATTTCCTACTCGAATCATTCACTCTCTCTTCGAGATGGGAAGGGCGATGTCCTTGCTTCGTCCGAATATCTCCCAAGTGGCGTTCCTCTTTCGCTTACGTTGAAACCAGGTCGTCGTGGCGCTGCCGATTCGTGGAGAATTGGTGAAGATGGTTCTGTTGCGGTGGCCGAGGGTGTGTTCGCTTCAGAAAATGCCGTGGTTTCCGATCTAACACACCTTCGCGTTCGCGTGTCAGGACCAGATTTGGCATCGACTACCATCACCGCAAAGCGCGGCCGTGACGCATTGGTATTGACGATTCGTTGATGTTGTACATACGGAGACCATGCAAATGTAAAATGGAAAATGTAAAGAGTAGAGTTTTGTTCAAATCTATTTGTAACTTGCTTGCACTGGAATACTTGGTAGCTGCCAGCATTTTTTTTTCGGGAAATGGGAACGCCTTTGAATTCCCACAAGGTCGGTTGGATTTGGTATAATATTTGACACGGGGTGTCCCGTTTGATGATTTGATAAGGTTTTGAAAAGGAGTATGATGATGTTTGATCAACGTTGGCAACGGTCTTTTAAGGCAGAATTCGTTCTGTCGGTTTTCGTTTGTACGCTCGGGGCGTTTCCGCTTGTTGCGGCGACGCCCTCCAGTGCTGCGCCTGCGGATGATTACGCGCGGCAGAAGGTGAAACCGGCCGACGGAATCCCGGTGGCGCCGGAAGGGTATCGCCGCCCGAAGGACTGGAAACCCGTCCTCTATCCCAAAGGGCTCAAACAGCTGGCAAAAGACCATTCCGCCGAGGTGATGGCCCGCGCGCACGAACAGATGGGCAAGGTCAAAAGTGTCAATGACAAGGGGCGCTGGAAGGCGACGGGCGCCTCGATGGATCAGCACACGTGCCCCGATTGGTTCGTCGATGCGAAACTCGGCATCTTCATCGACTGGGGGCCGTGGTCTGTCGCCTCGTGGTGCCCCTACAAGAAGGGGTATCGCCTCTATCCCGACTGGTACGAGATGCGCTGCCGGTCGGATCGGCAAACGATCAAGTACCACGAGAAGAACTGGGGGGCCGACTTCAAGAGCGACCATCTGCTCGACCTCTTTCGCGGCACGAAGTTCAACGCCCCGGAACTCATGAAGATTTTCCGCCAGTGCGGTGCGCGCTATGTGGTGCCGTTCCTCAAACACCATAGCGGCTTCTGCCTCTGGGATTGCTCCTACACGTTCCGCGATACGATGGATATGGCGGCGCATCGCGACTTCGCGCGCGAGATGGTGGAGGCCTGCCGGGCCGAAGGGCTCAAGTTCGGCATCTACATCTCGCAGGCCGGCGAATGGGAATATCCGATTCTGCAGAACGACGGTTCGGTCAAAATGGCGGTCACGCTCCCGTGGAACCTGAGGCCCTATTCCCCCGACATGGAATGGAAATGCTCCGGCAAGGTGGCGGTGAAGGACTTCGTGCACGACTACATCGTGCCGCAGACGACCGAGTTCATCGACAAGTACGACCCCGATCTGCTCTGGGGCGACTACGACTGGCTCACGCCGGCCGACCGCAACGGAAGCTACGAGATCGCCGCCTACTTCTACAACCGCGCCGAGGGCCGCAAGGAGGTCGCCTGCAACGACCGCTGCGGCAAAGGTACGCCCGAGGAAATCAAGACGTACTCGAAACAGCGCAAGCGTCTCATCGGCCTGCGGACGATCCGCGGCGACTTCTTTACGGACGAATGGGGCGATACGGAGGCGGATATCGATCCCGCCAAGTGGCATCCGTGGGAATCCTGCTCCGGCATTTCGAAGAGCTACGGCAACCACTGGATGGAGAACTTCGATCCCTCCATGGTGATGACCGAGAAGGAATTCATCTGCCACTTCTCCGATATCGTTTCGCGCGGCGGCAACCTGCTCCTCCTCGTGAACCTCGATCCGCAAGGCGCGTTCCCCGAAATCCAGAAGACGCGCCTCGAGCAGATCGGCCAGTGGCTCGGCCGCTGGGGCGAGGCCATTTACGCCACGCGCATTCTCGCGCCGTTCAACACGAAGGCGATCGACTACGTGCAGTCGAAGGACGGCCGCTTCGCCTATGCCATCGTGAAGGAGCCGGCCGCCGAAGTCGCGCTCGCCTGCGAGCTGCCGGCGACGACGAAGGTCACAGTGGTCGGCGAGACGGCGCTGCTTGCAACGCGGCGCGCCGGGAAGACGACGATCGTGACGGTGCCCGAGGCCTATGCGAAGGGACGTTTGCCGTTCGCCCTCAAGTGCACCCGCTGATGGAGAATTAAATTCCCCTTGCCAAGGGCGGGGATGCTAGGGTATAATTTCCACCAAATGAACTCTTCTTCTCTTTCTTTCTTGAAACGTGTTCTCGCCGGGGCGTTGGTCGCCGCTGCGGGCGTTTGTTCGGTCGCCTCCGCCGCCGAGATCGTGGTGGAGGCGGAACGGTTCAGCTCGCTCGGCGGCTGGGTGAACGATTCGCAGTTCATGGATCAGATGGGCTCGCCGTTTCTCCTCGCGCACGGCATGGGCAGGCCCGTCGAGGATGCGACGACCGCGATCGCCGTACCCGAGGCGGGCGTCTATTCCGTGTGGGCGTACACGCGGAACTGGACGGCGCCGTGGTGCACGGAAGCGGCCGGGCTCTTTCGCGTAAAGGTGAACGAGAAGGAGATTCCGGCGAATCTCGGATCCGGCTCGGGCGAATGGCGGTGGCAGTTCGCGGGCAAGGTGACGCTCGCGAAGGGAACGGCGCAGCTTGCGCTTCACGACCTCACGGGCTTCGACGGCCGGTGCGACGCCGTGTGCCTCACGACGGCCCTTGGCGCGCCGGCGCCGCGCTCGCGCACGGCGGCGCTTGCACGGGAGCCTTCGCAGACGGTGAAGGCGGATCTCGTGGTGGTCGGCGGCGGCGTGGCGGGCACGTGTGCGGCCATTTCGGCGGCGCGGCTTGGGCTGAAGGTGGCGCTCGTACAGGATCGGCCGATGCTCGGCGGGGCGAATTCTTCCGAAGTGCGCGTGCACCTCGGCGGCACGATCAACGTGGGCCCCTACCCGCGCCTTGGCGACGTGGTGGCGGAGATCGGGCCTGCGAAGGGCGGCAACGCCCAGGCGGCCGACCGCTATGAAGACGCGCGCAAGCTCGCTGCCGTGAAGGCGGAGAAGAACATCGCGCTCTACCTCAACACGCGCGTCAGGGGCGTGGAGAAGCAGGGCGAGGCGATTGCGGCGGCCTTGGGCGTGAACACCGTGAGCGGCGAGGTGACGAAGTTCACGGCCCCGCTCTTCGTGGATGCGACGGGCGACGGGAACCTCGGCGCGCTTGCGGGGGCGGATTTCCGCATGGGGCGCGAGGCGCGCTCCCAGACGCATGAAGACATGGCGCCGGATCTTCCCGATACGATGACGATGGGAGCGAGCGTGCAGTGGTATACGAAGGAAGATGCCGCGCCGACCGCGTTCCCGGCCTTACCGTGGATGATCGCCTTCAACGAGAAGAACTGCGAACACAACCTGCGCGGCGATTGGGACTGGGAGACGGGCATGATGCGCGACCAGATCGAAGAGTTCGAACGCATCCGCGACTACGGAATGCTCGTGGCGTATTCGAACTGGTCGTATCTCAAGAACAAGAGCCCGAAGAAGGCGAAATACGCGAAGCGGTCCTTCGCGTGGGTGGCCTACGTGGCCGGCAAGCGCGAGAGCCGCCGGCTTCTCGGCGACCACATCCTCACGCAGCAGGACGTGTTCGACTACAAGATCTATCCCGATGCGACGTGTGCGACCACGTGGGCGATCGACCTCCATTATCCGATGCCGAAGAACACGAAGCACTACGAAGGCGAGCCGTTTCGGTCCGTGTGCACGCACAACCGCCACTACGCCTATCCGGTGCCGTATCGCTGCTTCTATTCGCGCAACATTCCGAACCTCTTCATGGCGGGGCGCGATGTGAGCGTGACGCATGTGGCGCTTGGCACGGTGCGCGTGATGCGCACGCTCGGCATGATGGGCGAAGTGGTGGGCATGGCCGCGAGCGTCTGCAAGCGCAACGCCTGCTCGCCGCGCGGCGTGTGGGAAAGCCACCTTGACGAGTTGAAGGCTTTGATGACGAAAGGCGTGGGGACGGGGCGTCCTCAGCCGCCGCAAACATACAACAAAGGTTCCGTGCTCCCCGGTGAGCCGCATCTTGACGTGAGGAAAAACGACAAATGAAAAATCTGATTTGGGCCCTGTGTTTGACCTGTTCGCTCGCTCTTGCCGCTGCCGACGTGACGCCGGCTGCGATTCTTTCGGACGTGAAGGCGTCCGTACGGAACAACTGGCGCAAGGTGGCGCAACGCGCGGAGGAGATCGGCGACTTGCGCGAAGAGCGCAAGTCGCTTCCCGAACATGCGTTCTGGTTCTTTACGACCGACCAAAAAGACCAGGATCGGAAGATCCGCGCGGAACTTGAGAAGGTACGCGAGTTGCTCCTTTCGACGAGCGCGCAGAAGATTCTCGCGGAAGTCGACCGCATCGACCGCGATATCGCCTCGCTCAACCAGCAGATTTCCATTGCATCGGAGGATCGCACGCTCTATCCCGAGAAGGCGGCCGACTACCAGGCGAAGATCGACAAATTGACGGCCCAGCGCAAGGCGCTCGAAGTGAAGCGGCACGTGGAAGCCGAGAAGGTGTGCGAAGAGCTGCGCGCGCTGGGCCTTACGGTGAGCGGCGAGGCGGCGGAGAACTGCATCTTCACCGTCAATTTCGGCGAGCTCATCGACGGTGTCATTGTGGCGAAGAACGTGGCCGCCGTGGTGGACAATCTGCGGGAACTCATGGCGACGGGGGACGTAGCGGCGATTCGGCGGTACTACGGCATGTATCTCGTGATGGTCGACGTGCAGATCATCTGCTTCGAGGACTACCTCGAGAAAAGCCGGAACGGCGCCTGGCGCAAGGGCGTGAACCAGATCAAGGCCGATGCCCTTGCGGCGCGCAATTCGGCTCTGGCGAGCGCACGGGACGATACGTTCAGCGCCGAGCAGCGGCAGATTTTCCAGCATAATGCGGAAATCAACGCCTCCACGCTCAGGGCCGTCGAGGCCTACATCAAGATTCTCGATACGCATGAAGGCGTGATCGAACAGAAACTTGGCGTTGCGGAGAAGATGCGCAAGGTGGTGGAGAGTTCCTACCAGACGATCAACCTCGCGGGCGATCTCATTCGGCTGGCGAAGGCGAATCAGGATGCCTTCGATTCGCTCCTGCAGCTTGACCTGCCGCCGATTCAGATGTTCAACGACGCGCAGGTGCAGCAGGAGTTCATGGCAATTACGAAGAAATTGAAGGAGTAGAACCAATGAAGCAGACAATCATCGTCGTTGTTGTGGCCGTCTGTGGCATCGCAGGGGGCCTGTTCGTGGGAAATACGATGCATCAGAAGACCGATGCAAAAGCCTTGGCGTGCGAGGCCCAGCTGAAAGCGGCCGAGGCGAAGCTTGCGAAATCCGATAAGCGCATCGCCGAACTCGAACGCCGGCTTGCCGATGCCGCCAAGCGCGCGAAGCGGGCGCAGGAAGAGGCCGTGAAGGCCAAGGCCGATGCGCTTGCCGCCGCCGATACCGCGAAGAAGGGGAGCGGGGAGAAGGCGGAGTCGATCATGGTCAAGGACGGCGACATCGCCGGCGCGCTCAAGAAGCGCTTGCCGGCGGAGCAGTTCTCGCAGGTCACGAACGCGTTTTCGCAGTTCCGCGCGAAGCTGGCCAAACGGGCCAAGAACCGCCAGGACTATCTCGCCTCGATCGACACGTCCAACATGTCCGCGAAGCAGAAGGCGAACCACCAGCGCTATCTCGAACTGTTCGCGAAACGCGAGGCCGCCGCCGCCAAGATGAAGGGCGGCATCCCCAACCAGGCGGCGATCCAGGAATTGGTCATGATCGGCATGGAGATGAACCAGGTGGCGAAGGATGAGCGCGAAATGCTCATGGGCCAGGTCGCTTCGGAACTCGGCATCGCCGGTGACGACGCCGCGGTCTTCACCGACGCCATCAAGACCATCTACGACTGCACCAATGCCAGCCCGCTCAGCGGCATCAACGACATGATCGAAAGCGCCACCGAAGGGTTCGGCGGCGGGAAGGCCGGCAGCAACATGAGCATCCAGGTGCTTTAGCCCCTTGGTTCCGATGGAAAATCGCTGCGCCGTAGGGTTGAACAAAAGTATTTCGAAGATGAAATCCTGGAATGAGATACGGAAGAATGCGACGGCGTTTGCGAAGCGGTGGAAAACGGCCTTTGACGAGAAATCGCAGGCCCAGTCGTTTCTGAAGGAGTTCTTCGAGGTCTTCGGCGTCGACACCGTGCAACAGGCGACGTTTGAGCATCGTGTCAGATTCGCGGATGGTTCGCAGGGGTTCGTCGACATGTTCTGGCCTGGCCGGATTCTCGTTGAAATGAAATCCAAGGGGCAAGGATCTCGACGCGGCCTTCGCCTAGGCGATGGACTACGTGCGCGCGCTGCCAGATTGCGGCGCGGCCGGAGTCCGCGCTCTACAGGGGAATGCGGATGAGATCAAGGCGACGGCGCAGGAGATTCTCGATGTGCGGAGGCGCTATCTCGATGCCGCCCCGGAATGCACGCTTGCGATTCTCTACAATCCCGAGACGATGCCGCCCGATCTCGTGAAGGCCCACCAGAAGCTCGATGCCCTTGTCGACAAGGCCTACGGTCGTACCTTCGCAGACGACGCGGAGCGCGTTGCGCACCTCTTCAAGCTCTATGCGCAGTGCGTGGTGGCAGAAAAGGACGCCGCGAAATGATTGGTCTTGTCGCACATTTGCGAATGGCGAAACTGTGACAACGGGCATCTTGCCCGTTGGGAACCCACCCCGCAACGGGCGGGACGCCCGTTGTCCTGGTTTTCCGAGTTTTGCGCCAACGGGCGGGACGCCTGTTGTCCCAGCTTTCCGAGTTTTGCGCCAACGGGCGGGACGCCCGTTGGCCCGGTTGTTCGCGACATGTCATTTCCAACTCTGCGACAATGCCAAAAATTTCAATATGGCTTTTCTCTCCCTTTTTTGATAAACTACTTCCTTGTGATTCGTTACATTTTCAGACGCCTGCTTGAATTGATTCCTACGACGTTCGGAATCCTGGTGCTCACGTTCGTGCTTTTCCACGTCGTGGGCGGTTCCCCTGCGCTTACCGTGCTTGGAAAGAACGCGACGAGGGAATCGATTGCGGCCTTCAACCATCGGTATGGCTACGATAAGCCGCTCTTGGTGAACACGAATAAAGGCGAGGCTCTCACCGATTCGCAGTTCTGCACCTTCGTCTCCAACCTCGCGAAGGGCGACTTCGGCATTTCCACGCAATACGACGAACCGGTGAGCGACATCCTCAAGCGCGGCGTGGGGCCGTCGCTCACCTTGACGGTGCCGATTCTCATCGGGGGAACGATTGTCGCCTTGTCGCTTGCCTTGTTCTGTGCGGCCTTCCGAGGCGGTTGGCTTGATCGATCCGTGCTTGTTTGTTCGACGATCCTCATGAGCGTCAACTACGTCGTGTGGGTCTTGGCGGGGCAGTTCGTTCTCGCGTTCAAGCTGCACTGTTTCCCGATTTGGGGATACGCGAATTGGACCTATCTTGTTTTGCCCGTTCTCATCGGCATCATTTCTTCCCTTGGCGTGGATGTGCGGTTTTTCCGCACGGCCGTTTTGGATGAAATCTACAAGGCGTACGTGCGCACGGCGCGGGCGAAGGGGCTTTCGGGCCCGACGATTCTCGTGAAGCACGTCCTGCGCAATTCGCTCATTCCGATTGTCACCTACATTTCGCTTTCGATTCCCTATTTGTTTACGGGTTCCCTGCTCCTGGAGACGTTCTTCGGCATCCCCGGGCTCGGCAATGTCTCCTTGAACGCCATCCACTCGGCCGACATGGCGGTGGTGCGTGCCCTCGTCGTGTTGGGGGCGTTGTTGTACCAGGGCGTGAATCTGATCACCGACCTCGCCTATGCGTGGCTTGATCCGAGAGTGAGGTTGGGATGAGAGAGATGTGGCGTAGACTTCGTTGGGGCGCTCGGCTGTGCCTCATGGTCATTGCGGCGTATTTTGCCTTGGCGCTTTACGGCGAGGTGCAGTATCGCGTGGCGCGGATGCGCGACGTGACGCCCTCCTACAATGTCGTTCACGAGAATCTGCGGTATGCGCCGCCGAGTCTCAAGCACATCATGGGCACGGATAACCTCGGGCGCGATGTGGCCCAGCGGCTGATCCAGGGATCGCGCATCGCGTTCCACGTGGGCATCATGACGTCGCTCATCGCGATCCCGCTCGGGGTGTTCCTGGGGCTCGTTGGCGGCTATTTCGGCGGGAAGGTGGATTCGGCGGTCGTGTGGCTCTGTGCAACGGTCGCCTCCATGCCGGGCCTGCTCTTCATTCTTGCCATTTCGATGGTGGTGGGGCAGGGGCTCTTGGGCATCTATCTCGGCATCGGTCTGACCACGTGGGTGGGCGTGTGCCGTACGATTCGTGCCGAGGTGATGAAGCATCGCGACCGGGCCTACGTGCAGGCGGCGCGCGTTCTCGGGTATTCGCATTGCCGCATCATGTTCCGGCACATCTTGCCGAATGTCGCGCACATCATCCTCATCCAGTTTTCGATTCGTTTCCCGGGGGCGGTGGCGACGGAAGTGTTCATCAGTTTCCTCGGCATCGGCGTGCAGGGCGAGCCGAGCTGGGGCATCATGATCAACAATGCGCGCTTGCGCCTGTGGCAGGGCGTGTGGTGGGAAATGACGTTTGTGACGCTCGCGATTTTCACACTTGTCCTGGTCTTCAACCATCTGGCGGACGAATTGCGCGATTTGCTCGATCCGGCTTTGCGCAACCAACGGAACTGATTCGATGAAACGCCTTATCCTATTGCTAGTCTTCTTGTTGTCGCTCGGCGCAGGGGCCGAGATCCGGGTGACGTTTCCCGCCGAAGGGCAGCGTCTGCCGCCTGTCGCGGAAACGTACGTGATCGGGGCGGTTGATGAAAACGGCGCGTCGACGATCTATGTGAACGGTCTTACGACGAGCGTCTATCGAACGGGGGCCTTCCTGCGAATGGCACCTGTCAAACCGGGCACGAATACGTTTATCTTCGCCGCCGGGCGCGACCGCCTCGTACGGCGGTTCGTGGTGGACAAGGCGACGGGGGCGGCGCCGCAGAAGGCGAGTGTGGTTGTCGATTCAGACGACAGCAAGCTGCTCGCTCGCCCTCTTGCCTATCGAACCACGGGTTCGCTTTTCCACAATCGTGTGCGGAGCGCGATCGACGCGGGCGAATCGACGGCCTATCTGCCGAAGGGGTTCATCCTTCGCGGAGCGGACGTGAAGGGAACGGCGTGGGTGTGCGTGTGGCTTGAAAACACGCGCGGGTTTCTGCCGAAAGCCGTGCTATCGCCCGAGCGAGGGGCCCCTGTGCCGCCGAAGGGGCTTTTGGCCCCCGATCCGGCCGCGAACTTCCCCGATCATCCGCCTTACGGGCGGCCGCCCTCCACCGTGCGCATCTGCGTGGATCCCGGGCATGGCGGCAGCGATACGGGCGCGCTTTCGCCGCATGGGTGGCGCGAAAAAGAGGTCAATCTCATGCAGGCGCAGTGTATTCGCGAAGCCTTGGAGAAGGCGGGATTCCAGGTGATCATGACGCGTGAGGGCGATTCGTTTCCCGCGCTCTACGAGCGCCCGCAAAAGGCGTACGACGAGCGTGTGGACGCATTCATTTCCGTCCATCACAACGCAACGGCTGCGCATCGGAACCCGCAGCTTGTGCGGCATACGACGACGTACGCCTCCACCTCGAACGGTCTGGCGCTTGCAACCTGCATTCAAAAGCACGTGGCGCAGGTCCTCTCTCCCGTTCAGAATGCCGGCGCTCAGCTTCGGTCGTTCGCCGTGTGCCGCAATCCGGCCGTGCCGAGCTGCCTCATGGAAGTGGACTTCATCAATCTTCCCGAAGGGGAAGAGGAAAGTTGGGATCCCGACCGGCAGAAGAAAGTGGCGGATGCCGTGGTGATGGGCGTACTCGATTGGATGACGCCGCCGCTTTCTACGGAACCGAATACGAAAAAGGAGATGAAAGAATGAAAAGACGCGAATTCCTGACGGGTGCCGCTTTGGCCGCCTTCCTTCCGAATGTCTGGGCTGATGAAAAGAAGAAGCCCGAGCGGCCGCCGGCGGAGACGGATGCCTCGCTTCATGCCGATCGCCTCATTTGCGTCGACCCCCATATCCAGCTCCTCGGGACGGATGTCTTTGCCGTCGTGTGGATGACGCGCGAGCGGGCGAACGGCTGGGTGGAGTGGAGCCAGGATGGCGGTAGCACCTGGAAGCGCGCGTGGAACCAGCGGGACGGCCTGCTCGTTGACGCCTACGATACGATCCACAAGATTACGGTGCGGGGCTACGACCCGGCAAAGCCGCTCCGCTATCGCGTGACCTCGCGGGCGTTCACGAAGTTCGGTCCCTACAAGGTGGCGTATTCGGGAGAGGAAGACGTGCGCGCGGGCGAGCTCAACGCGATCCTGCCGGCAGACGGTTCGTTCTCGTTTGCGATGTTCAACGACGTCCATAACAACCTCGCCGTCTATCCGGCCCTCGAGCCGTACATGAAGGGGAATCTCTCCTTTACCGTCTTCGCGGGCGACATCATGAGCCATGTGGACGACGAGCCGGGCGTCGCGCGCGATCTGCTTGCGCCGCTCGCCTTTTGCGCCGCCCGCACGAAGGCGCCGATGTGGTACCTGCGCGGCAATCATGAAACGCGCGGCCCGTTCGCGCGCCATCTGCGCGACTACATCGCCCAGCAGAACGGGCACTTCTATGGCGCGCTCACGTTCGGCGCGGCGCGGCTTGTCTTCATCGATACGGGAGAGGACAAAACCGACGACCACGCCGAGTATTCGGGCATGGTCGATTTCGAATCCTACCTGGCCGAGCAAACCGAATGGCTCACGCGTGAAGTCGCGGGCGATGCCTGGAAGAAGGCGAAATTCAAGATCGCCATCATGCACATTCCGCCGCATGCCACCTGCGTGAACGGCCGGGCCTGGCGCCAGCCGCTCGCGCGGATCAACAAGCTTCACGCCGTGTTGGAGACGGCCGGAACGACGCTCGTGCTCGGGGCCCACCTGCATGTGCGGGCGATGCAGGCGCCCGGCGAGGCGCATCCCTATGCGATCGTCATCGGCGGCGGGGCGAACCTCGCGAGTGCGAAGGCGTGCACTCTCCCCACGCTCACGCGCTGTGACGTGAAGGGCGACCATCTCACGGTGCGCCAGTTCAACGCCCAGGGCGGCGAGGTGGGGAAACTTGAAATCTGAGGAGGGTGTACGATGAGGAAGGTTCTTTTGACGGTGGCGGGAGTGTGCGCGTGTCTCGTGGGTTTCGCGGGCGAGCCGGAAGCCCACGTGGCGAGCGTCGTTCGGGAAATCAAGGCGAACGTCGCGAAGCTGAAGGCGGCGCGTCCGGATGCCGTACCGATGGCGTTCTGGGATTTCGACGGGACGATCCTGAAGGGCGACATCAGCGAAGGCCTGGAGGAGAACGGCGAGACGATCTTCCGCGGGCTTGTCGCCGAGACGATCACGGCCGGGCTTTCAACCGTCTACAAAGGCGAAGCCGGCTGGCGGCAGTATCTCACCGACTACAAGCGCTTCAATGAAATCGGCCGCTGGTCCGCCTGGCCCTACAATGCGCAGATCTACGAAGGGGTGAAGGCGGAAACGCTCGACGCCTTCTGCCGCGACCGCGTGGAGAAGGTCTACCGGAAATGGTATTTCGCCTCGTCCGTCGCCATCTGGAAGGAACTGGAGGCGTGCGGCGTGGAGAACTACGTGGTGAGCGCAAGCCCGGAGATCTTCGTAAGGAACGCGGCAGAATCGCTTGGCGCCTCGCGCGAGCAGATGCGGGCGATTCGCGTGGCGATCGATGGCGGGCGGATGACAACGCGCATCGTCTATCCCGTTCCCTACGGTGAAGGCAAGGTGGAGAACGTGCGCGAGCTCGTGCTCTCGCGCCCCAACGGCGTTGCGATTGCGGGGTTCGGCAACAGCTACTCGACGGATGGCGCCTTTCTCCGCTACATCGTTTCCCAGCCGCTTCCGGGCGGCGCCAAGGGCTTCGCCCTCATGATCAACGGCGGCAAGCCAAAGCCCGGTTTTGAAGGCCTCTTCCGCTGCGAGGACCAGAAGAACGTCCTTGGAAAGTAAAGTTGTCATTTCATCTTCTGCCGAATTTTGATATACTATCCGGCCACGCGGGGCGGCAATGCAGCCGTTGCCGCATAATAGGAAAGAACAAAATGGCAGAAGAGAATAAGTCGTCCCTCGATCCGCTGGCCGCGTTGTGCAAGCGGCGTGGATTCATCTATCACTCCTCCGAAATCTATGGCGGCATGCCGGGATTCTGGGACTATGGTCCATTGGGGTGCGAGCTCAAGAACAATGTGAAGCAGGCGTGGTGGCAGTTCACCGTGCGCGGCCGCAGCGACGTGGCGGGCCTCGATGCGACGATCATCATGCATCCGAAAATCTGGAAGGCCTCGGGCCACTTGGATACCTTTGCCGATCCGATGACGATGTGCAAGGACTGCAAGAAGCTCATGCGCGCCGACCAGATCAGGGATATCTACGCCGAACAGAAGAAGAAGCCCCAGCCCAAGCCCGGCGTGAGCGCCGATTTCTTCTGCCCCTACTGCGGCGGCGAACTCACCGATCCCAAGCCGTTCAACCTCATGTTCAAGACGGTGGTCGGCCCGATCGACGACCCCTCGAACGTCGCCTACCTCCGCCCGGAAACGGCGCAGGCCATCTTCGCGCAGTTCACGAACGTTCTCGCTACCTCGCGCCAGAGCGTGCCGTTCGGCATCGCGCAGATGGGCAAGAGCTTCCGCAACGAAGTGACGCCGCGCAACTACACGTTCCGCAGCCGCGAGTTCGAACAGATGGAACTCGAGTTCTTCATCCGTCCGGACGAAGCGGTGGAAATCCTCCACGGCCATGTGGTGACGCTCGCGGATCATCCCGATCTCGACGGCGAGGTGCAGGATGACTGGGGCTGGGAAGTGTGGCACAAGTATTGGGTTGAGCAGCGCAAGAAATTCCTTGCGGCTGTGGGCCTTCCGCCCGCGCGTTTCGTCGAATACTGGCAGAAGCCCGATGAGCTCGCCCACTACGCCCGGGCGTGCGTGGATATCGAATACGATTTCCCGTTCGGCCGTCAGGAGCTCGAAGGCATCGCCGCACGCAGCGACTTCGACCTCACGCAGCATCAGATCCACTCCTGCGAGAACCAGACCGTTTTCGACGACCCGCTCAAGCAGGCCGCGAAGAAGATGGACGAAGCGGCCCGCAAGGCGTTCGTCGAAAAGGTGCAGAAGGAATGGGTGGCGCGCGGCAAGGATCCGATCGCCGCCGAGAAGTTCTGCCTCAACCTCTTCGAGGGCCGCTATGTGCCGCATGTGATCGAGCCTTCCGCCGGCGTGGACCGCCTGATGCTCGCGCTTCTCTGCGAAGCGTATGAAGAGCAGAAGCTGACGGACGACAAGGGCAGGGAAGACATCCGCACGGTTCTCCATTTCCATCCGAAAGTGGCGCCGGTCAAGGTGGCGGTGTTCCCGCTCGTCAAGAAGGACGAGGCGAGCTACAAGATGGCGAAGGAGATCTTCGCGAAGCTCCGCAAGAAGGTGAACTGCTTCTGGGATGAAAGCGGGCAGATCGGCCGCCGTTATCGCCGTCAGGACGAAGCGGGTACGCCGTGGTGCCTCACGATCGATCCCGAGTCTCCGAAGGACGGCAAGTTCACGGTGCGCGATCGCGACTCCATGCAGCAGGAGCGCCTCTCCTACGAGGAGTTCCTCGTGAAGATGTACACGGCGCTCGAGTTCTAATCGCGCGCGGTGTGCCGGAAAAGAAGTCGGCGGAATCCTGAAAGGGACTCCGCCGATTTTCCTTTTTCACAACTTGATCGCCTACGTGATGGCCCTAGCGCCGGCCGCCGCGGCCGCCGCGGCCACCGCCCGGCCCGCGCCCGCCCCAGCCGCGCCCGCCGCCCCACTCGCCTTCGGTTGCCTGGTAGATGGCCTTGATCGTCTCTACGGCTTCCTTCGCGTTGGCGCCCTTGACGCCGTAGTTGAGCGCCGTTTGCGTGAGAAGGGTGTTGCGCTCTTCATTCGCGAGGCGGCTCACTTGCTGGTCGAGCGAATGGAGGCGCTCGCGCGCCTTGTTCCGCTGCTGCTCGTTCATCTCGGTGCCGCTGCCGGGGCGGAGCGCGTCGCGCAATTCGGTTTGCTGGGCGAGGAGTTCCTGATAGCGGGCGTGTGTTTCCTTCTGCTTCGGGTTCATGTGCGTGGTGTTCACGGAGGCCAGCACTTCAAGCCGATTCTGCACGCGCTGGATGTGCTCGGCCCGCATCTGGGCGAAACGGTTCGTCATCTGTGCGTATTGCTCGGGGTTGTTTTTGCGCCATTCCTCCATGCGCGCCTGGAAGTCGCCTTCGCCGCCCTCGCGCCGCGAGGGGCGCTTCTCGGCGACGTCGACTTTCTCCTCCCCCGCCTGGGCGGAGGACTGGGCGGCGAGCTGCTTTTCCAGTTCCTGGATGCGGCTGCGGAGGCGCTCTAGGGCCGCTTCGTCAGTCGAGGCCCGCGCGGCTTTGCGCGTGGGCTTCGCTTCGCTTTGAACGATTGTTTCCTCTTCCGTCTCTGGAACGGCAGCAGGCGCGGCAAGATACCCCAGGAGCGCGCCGCAAAGGAGCGCCGGAAGGGCGACGACAAGACATTGTTTGAAGTTCATGCAACTATTATAGCACAAAACGGGCGGTTGGTGTCACTCAAATGTAAAAAGGATGTGGATGGCCTTTGCGGCGGCACTCCCCGTTGGCTCGCACCATGAGAACCCCGAAGGTGCCAATTGGCCGGCCGTCCATTTCTGCGACTACGCTTCGGCTGCGAACCGCTGGGAGACGGCAAACGCCTGTCGCGTGTGGTTCCCTGTTGAATGGTTGCCGGAAGAGAATCGGTGAGAGGCGCTCGTAGGGACCGCTGCAACTTTTTCATTCTCTTTGTTGCATTTCTCTCCGTTTCATGCTATCATATTCCGCAAAGGGGAATTGAGTCGAAGTTATGAAGCGCATTGTTGAAATGGGCATCGTTTTGTTGGCGATGGCTTTACCCGCGTGTTTGCACGCGGGCGTTTTGCTATGGCAAGTGAAGGGCATGGAAGGAATCGAGAAGCGCTATTCCTTTGCAAATCGGTGGCCGCAGGCGGTTCTTCCCGAAGGCGTGCACGTGGAAGCCCTTTGGATGCTGCCGGGCGCCTATACGACGGCGGCGGCGGTGATGAAAGGGGAGATTTGGCAGGATCTGCAGGCATGGC
Source organism: Kiritimatiellia bacterium (assembly GCA_045617985.1). GTDB lineage: Bacteria > Verrucomicrobiota > Kiritimatiellia > RFP12 > UBA1067 > RUG572. The sequence continues at coordinate 18,768 of JAZLJP010000055.1, forward strand.
TCGTGAGAATGGGGCGAGTGGCGACCGACGAAACGGTGGTGCCAACGTATCCGGATCTTGTTACGAGCGGATTGATTTCCATCAACGGCATTGCGATGCCGGAATTGATGGGCAATCGGGATCGATGATTGGAAAGGGTGTCGGTAATGCGAACACGATATAGCGACGAAGAGGAATATGAATCGGGAGAAGTGCAGCAGCGGCAGTTTTTGGCCGAAGAGCATCTGACTGCCATCGATTGGATTATCGCGGCGGCGCTCGCGGTGGCCGTCTTCTTCGGGGTGACGTTGTGGGCCCTGCCCGGGGTCTCGCCGCTCGTTTGGGATTCGGTGGCCATGGCGGCGGGCCTTCGGCCGCCGGCGGATGTTTTCCCGGGATTCTGGCGGGGGGTGGCGAAAGGGTTTTTCGCCTTCAACGGCGTTGCGGCGGGCTTGACGACCTTGAAGGTGATCGGGCATGTCGTGGCGGGGATGACGGCGGGGGCCGTGTATCTTTTCATCCGATCTGCCGTTGCCCTTCTGGTGCGGGGGCGGTTGCGATTTGCGGTGCGTCGTTACCTTGTGCAGCGGATTGCCGCTATCGTGGGGGCGATTCTCTTTGCCTGTTCGGATCCGGCGTGGCGGGCGGCGCAGACGTGTTCTTCCGAAGGGCTGCTGCTGTTGGTGACCATTCTCGCCGTTGTGCCGTTTCTCGTGTTCATGCTCAATGGTACGCTCGGGTGCGCCTACCTTTCAATGTTCCTGCTCGGGGCGTTGGGGGCGGAAACGCCGCTCGGCGTCATTCTGCTGGCCGGGTGCTGGTTCATGTACTACCTTGCGTTGCGGCATGATGCGCTGGGGGAGAACATGCCGTTGCTGGAGCCGATTACGGCGCAGACGGCGAAATGGATGCTGTCGTTCCTCTGGGGGTTGGGGCTCGCCTGCGGTTTCGCGATCAATGCCTGGAGTTTCCTGCGCATGGGCGGTGGGGCGACGCTGTCGACGAGCTTGCCGCTTGCGTATGCGCTTCGGTGGTGGGCGATGTTCGCCGATACGGCCGGAAGCCTCGGATGGGCGTTGGCGTTTGCGATTTGCGTTGCCCCGTTTGTGATTGCGAGCATCATCTTGCCGCGGGCGGTGGACGAAGAGCGCTTCCTTCCGTATTATCAGGGCGGCACGTTTTTCGTTGTGGGCGTCGTGGCCCTTTCGCAGCTTTCGCTCGCGACGCCGATCTGGTTTTGGACGTGGAACCCGCACACGACCGTGCGCTCGCTCTACATTCTTCAGGTGTGCCTGCTTCTTTCGGCTCTTGTGGTGGCCTACTTTTTCGTGGTGTTGGGCGTGGATGCCTGTTGCCGCAACCATGTGAAGCTGGCGAGTTTCCGCATGGCGGACGAAGGCGTGGTGGTGGAGGAGAATACGCCGAAGCGGGGAATCGGCGGCTATGTGGTTATCGTTTTGGCGGTGATCGCGGTGTTGGCGGCATCCTTGCCGGGGCGTTCGCTTTCGTCGGCGCGTACGCTGTCGGGGATCGTGGAAGACTTTGTGAAGCTCGTCGTTGAGGAATGCGGCGAGGCGAAGTACCTTTTCACCGACGGAGTGTTCGATTCGCGATTGGAGCTCGAGATGGCGGCGAAGGGGCGCACGCTCCACATGTTTTCTCTTTTCGCGGATGATTCGGCCTATCAGAGGTGTCTGCGCCTGCGGGCGGCGCAGGATGTGGAGGATCGTCAGGTTTTGGGGATGGGGGCGTCGGCGACGTTGCGTTCCTGGAAGCGGGATCGGCCGCAGCGCTTGTCGGAAAGCGCCTTGCTGTTCGGCTTTTCGCAGTGGTTGCGCGACGGCGAGGAGGTGCCGCCGTGCGGGGGTACGCTGATGCGCGTGGGCGCATCGAAAGCGGAATGTGCCAAGGGGGTGGCGGCGGCGCGGGCGCTTGCGGAGCGTGTGCTTGCCGTGAAGAAGGCGAAGGAGCTGGATTTCAGCGGCGGAGCGCGCCTCGGAGAGCTCTTCATGCACGTTTCGTGGCGGCTTTCGCAGTTGGCGCGCATGCGCGCGGCGCAGGCCGATCATGCGGGCGACGTGACGACGGCGAAAGCCGAAGGGGATTTGGCCGACCGCCTGGACGACCGGAACGTCCTCTTGAAGTCGCTCGTTCAGGAGGCGGAGAGGCGGCGGGCGATTCTGTTGCGGCAGGTCACGCCGCGCGAGGGCATGCAGGTGGCGCTTCTGCGGGCCGATTTTGCCCTCGCCAGTCGTTATGCCCGCGTGATCCTCGAGAGCGATCCCGACGATCCCGATGCGAATTTCGGGGTGGGCATGTTCTATTTCCAGCAGAAGCAGTGGGCGCGGGCGGAGGAGAGCCTGGCGCGCTGCCTTGTTCGCAAGAGCGACGAGCCGGCCATTTTCAACAACCTCGCGCTCGCCCAGATGCAGCAGGGGCGGCTGGCCGAAGCCGAGGCGAATGCGCGCAAGGCGTTGAAGCTGTTGCCGAATTCCGCCGAGGTGAAGGATACGATCGCGGAGATCGCGACGGCGAAGGAGATGGCGGAGAAGGCGGAAGCGAAGCGCAAGGCCGAAAAAAAGGCGCCGCCCCCCAACGCGGGGAAGGCGCGTTAAACGCTTGCGGGAATTCAATTTCTATTGTATAATATTTCAATCCATTTGAAATTTCAAACAACAAACAATCGAGGCAGGACCGAAAATGGCGACATTTCAGTACATCGCAAAGGATAGCGCGGGTCAGGAAAAGCGCGGAACGATCGAGGCGGGAGACCGCGCCTCGGCAATTGCCGCGATTCGTGCGGGCGGGCTTTTCCCGAGTGCGATCGGCGAGGTGAAGGGCGCGAGTGCGCCGGCTCCGGCGGCGAAGGGCGGAAAGGCCGCGAAGGCTGCCGCGCCGGCCAAAAAGGGCGGCCTTGGAAGTAAGCAGATCAACATCAAGCTGCCGAAATGGCTGATGGGCAAGGTGAAGCCGAAGGATCTCACGGCCTTCACGCGTCAGCTCGCTACGCTCGTGAACGCGGGTCTTCCGCTCATGCGTTGCATCGAAGTGCTCAAGAAGCAGAAAATGGCGCCGGCGATGATGGACTGCCTGAACGGCATTTCCGAAGGCATCGCGGGCGGTGCCACGTTCTCGGAATCGCTCACGGCGTATCCGAAGATTTTCGACAACCTCTACGTGAACATGGTGAAGGCCGGCGAAGCGGGCGGCGTGTTGGAAGTCGTGCTCAACCGTTTGGCGGAATTTGCGGAAAAGGCGCAGAAGATCAAGAACAAGGTGAAGGGCGCGATGATCTATCCGTCGGTCGTCTTGTTCGCGGCCATCGGCATTACGGGTTTCTTGCTTGTGACGGTGATTCCGAAGTTCCAGCAGGTGTTCAACGACATTCTCGGCGGCCAGTCCCTTCCGGCCATTACCGAATTCGTGATTCATCTTTCCGAAGGCGTGCAGCATAACGGCCTGCAGATCGTCTTGGGGTTTGCGGCGTTCGTGGTGCTCTACAAGATTTTCGCAAAGACGAAGGTGGGGTCCTACCAGCTTGACCGTTTGCGCATCAATGTGCCGATTATCGGCACGCTCATCCGCCGTACGGCCATTTCGCAGTTCTCGCGTACGCTCGGAACGCTGCTTTCCTCCGGCGTGCCGATTTTGCAGGCGCTTGTCATCGTGCGCGATACGACGGGCAACCAGGTGGTGCGCAACGCCATTCAGACGGTGCACGACGCGGTGAAGGAAGGTGAGTCGATGACCGACCCGCTCGCCGCTTCGGGCGTGTTCCCGCCGATGGTCGTTTCGATGGTGCAGGTCGGCGAAGAGACGGGTGCGCTTTCCGACATGCTCACGCGCGTGGCGAACACCTACGACGATGAAGTCGATAACGCCGTGGCGGGCATGACGGCGGCCATTGAACCGGCGCTGATCATCTTCCTCGCCGTGGTGGTGGGTACGATCGTCATCGCCATGTTCTTGCCGATGATCAAGATCATCTCCTCCGTTTCGGGTGCCGGCGCGGGCGCTTGATCGAAGGGGCGCGGAATCGGGAAAAATCGGAAAGGGGCGCGCCGCCGGCGTGCGGCGCGGCCTGAGCCCAAGTTGGGGGGTAAGAAAATGAAAAGAAGCCGAAAAGGATTTACGCTCATCGAGCTATTGATCGTAACGGTCGTCATCGTTACGCTCATGGGTGTCATCTTCCGCCTGGCGGGTGTCGGCAGCGACAGCCGCCGGCGCGCGATCACCATCCGGCGCATGCAGTGTTTGGAGAATGCGCTCTCGGGTTACTATGCGGCCTATGGCTCCTATCCGCCGGTGCCGTTGCAGGGCCGCAGCCGGAGCATCTATTCGCCGGCCGATGCCTACGGCATTCAGCAGAGCGGCAACGAAAAGAACAACGGCCTGAGCCCGCTGCGCATCCATCACGCCTGTCGCGCGCAGCCGGTTGCGGTGCTCTTCCCGCCGCGGAACAACGGCAAATGGCCGGAATCGATGCAGAAGCTTTCAGAAGCCTGCACCTTCTACTATGGCAAAACGACCAAGTACAAGAACAAGTTCGAAGTGATCAAGAACGCCGGCGGTATCAGTTCGTCGAGCTTGAACTGGGGCGAGTCGAAGTCGGGCGGGAAGAGCGTGCAGCTTTTCCAGTTCGGCCTGATGTCATTCCTCCTGCCGCGCTACTTCTTCATGTTCTCCGGCAGCGAAGGCTTCTATGCGACCAAGAACCAGTGGGGCGTGAACAACCAGCTGCCGAGCCGCCTCGATACGGGCGTGCCGTTCGCGAGCTGGAGCGAAATCCGCAACATCATGGGCGGCAACAATTCCGACGGGCGCATTACCCATCAGGATGCCGGCATGATTTCGAATCTCACGAGCCAGAGCGTGTGCGCGCGCTGGATGCCGAACCTGCAGGGCATCGTCACGGGCGGTTCCACGTTCTACGGTGTGAGCACGGCCTGTGCGGATAATGACGACGACTACTTCAGCATCCCGCACGGCATCACCGGCGACGGCATCGAGTATGGCGAGCTGCACGTCTTCACGCGCACGGGCTATGCGGGCGAAGGCGGCGGCGGCAGCGACAACTACATCCTGAACTGCATGACGGTGCGCGACGGGTGGCACATGGACTTCTACTACTACTCCGAGCCGCCGTACCAGAGCTATCGCCTGTGGTCGGCCGGGCCCAATCGGCGCACGTTCCCGCCGTGGTACGACCTCAATCAGTTCTCGCAGTCCGAAATCACGACGATCAAGGGCTATTTGGCGGATGACTTCGTGCATCTGAGCAATTGATTCACATAAAAACGAACAAAGGTTGGATAAGGCTATGTCTAAAATCAGAAAAGGTTTTACATTGATCGAAATGCTCGTGGTGCTGTGCATCATCGGCATTATCATGGGGGCGCTCCTGGCGGGGTTCGGCCATGTGACGCGGGCGGCGCAGAAGGCGCGGGCGCAGGAACTCGTTTCCAATGTCGTCACGTCGCTCACCATCATGCTGCAAACGAACGGGGTGTGGCCCTCGGACTACAACAACGCGCTCAAGCTCTATGGCGGCAAGGACGGCAATTCGGCGGGGTGCGTGGAAAACGTGGCGCGGGTCTTCGCCTCGCGTGGTCTCATGGGCGTCAATATCGACAACTCCACGCTCAAGGGCGTGGATAAGTTCGGCATTGTGAGCCCGTGGGCGCAGAACGTGTTGAAGCGCAGCCAGTCCGCCAATGCGTCAACGCCCGTTCCGACGGGCGGGACGATTCGCGACCACATCATCTACTACGCCATCGATACCGATCTTGACGGTATCGTCGAGGCGAAGGTGTGCGGCGACAACGTAAAGGTGCGCGGAAGCGCGATTGCCTGGTGCGCGGGCGCGGATGGCAAGCTCGGTTCGTCCTATCGGAAGCGGACGAAGGAAAATCAGGATAACGTCTACAGCTGGCGTCATACTCAGGAGGTTTTTGACAAATGAAGCAGTCCATTCATAAAGGTTTCACCATCGTCGAAATGCTGATGGTGCTGGGGATCATCGCCGTTCTTCTGGGGCTCGTTTCCTCGGCGGCCGTGACGGCGATTCGCCATGCGCGCGACCGGAAGGCCCAGGCCTGCTTGCAGGTGCTGCAGGCCGGCATCGCCACCTATCGGGCGCAGAAGGGCGAATGGCCCGGGCAGCTCAAGACCTATTCCGAAAACGGTTTGCCGAACAACGCGCACACCCGCCAGCTCTCCACGGCGGAGTACGACGAGGCGGTGACCGAGGTCGTGAAGGAGTGCGTGAACAGTTCGAGCGGTACGCCGATGATGGACGTGACGGGGCTCATCGTGGCGCCGAAGAGCAGCAACGGCAGCTGGGGCATCGAGTTCCGCGAAGCCGTAAAGAAGCAGAAGCGGCATGGCGGTACGATCAAGATTTCGGAGATGGCGTTCGGCTATCTTTCGAGCAACGGAAAGTTCAGCCGTTTCAAGATTACCTACAATGCCGACTCCGACCACGTGACGGTGTCGCGATAATCGCGGGATTGAAATCTCATGAGAACGAAATCCTCTTCTTTTACACGGCGGGCGAACGCCGGCTTCACGCTTGTCGAGCTGATTGTCGTAATCGGCCTGATGGCGTTCCTCGCCACGGTTTCCACGGGAAGCTATTTTGCCATTTCCCGCGGCATGGCGGCGCGCGGCGCCTTGCAGGATACGGCTTCGATCGTGCGCTATGCGATGCAGACGTGCCTGATCGACCAGGTGCCCACGGCGGTCCTGTTCTACAACTTCCGTTCCGACAAGGCCAACAACGGCGGCGACGCCTACGGGCGCGCGGTGGCCATTCGCATGTCGGGGCGCATCTCCTATATCGCCAACGGCGGCACCTCCGTGGATGGCGGGTCGGTCTCGACGGGCATGCTGGTGGACGAGTTTGCGGACTGGAACCAGTCCTTCACGCACGAGGCGGCCACGGGCGCACGGGCGCTGAGCATGCGCATCTACCGCATGCAGGAGGAGAACCAGATGAAAAACGGCGGCATTCTCCGCTGTAGCTCGCTCATGTACAACTGGGTGGGCGTAGCGTCCCTCGACCGCTTCAACGCCGAATACATGCTGGGCGCCGGCAAGCGGGTGGAAGACTGGTGCAGCGATAACGACAAGAAGGATAACTCGAACTTCTCGTCCTATCCAAACGGCAACGCCTATCGGTGGGGGCTGCCGTTCCACCAGAAGAACGACGGCTTGCCGCTGACGGGGTGGAAGATCGGCGACGCCTACGGGATGCAGATCGCCGAGTTCACGCTTCCCAAGAACTACATCTTCGGGCGCACGGTGCCGCAGTCGACCGACATCACGCCCGCCTCGTCGCCGGCTGCGCTCGTGTTCTGGCCGGAGAAGGTGACGAGTTCGCAGGATTACCAGTTTTCCACCGACGAAGTCACGATTTCCATGCTCAACGATGTCGAGGGCAAGGAGATTCAAACCGTCGGCAAGGTCAACCGTGAAACTCTCAAGGATCAGGACTAAGGGCGCAAGGATATGAAACCTGTAGTAAAAAGACCTCTTCTGAAGAAGTTGGGCTTCACCTTGATGGAGGTGAACCTTGCCGTGTTCATCATGGCAGCCGGCGTGCTCGCGATGGTGTCGCTCTATCCGCTGGGGTATCGCGAAAACCAGCAGAGCCTCGACGACGTGAAGGCCGCCTCCTATGCGGATGCCGTTTTCAACCAGGTCGCCGGTGCGCTTTCCGCGCGCAACCTCACCTGGAACGAGTGGGAGCAGTGCGTGCGTACTGCGGTGAATGCCACCGGAGCCAATGTGGGAAGCAAAGGCGGCGGCTGGGCCAAGTACTGCAATACGTCCGGCGGCTACGCGCCGAAGAAGAAAAGCGAGATCAATTCGCTCGCCCGGAGCGTGTTCCAGGCGTTGACGAGCAAGTCGGGCAAAGCCGGCGGCTCGACCAAGTGGCCGGTTGACGGCGACCTGTCCACGGCGCTGGTGGCGCAGTGGGGGATCGTGCGCCTCGGCAACCAGAACTTTCAGGAAGACCACTCGCGGGTGACGCTCAGCATGCGCGTGGCGCGCAATGCGGGGTCGCTTTTCGCCCAGCCCCTCTTTCTGACGGAAATCCATTTCCAGGGCGACCAGGAGGAGGCGAGCAATGGCAGGTGAAATCAAGGTTCCCGGGCGTGAGGGCTTCACGCTGTTGGAGATGCTTGTCGCGTCTCTCCTTCTGGGCATGCTCGTGACGATTCTCACGATGGTGTTCAACTCTTCGTCGATCGCCTGGCGCACGGGTAAGGCGGGCGTTGCGCAGCTTTCCTCGATGCGTCGCCAGCTATCGCTTGCGCAGTATCGGGCCGATAATCTCCTGCCGTGCGTCGATCCGAAGAACGAGACGACGCTCGGCTATATCGGGAGCGCGTGGCGGCCGGACGGTACGATTCGTACGCGTGCCGTTTCCAAGCTGCCGAATGACAATGGGTTCTCCGTGCCGTCGTTTGGCAATTTCGATAGCGCCAGGAGTTCGCAGAACGTGCCGTCGTGGGTTGAATTCACCTGCTCGGCTACGATTCAGAAGGGCTCGGCCAATTCCTACATCGTAGGCGTTCTTTCGTGGGGGCCCGATGGTGTGAGGGATACCGAAGACGATATCAGCACCTGGCCGCTGGAGGTGGAATGACCATGAGAGCCAATCAGAAGAAAAACGGGTTCACCATGATCGAGCTGCTCGTCGTGGTGGGGATGCTCATGCTGCTCGCTGCGGCGCTCACCTCGTCGATCTCCGGCGCCAACAAGCGCGCGAAGATCCAGGCCTGCATCACCGAGGCGCAGGAAATGACGAATGCGATTCTCGCCTACGAGAACTATGCGAAGGACAACGAGCTGAAGGAAATCAACGACCAGGTAGCCACCACCTCGTCGCTTGACTTCATCCTCGGCGGTGGCAAGAACGCCCTGAGCGGCGAAAAAATGCCCGTGTTGTACGTTGGCCATCCGGAGTCGGACGGCCGTTTCCTCGATCCGTGGAAGCGTCCGTTCTACGTGACCATCCGCAAGGGAACGATCCAGCCGAAGGATAAAGGCAAGAATTCGCTTGGGAGCTATGTGATGTTCCCCAATTTCAATCGTCGTACGGCGATTCAAGTGGAACCTGAAAACAATTGAGGTGAATTTCATGGCCAACAACAGAAATGGCAGTGCGCTTTTGATCGTGATCGGCTTTCTTTCGTTCATGATCGTTTCTGCCGTCGCATTTTCGATCTACATGCGTGCTGAACGTTTGCCGTCTTCGGCCTACCGCCGCACGGTTGCCACGCGTCAGCTCGCCAAGGCCGCGCTCGCGGAGGCGATTTCGCAAGTGGACGATGCCGTGCGCGGGGCGCCGTTCCCGGGGCTCGACGACAACATCTCGAAGAACTACCACCCGCATGGCGTGGCGGAGAACGAGAACTATTGGGAAGGCAATCGCGTGTTCATGCCGCCGAATCCGGAATACGACGGGAAGCACCGTCGTACGGCGCCGGCTTCGGCCACGGTGAGCGTTCTCACCCTCGAGGGGCTGGGGTATGTGCCGCCGCCCTTGGTGAACGATGCGCGCTTCCTGAGCCGCGGCACCTGGACCGCCGCTTGGCAGAACCTGCCGTACGATGCGGGCCGGTTCGCCTTCATGGCCCTGAATGTTTCGGATTTCTTCGACATCAACCGCCTTTACGCGAACAAGGCCCGTACGGCGAATGCCGTGGGGCGTATTTCCCTTGCCTATCTCTTCGACCCGAACTACAAGCCGATGGCGAACGGCACGACGGGCGAGAGTACGAGCGTGGATAACTTCGCCGCGGGTTCGGTCAAGCAGTTCGACCAGCTCGTTCATGAACAGCGCCAAGGCGGAAACGACAACGAGGCCATCGGCTCCGATGCGCCGTTTGTTTCGATGCTTGACTACCAGTTGAGCATGAAGCAGGGGATTTCCGGCGTGATGCCGTCGATGTTCTACAATTGGATCGACCAGTCGGGGGCCGACCGCCAGTTCTGCGCGGCGGGCGCCGATACCGTCCAGTTCGCGGGGCGCCAGCCGTTCGTGACCGATTCGGCGGCCACGAACCAGACTTGGGACGTGGATATTGCCTACTACGAGGCGCCGAACGGACGCAAGCAGCGCGGGCAGCCGTTCGACAACAAGGTGTCGCAGGACACGATTTCCTTCATGCAGGTCAACGCGGAAGCCTCGCGTTCGAAGTTCTTCACGCCGTTGATGGAACACACCTACACGGGGCGCGATGGCGAGACGGTCAAATTCGCGAGCGGCGTGGATGGCCTTTCGATGATCGCCGCGACGATGTTCGACTATCTGGATCATAACGACGTACCGCTCTCCCTCGCCTGGCCGTGCGTGGAGCGCGTGCCGATGATCTGCGCCGTCGAGCCGGTGTTCCAATTCACCGTTCCGAGCGTTCAGGCCGTGACGGCTGGAGACACCACCACGTGGAATTTCGACCCCAACCAGTGGCTCCAGGCCGGCATGTTGAGCGTCACGTGGGCGTATCCGTTCAAGCGCAATGAAAGCGACCGTAACGATACGTTCAAGGCGCAGGCGATCATGCGCGTGTTCCTTGCGCCGGACGGGCTCACCCTCCGGGCGGCGGAAGGCCTCGGCAACGTGCTGCGGCCGAAGAATCCCGGCGACTGGACGACGAAGACCGATATGTTCAAGGTGGATAACCAGCAGAACGTCTTCTGCCTGACCTTTACGCTGGGCGAGCAGAACATTTCCCTGCAGAACAATGTACGGGAAGACACCCAAGCCGGCGGCACGCTTCAGTTCCCGGTCAACGTGGGCGCGATCGGCGGCCTCTCGGTGGTGCCGCTCGTTTCGCGTACCAAGGTGCAGAATCCGCAGTCCACCCAGCCGGCGCAGAACATGTATACGGTCAATGTCTCCCCGCTTGATCTGACGGGCAAGCCGATGATCCCCGTGGGTACGCAAATGGAGGAAGGGGCCTTCAATGCGGCGGCGAGCGCGGCCAATCTGCGGCCTTATGTCGCGGTGTGGGTGCGAATCGTCAACGGCGACGGAAAGACGGTCGACCTCGTGCCGGCGGTCATCGACGACGATATGACGCTCAACGGCGGCAACAGCCAGGTGGGCGTACTTTCGAATTGGCAGTTGACGTCGCAGGATGGCCCTCTTCTGCGTTTCCAGGGGAGCGCCACGTTCAACTACACGACGATGGTGAACGGTACGGCGGCGCCGGGGGCGAATGCGTGGGAGCCGTCTTCGTTCTCCGCGCTCGATCCGCGCTTCAACTGGGCGCCGGAAGACTGGTACGCGACGGAAGCGGGCATGACGTCGTTCCAGAAGTGGCTTGATAAGACGAATGCCTATTTGAGGTCCGGCCAAGCCGATGACCGCGGGTGCGATCACGATATCTTCTGTGCCGTCTCGAACCAGGGCTTCCTGCAGTCGCTCGGCGAGTTCGCCTTCCTGCCGCGCCTGACGAATCCGTTTGCCAACGGTACGCCGCTTCTGGCGGTGAAGGCCGCGGCGAAGGGCTATGACGGGGTGGTGCGCACGGCACCGCAGGATGTTGCGAACAACCAGTGCGCCTGGTGTTCCTATATCGTCGATCACGAGGTTTACGAGGCGTTCTCGAACATGGGCGTGGGGCGCTCCACGTCGCAGGAATGCCTTGTGAACCCCTACACGCCGAGCCGCGACATCTTCATGGCCGCTTTGGCGAATACGCCGTGCGACTATTGGGCGGCAGGCGTGGCGCTTTCCGAAGATGTGAAGCTCAAGTCCCAGCTCGGCGACAAGGAGCTGCCGAAGGTTGAAACGGCTTCGGACGGTCTCAAGTACGCCTTCTCCGAGAAGAGCCAGGGCGGCCAGGCCCGCCTCTCCTTCGAGAAGCTCAAGCGCATTGCGGAAACCCTCCAGGGGGCGCTCCGCGACGAGAACAACATCGTCGAGGGGAAGAACAAGGTCATGTCGGGGCAGGCGGCCGATGCCTGGACGTATATCTGGGATGAGAAGTTGAACTGGTTTACGGATCGTGGCAGCCCCGATTTCTACAAGTTCCTGGGCGTTGAACTCGACGAGCCGCTCTACGATATCGACCGCAAGTTCCTCTGCTCCTATTGGCGCGATTGCTTCGGGAACCAGCAGCAGCTGTTCTTGATCTTCGTGCGGGCGGAATCGAGCGCCATCGGCGGGCCGGGCGAAGGGACGCCAGCGCAGAAGGGCGCGCGCGCCGTTGCGCTCGTGTGGCGTAATCCCGTTGCAACGAGGGATAATAATGGCCCGGATGGCGTGATGATGGATAACAACGCCAATTGGATCGACGACCGCCGGCCGCACCAGACGCGTATTCTCTTCTATCACCAATTCGATTGAGTGTGAAACCATGGCGAACCTGAGCGATTCCCAGTTGCAGGCAGTAGCGGCCTGGTTTGCATCCGGCGCGACGCTGGATGAAATCCAGAAGCGCCTTCGTGCGGATTTCGACGTACACATGACCTATCTCGACCTTCGCCTTCTCGTTGCGGATTTGCCGCAGCCGAAGGAGGAGGAGCCGGTTGCGCCGCCGCCCGAACCGCCACAGGAAGATCCGGCGCTCGCCGAGGCGGCTCCAGCGCCGTTTGAATCTGCCGTGCCAGATTCTGCCGCGCCTGGCGAACCGCCGCCCACGCGTTACGATCTCGATGCGCCGGATGCCGACGAGGGCCTTCCGAAGCCCGATGTGCGCGTGGAAATGGACGCGTTGACGATTCCGGGAACCATCGCGAGCGGCGATGTGACCTTCTCGGACGGCACGAAGGGGAAGTGGTATCTCGACCAGATGGGCCGCCTCGGCCTGGGAAACTGCCCGCAGGGCTACCACCCCTCGCCGGAGGATGCCGCGCTCTTCCAAGCCCGCCTCATGGATCTACTGCGCCAACGCGGTATCGCGTGAGCGGCGCTTTCGCGCGGCGGCGCGAAAACGTTTGATTTTTCACACGGAAAAGCGTTCTTTTTCGCGGGAATTATGGTATAATATTGGACATGGCAGAAAAAACGGCAGTCTACCCCGGGACGTTCGATCCCATGACGCTTGGTCATTTCGATTTGATCAAGCGCGCTGCCGCTTTGTACGATTCGCTGATCGTGGCCGTGGCGGCGACGAGCGTGAAAAACGGCGCGCTTTTCGATGCGGCGCATCGGCTCGACATGATTCGTGAAGACGTGAAGGGCGCGGGGCTTACGAACGTGACGGTGGAGCTGCTCGATACGCTTCTCGTCGATTTCTGCCGTCGCCGCGGCGTACGCACGGTCATCCGCGGCGTACGCGTCTACTCCGATTTCGAATACGAGTTCCAGATGGCGCTCACCAATCGGCGCATGGCGCCGGAAATCGAAACGCTCTTCATGATGCCGAGCGAGAACCTCGCCTATGTGACGGCCTCCACGGTGCGTGAAATCGCCCGCTATGGCGGCGATACGTCGCCGTTCGTAACGCCTGCCGTGCAGAAACGCCTTGCCGCGCTCGGGCATGATGCCTCGTCCACCTCGCAAATCCGGTCGAATTGAAATGGACGATAAACTCATCATCGATATGGCGCGTCTCGATAAGGACGGTGAAACCTATGCGGGTTCGGTGGACGATGCGGTTCTCGAGCTTAACGGCGAGTTGCTCCGTTCGTTCGGTGGGCTGCGCTATGACCTTTTCGTTCAGCTTTTCGGCACCGAACTCCTCGTGCGCGGTTCTCTCGCGCAGGATTTCGACGCGGTGTGCTGCCGTTGCGGGGGCGATTTCGATTTCACGACGACGGTGGATGATTTTGCCGTGAGTCTCGAAGTCAACGAAAAAACTGAATTTGTAGATTTGACTGATGAGCTCAGACAGAGTATAATACTCGCCCTGCCGTCATACCCGGTTTGTCGGCAAGACTGCAAGGGCGTGTGCGCCACATGCGGGAAGAACCTCAACGAGGGGCCCTGCGCGTGCGACCATACCTCGCGCGACAGTCGTTGGGGGGCGCTCGACGCCCTGAAACTGGGAGAGTAAGTTCGTTTGGTTAGACAAAAAAAAGAAGAGAGAGTGAATCATGGCATCACCGAAGAATAAGAAGTCCAAAATGCGTAAGCGTCAGCGTGAAGCGCAGCTCGAAAAGGCGATTCTCGCCGAAGTGCAGGCTTGCCCGAACTGCGGCGGCATGAAGCAGCCGCATCACGTCTGCCCGAATTGCGGCATGTACAATGGCCGTAAGGTGCTTTCGGTCACCGCAACGAAGTAAGGGCGTATGACGCGCGTTGCGCTAGATGCGATGGGTGGAGACAACTCCCCGGGCGAGATCGTTCGGGGGGGCGTTGAAGCCGCCGTCGGCCTGGACGATGTGAAAGTCGTCCTGGTCGGCGCGCAAGATCAGATCGAGGCGGAATTGGCGAAGTATCCCAAGGACGTCGCAAAGGCCCGCAAGGCGGGTCGTCTGGAAATCGTACATGCGCCGGATGTCGCGGAGATGGATGAGAGTCCTGTCAACGCGGTCCGCAAGAAGAAGAACTGTTCGATCAATGTTGCCATGCGCCTCGTCAAGGAAGGTCAGGCGGATAGTTTCGTCTCGGCCGGCAATTCCGGCGCGGTGGCAACGAGCGCGATTCTCAATCTCGGCCGCATCAAGGGCGTGTTGCGCCCGGCGATTGCGACCGTTCTGCCCACGCGCCGTCCGATTCGGCCGTTGCTCCTCCTGGATGCCGGTGCGAATATGGACTGCCATCCGGATTGGCTTGTTCAATTCGCGATCATGGGCAGCGCCTACTCGAAGGCGGTGCTGAAGCGCACGAAGCCCTTGGTGGGTCTTCTTTCCATCGGAACGGAAGACTGCAAGGGCAACGAGATGACGAAAGAGACGTTCTCGCTCTTGAAAGAGGTCAAGTTGATCGATTTCCGCGGTAACGTAGAAGGGCACGACATCTTCCAGGGGCAGACGGATGTGATTGTGTGCGACGGTTTTGTTGGCAACGCCGTTTTGAAAACGGCCGAGTCGCTCGTCCATGCCATCAGCTACTTCCTGAAGAAAGAGTGCTTCAAGGGGCTTTCGCGTATCATGGGCGCGATGTTGCTCAAAGGGGCGTTCAAATCGCTCAAGCAGCAGCTCGATCCCGACATCTACGGCGGCGCTCCGCTTTTGGGCGTGCCGGGGGCGGTGATCATCGCGCACGGGTCTTCAACGCATAAGGCGATTTTCCATGCCGTGCGTATCGGCGCCAACGCCGCGCGCAACGACGTTTCGGGAACGATTGCCAAGCAGATTGAAGAGTACGAGTCTTCGCGTAAGACTCTCTAACGTTTTATTTATCGGAGCGTTGCACAGTCTGGTAGTGCGTCAGCTTTGGGAGCTGAATGTCGTGGGTTCAAATCCCCCCGCTCCGACCAATTGTCAGGGTTTGAAATGAAAGAAGAGCTTCACCGTTTGAATTGTTTTGTTGAAAACAAGCCTGGCGTCTTGGCGCGTATCGTCGGTTTGATTTCGGGGCGTGGCTATAACATTCAAACGTTGAACGTCGGGCCGACGGAAGATGGTACGGTTTCCCGTATGAAGATCGACGTCCTTGGCGATGATCGCGTCATTCAGCGCATCATCTTGCAGTTGCGCAATCAGGTGAACGTCATTGAGGTGACCTCCCGTTTGAAAGGGTGAGGCCTTGAAGTTCGCCGTCATCGGCCATCCCATTGCCCACTCGCTTTCGCCGCGGATGCATGCGGCGAATTTCCAGGCGCTTGGCCTCGCCGCGACCTACGAGGCTTTTGACATTGCTCCGGGGGCTGTTGCGCAGGCGCTTGCGCGTTTCCGGGTCGAGGGCTATCGCGGCATCAATGTGACGGTGCCGCATAAGATCGCCGTTAAAAACGCGATGACGCGTCTCGATGCTTCGGCCGTTCGCGCATGCGCCGTCAACACGGTGCGGTTCGAGGCCGATGGCACCACAACGGGGTTCAATACGGATATGGCGGGCTTCCGTCAGCCGCTCGACGCGCAGCGCTTCCCGTTGGCGCGCGCGCGCGTCGTTCTGCTCGGCGCGGGGGGTGCCGCGCGCGCCGTTGCGGCGGCCTGCCTCGATGCCGGCTGCCGCGATCTCGTCGTTGCCAATCGCACGGTCGAGAAAGCGGCCGTACTCGTACAAGCGCTTGCGGCAGACGGCGTGGCGGCGTGTTCGCTTGACGATCTGCTCGCCACAGCCCCTGAACGCCTGCGCTCGGCCGCCGCCTCGCCGCTCCTCATTGTGAATGCGACCACGGTTGGCCTTCGGCCCGACGATCCAAGCGTGCTTCCGCCCGCCGTGTTCCAGCCCGGCCAGCTCGTCTACGATCTCATCCCCGTCGCGCGCGAAACGGCCACCCGCGCCGCCGCCCGCGCCGCCGGCGCCGCAACGCTCGGCGGCCTTGGCATGCTTGCCGCCCAGGCTGCGGAATCCTTCCGAATCTGGACCGGCCAATCCGCCCATCTCGCGGCCATGCGCGCGAGTTTAGGGGGATGACGGCGAGGCTTTTTTCCTAGCGGGCCGCGGGGGCTTCCAATTGCCTCTACAGCGGAGAAGGAAGGTTTCGGCCGGTACGAGATGCTTCCAGGCAAAGGCCTGTTCGTATTCGTCGCAGGGAATCACCGGCACGTCAACGGTTTTGCCGTTGATGGTCGTAGTGGCGTACAAGGTACAGGGGGCGGTCCCCCTCGGGCCGCGCCCCACATACTCGAGCGACGCGCTTATGCGGTCGACGCCCGAGGTGATGACGTTGTTGGTGAACTTGAGGATCTGCGGGCCCTGGATGGTGACGTCGCCTGAGAACCCGTCCTTGCGGATGATCTGGAAGTCGACCTTCAGCGGTATGCCGCGCATGACGGGCAGCGTCGAGCGCGTGGAGTAGACGGCGAAACCGGGCTTGGGCTTTCGAATGTCAAGCCACCAGAAGTAGTCGGGCCCGCCGTTGCCGGTTCGATCGGTCACTTCCGCGATGTACGTGCCGGGTTCCTTGAAGTCGTACGTGCCGATGGGGTCCGATTCGCCTTGGGGAATGGTGCCCACGAAGACCGTGTTCGTGACATCGTCCCACTGGGCGAGGGCGGGGGCGCCGCCGGCCTTGTGCAGGGTGAGCACCGCATCGAGCGGCGAGCCCCGTCGCCGTGCCGTCACTTCGAGAACACGGCGGCCCGGCTTCTCGATTGTGAACGTTTTGGTGGCCGCCTTGCCCTTGGCGACAACCCCGTCGCAGGTCGCAAGGGCCCGCCGATGCTGAACGCTCCAGCGTTTCTCGCTTCCAACGCGAACGGAATAGACGAAGTCGGCCCGGCCGCGATAGAGCACGTCGTGGATTTCGAGGCGGTATTCGCCCTCGGCGGGCGGCTGGAAGCGCAGCACGGGGTCGGGGCGGAACCGCTGGTGGTCGTCGGCCGAAGCGACGATTTCACCCTTGGCGTTTTTCAACAGCACCACGGGGTTGAAGAACCCGGGCACGGCATCGCCGATGTAGGGCTGGAGCTCGCGCGCGGTGACGTTGATCGAGTAGGCGCGGGCGCCGGCGAGTTTGAGGAGGAAGGCGTCGGTTTCACCCGGCATGATCTGCCCGTCGAGGATCGCGGCGCCCGTGCGCACGTCGACGGCGGTTGGCGCCGGCTGGGCACGGTTCGGCGCCACGTAGAGCGGCTCCGAGCTGCGTGGGGCGGCGGAGACGAGGAGCGGCCGTGGGGCGGACATTCCTTTTCCGGTTTCCACAACGAGCGAATAACGCCCCGGTTTCGCCTCGCGGTCGGCCACCACGGTGACGAGCATCATCTGCCGTAGCGAGGGCGTGGCCTGCAGGGCGTTGCGCGGCGTGAAGATGTTGCGTTCGACGATGGAAAGCTGTTGGCGGTCCAACGTATCGAGTTTCGCCCACCAGGCGTTCTTCCGCCATTCTTCCACATGGGAATCGGGCGGAATGGCCGGTTCCTCCATTCGGCCTTCGGCGATGCCGTTCAACCAGCGGATGAGGTGCCGCTTCTGGAAGCCGCTGGGATTGGGAAAGCCGGGAACCACTTGGGCTTCCACAACCCGCAGGCCGCGGCCGGAGAGGCGGATGGCTTGCACGCCGTTGAAGCCCTGCCCGCCCACGACGAGGCGGTTGGTCGTGCCGGCCTGGATGCCGGCGGGGTAGATGTAGCCCACGTAGGGATCCGCAGCGAAGGCCGTGCCGACGGCGAGGAGGGTGAGAGCGAGGAGATTACGCGTAGATTTCACGGAGACGTCCTTCCTTCGAGGCCGGCGGCAGAACCGTCAGTTTGCGTCCTTGTTTATTGGCGAGCGGGCCATCCGGATCGATGCCCGCAAGTTCGTAGATGCTGCCGAGAAAATCCTGGGGGCTCACGGGGCGCTTCACGGGGCGGGAGGCGGTGGCGTCGGATTCGCCAACGGCGCAGCCGCCTTTGAACCCGCCGCCCGCGACGAGCGCCGAGAAACAGCGGGCGTAGTGGCCGCGCCCGCCGAGCCAGGGCGATTCCCAGCCGACTTTGGGCGTACGGCCGAATTCGCCGCACATCCACACGAGGGTGGAGTCGAGCAGGTGCTTCTCGTTCAAATCGGCGAGCAGGGCGGCTACTGCCTGGTCGAGATCGTTCGAGCGGCGTTTCATGGTTTCGAAATGGCGTTTGTGCGAATCCCAGCCCGAGGTGTTGATGGTGATGTAGGGTACGCCGTATTGCACGAGGCGGCGGGCGGCGAGCAGGGACTGCCCGATTTCCGTCTTGCCGTAGCGTTCCCGTGTTTCGGCGCTTTCCTGGGCGAGGTCGAACACCTTGGCGGCGTCGCCCTCGGCGATGCGCCGCGCCTCGAGGCCGGCGCGGTCGAAGGCGGTGGCGAGAGCGGCATTGGCTTTCGCCTGCGAGCTCCAGCCGTCCAGCTGGGCCAAGAGGTCGAAACGGGCTTTGGCGGCTTGGGGCGTGACGCCCTCGGCCGGTACAATGCCGTCCACGGCGAACCGCGCCGCATTGGGATTGCCCCCGGTCACGAGCGGAGCGGCCGCGTCGCCGAGGAAACCGACTTCGCTGAAGCGCCCTTTGGCGCGCGTGAGGATCACGTAGGGCGGCAGATCGCCTTTGTAGAGCGCTTTCTTCGCCTGCGAGATCACGGCGCCGATGGCGGGCGAGACGAGCCCGCCGCCGGGCAGGCGCCCGGTCTGCATCAAATAGGCGGCGCTCTCGTGCCCGAACTGGTTATGCGTGAGGGTGCGTACGACCGAGAAGAGGTGCGCGCATTTCGCGAGGGCGGGGAACCATTCGTGGATCTCGAGGCCCGGCACGTTCGTGGGGATGGCCTTCAGGCCGCCGTTGTAGTCGCGGGAGGCGTTGGGCTTTGGGTCGAAGGATTCAAGCTGGGAAGGGCCGCCCCATTGCCAGATTTCGATGATGGATTTTGCCTTGTTCATGATCAGACCCTGAAGAGGAATTCCTTGGTATTGACGAGGCACCAGGCGACGTCGTGAAGGGTGGTGAACGGACGCGGGCGCGGCCGGCGTTTGGGATTGCCGCCGCCACGTTGGCGCCAGAGGGCCATGATGGCGTTCTCTTCGCTCGCGGAGGGGGCGCGGGCGAGCAGTTTCCAATAGAGCTCTTCCACGCGTTCGCGGAAGGGGCGCCCGTCGCGCTGCCCTTTGGGGGGAATGCCGACAATGCTCCCCAGCTGCTTGTGGAGCGCGCCGGAGTTGAAGAGGTAGAGCCGCTGCTTGGCGGTGACGCCCGTGCCGCGTTCCTCGGGAAGGCCGGTATCGCGGGCGGGCCGCCCGAACAGGGTGAGGAAGGCGTTTGAAATCGAACCGTCCTCCACGCACACGGTGGGGCGCGCGGGCGGCAGGAAGGTGAAGGGCTCGGGCGCGGGCGACTGGAGATTGCGCCGGTCGCCGCTCAACGTGCGGATGGCGTCGTCGAGCGTTTCCGCTTCGATGCGGCGGGCGGGAAAGCCGCCGGTCACCGAGCCGCGCGCATATTCCGGGGAAAGAACGATTTGGCGCAGGAGCGCGCGGAGGCGGAATTCCGCCGCACCCGGAACATCCGGCGCCTGCGGACCGAAAATCCAGCGGCGGATACGCCTGCGGAAGGCGGCGGCGACTTCGGCGCGATCGGCGCCGAAGAGCTGGTCGCAGAGTTCCCCGCGGCGGTCGGGGCCATCGGTGTAGACGATTTCCTCCTTCCACTCGCGGGTGTCCTTGATGCGCACGTTCGTGAAGAACTTGGCCATCCGCGCGCGGCGTTCGGCGCCGAGCCGGTCCGGCGGGATGCCGAGGAAGGTCTGGGCAACCGCCTCCGCCCAGCCCTCGGGCGTACGGCGGTCGGTCGCGCGGAAGAAGTTCGCCTCGGCGTCGCGGAAGTCGCTCCCGCGCGACGTGAGGAGCGCCCGGGCAAACGCGTCCCATGGTTCGTCCTTTTCCACGAACGCACGGATGCGGGCGTGGTAGACGTAGACGGCATTGGGCCAGAGGTTGATGGGAAATTCGCTCTTCACGCGCAGGATGTCGGAAAAACGCATCGCCCAGAAGTCCGCATGCTCCGAAGAGGTCAAGAGCCGGTCTACGAGCGCTTCGCGTTTGTGCGCGTCGTGGGAGGCGGCGTAGGCGCGCGCCTCGGCCTGGGTGGGAATGCGCCCTGCGAGGTCAAGATAGAGGCGCCGCACCATGACCGAATCGGTGGCCTCGCCGTTGGCTTTTTCCCAAGGGGAAGGATCGCCGGCGGCGGCCGCCCGTTCCCGGGCCAGAAGATTGGCGGGCCAGGCCGCGAAAAGGGCGGCTCCGCCGAGAAAGTGCCGCCGCGTGGTGGTAATATCGTTGTTCATACTCTCTAGTACGCGGAAACGAAGAAAAATCAACAGACGAAATCCGAAACGGCATGCGTTTTACACGCCTTCCCTTGCCCGTGGTATACTTAAAACCGCCTTTCCACAATTTCACGATTTTGATATAATAGGCACCATGAAAACGAGAAGTTTATCTTTGAATCGGCGGGCCTTCATGTGCGGTGCGGTGGCGGCGATCGGAGCTGCGCGCGCGAAGGGGGCGCAAGCTCCCTCCGGCAGCGGCGCGGCGCCGGCGGCCTGGAGCGCGAATCTCGCGGATGTCGGCGCGTTTGACGTCTGCGTGGCTGGCGGCAGCTGCACGGGCGTTTTCGCCGCTCTCCGCGCGGCGGAGGCCGGGCTTCGCGTGGCCCTTGTCGAAATGGCGGGCGGGTTCGGCGGCACGTGCACGCAGGGGCTCGTGCCGATCTGGCACACGCAGTGGTCTACGGACGGCAAGGAACAGATCATCCGCGGGTTCACGACGGCTTGCATCGACGCGCTCCTTGCCCGCGGCGAGGCGCGGTGGCTCGCGGGCCTCGATCGCAAGGCCAGGCGCGATGCGCTTCTCAACGTGGCCGGGCTCCAGATTCTTCTCGATGAACGCGTGCGCGCGGCGAAGACGATTACCCCCTTTCTCCACGCGCGCCTCGCGGCGGTCGAATGCGATCGCCCGGGGCACGTGACGGCCGCCATCATTGCCGATAAGGCGGGCCTCAGGCGCCTTCGCGCGAAGTTCTTCATCGATGCGACGGGCGATGCGGATCTCTGCCGCTTCGCGGGTTTCCCCGTGTGGCATCTCGCCCCCAAGGACATCCAAGCGCATACGACCTGTGCGCTCCTCACGGGAATCAAGACGATTCAGAGGAAGTATCCGAAATTCTCGCTCGGCGAAATCATGAAGTCGAGCTACGGTGCAGACCTGAAGCACCGCTACGGGTGGGGCGAACCGGTCGTGGGCGCGCCCGATGTGATGTTCCACGCCTACACGCGCATCGACGCGTGCGACCCCTCCGATCCCGAGGCGCTCACGCGCGCCGAGTTCGAAGGGCGCGCTCAGTTGCGGCGCCTCGTGGACGCCGCGAACCGCGCCTTCCCGATGCCGCAAGGCCAGCGCCTGGCGATCCTCTCCATCGCGCCCCACGTCGGTCTGCGCGAATCCTGCCACATCGAAGGCCTCTATCAGGTGACGGGCGGCGATATCCTTTCCGGCCGGAGCTATCCCGATGAAATCGCGCGCGGCACCTATCGCGTCGACATCCATGAAGGCGGCGGCATCACGTTCAAGTATCTCGACGGGCGAATGGGCGGCTTCAAGCTCGGCCCGGACGGCCAGGTGATTTCGCTTGAGAAGAAACGGTGGCGCCCGAAAACGCCCACCGATCCCACCTCCTACGCGATTCCCTATCGCGCCATCGTGCCGAAAACGGCCGAGAACGTGCTCGCTCCCGGCCGTGCCCTCGATGCGTCGCGCGAGGCCTTCGGCGCCTGCCGCGTGATGGTGAACTGCAATCAGATGGGGGAGGCCGCCGGCCTTGCCGCCGCGCGGGCGGTGAAGGAGAATCTGCCGGCGGCAAAAGCCTATGCCGGTCGCGGTGGAGCCGTATGAAAAACGAGATTGCGGAATAGGAGGATATGAATATGAAACAAGCAACACTTTTCTCTTTGGTGGCGTCGGGCCTGGCGTTGATGGCCGGTGCGGCGGGGCGCCCTGAACTCGTGGCGAAGGTCGCTTCGGGCGAACTCAAGGAAGCGCGCGCTTCGTGGTGGGGATTCGATCGTGCGGATTCCACTTCGTATTTGCAGCAGGCGATTGCCTCGGGCGTACCGCGCCTCGTCATCGACAAGATGCCGTCGCCGTGGGTGGTGACGCCGCTGCGGGGCGTCTCCAACCAGACGCTTGTTTTCGAGCCGGGGGCGGAGATTCGCGCGAAACGAGGCGAGTACCGGCCGAAGGGCGCCTGTCTTCTCACGTTCGACGCGAAGAAGAACGTGACCCTCGAGGGGCCGGGCACGCTTCGGATGTGGCATGCCGACTACATGACGCCGGCCTACGAGAAGTCGGAATGGCGGCATGCGCTGTCCTTCCTGAGCTGCAGCAACGTGGTGGTGCGCGGCTTGCATATCGTCGACTCGGGTGGCGACGGCATCTACCTCGGCGTGCACGGGGCGCCGTTCCGCAATGTGGATGTCGTCATCCGCGATGTCGTCTGCCGCGACAACCACCGTCAGGGCATCAGCGTCATTTCCGCCGAGAACCTGCTCATCGAGGGCACGCAGCTCCTGACGACGCACGGCACCGCGCCGCAGGCGGGCATCGACTTCGAACCGAACCATTCGAACGAAGTGTTGAAGAACTGCGTGATGCGCAACTGCCGCGCCGAAGGCAATGCCGGCCATGGATTCGAAATCTGGGCGGGCCAGCTCACGGCGGCGAGCGAGCCCGTGGACTTCCGATTCGAAAATTGCGTTTCCGTGGGGGATGCCCATTCCTTTTTCTATGGCGGGTCGGGCCGGAAGGGCGGCGAAGTGGGCGGACGGATCGCGATCGTCAACTGCCGGTTTGAAAATCCGAAGCGCGGCCCCGCCGTTCGTTTCCGCGAGAACCGCGTGACGCCGTTTTTCGTGAAGATCGAGAACTCCTGCGTTGTCACGCGCAATGCCGCAGGCGAGGCGGTGACGACGCCGCTCGACGCGGCGTGGCAGCGCAAGCACCTGCCGGTTCTTACGGACCCCGATGGCTTCCTGCCGCACACTTCAACCTTCGATTTCACGCGGGCGAAGGTGCGGGATGCCGCGCCTGGCGTTTTGCAGAAACACGCCGCCTTCCGTCTCCGTCATGGCGGCACCTACATCGTCTGGGCCGACCGGGCGCGTACCTTGACTTTCCTTGGGCGTCAGACGCTCGTGGGCCGCAATGCGCTCTCGCAGCGGCCGATTCTCGTGAAGGACATGAACGGGAAGACCCTCGCGAAGATTCCGCTCCCGGATACGGATAAATCCAAATTCACGTTTGCGGCGCCGGCGGCCGGCTTCTACGGCCTTGAGTTCGATGTCGGCGGCAATGCGTTCCTTCTCGACGGGGCGGATTGCCCCGTGGCCGTCTCGGCGCTTGAGGGCGACGTGCACTTCGTTTATAGCGCGGGCGATTTCTGGTTCGTCGTGCCGGAAGGTACGCCGCATTTCGCCTTCTTCCCGACGGGCCTCGGCGGCGAACACGCGGGTGTTTCCCTTTTCGATCCGTCGGGCAAGTGCGTGTGGACGCAGGCGGATCTCAATTGCACGGAGCGCGTGAAGATCAAAACGCCGGCGGCGGGGCTGTGGCGCGTTCGGATTGCGCGCCCCAAGACCGGGTGCTTCGAAGATTCCCATTATGGACTTGCGGGCATTCCGGGATTCTTCTTCCTGTCGCCGTCCCGGACATGGTAAGTTCTGGCATCTTTTAAGGCATTATGTTATAATATGACACTTCTAAACATTAGCAGGCAGAAAGGGAAATGAAGATGAGAATCGATTTGTGGATGGCGGGGTGCGCACTGGTGTGCACGCTGGGGGCCGGGGCGACGTTTGGCCTCGAGCCGTGGCGTGACCCGTTGGTGAATGCGATCAACCGCCTGCCGGCGCGCGCGATCGCCGTGCCGTGCGAAAGCGCCGAACGGGCGCTCGCCATTGCGAAGGGCGCCGAACGGACGTCGTCGAAGTGGTTTTCGCTGCTCGACGGCACGTGGGACTTCCAGTGGAAGCGCGAGCCGTCGGCCGTGTGGGAGAAGTCGGGCAAGATCGCCGTGCCGGGCTGCTGGCAGCTGCAGGGCGACTATGATCCGGCGCTCTACGTGTGCGCGGGCTATCCGATCGCGTTCAGCGAAAAGGGCGACCCGATGGGCGAGCCGAAGAAGCATTACACCTCCACGCGCTTCCGCAATCCGGTGGGCCTCTATTCGCGTACCTTCACGGTGCCGGCCGCGTGGAAGGGGCGCACGACGACGATTCACTTCGGCGGCGTTTCAAGCGCGATGTACGTGCGCGTGAACGGGCGCGAAGTCGGCTACAGCGAAGATAGCCGCCTGCCGGCCGAATTCGACCTCACGCCGTATTTGAAGGAAGGCGACAACCGTCTCGAAGTCGAGGTGTACAAGCACAGCGACGGCACGTTCTACGAGGACCAGGACTTCTGGCGCCTCTCGGGCATCTTCCGCAGCGTGTGGCTCGTTTCCGAAGCGAAGGAAGCGTCGCGCGACGTGATTGTGGAAACGACGCTCTCCGACGATCGCAAGACCGGCCGGCTCGTCGTGCGCGACGAGAGCGGCGCGACGCTCTTCGCCAAGACCTATCCGAACGTGAAGCTCTGGAGCTGCGAGACGCCGAACCTCTACCATGAGGCGTTCGAAGTCGGCGGCGGCGACTGGCGCGCCGTGCAGGTGGGCTTCCGCGATGTGAAGATCAAGAACAGCGTCATCTATTTGAACGGGAAGCGGATGATTTTCCGCGGAACGGACCGCCATGAGATGACGCCCGAGGCCGGCTATGCGGTGACGCCCGCATCGATGAAGCGCGATCTCGAGCTCTTCCGTAAGTTCAACATCAACGCCGTGCGCACGAGCCACTACCCGAACGATCCGCTCTGGTACGAACTCTGCGACCGCGAGGGCATCTATGTGGTGTGCGAGGCGAACCTCGAGTGCCAGGGTTCGGGCTACAACGAGCATTCGCTCTCGCGCAACCCGCTCTTCCGCAACACCCACGTCGAGCGCGGCGTGAACATGATCAAGACGTTCCGCAACCATCCCTCGATCGTCATCTGGTCGATGGGGAACGAATGCTATTGGGGCGATAACTTCATTGCCGAATATAAGGCGATGAAGCGCCTTGATGCGACGCGTCCCGTGCAGTACGAGTGCGCGGGCAACAATCCGTGGACCGACATCCGCTGCCCGATGTACATGCGCCCTGACGGGTGCGAGAAGTACGTTTCCCAGTCGCCGACGAAGCCGTTCGTCCTGTGCGAGTACACGCACGCGATGGGCAACTCCAACGGCGGCATCCAGAAGTACTGGGACCTCGTGTGGAAGTATCCGTCGATGCAGGGCGGCTTCATCTGGGACTTCGTGGACCAGGCCCTGTGGAAAAATGTAGAATTGAAAATGGAAAATGGAGAAGTGCGGAAGGGGGCCGTGCTGGCCTACGGCGGCGACTTCGGCGATCAGCCGAATAGCGACAACTTCAACTGCAACGGCATCTTTGATGCCACGCGTACGCCCCATCCGGGCGCGTTCGAAGTCAAGCACGCCTACCAGCCCATCCGCGTGACGGCGTTCGATTGGGCGCGCGGCCTGGCGACGGTCCACAACACCTACAGTTTCCTCGACCTCGCGGGCGTGACGGGCAAGTGGACGGCCGAGAAGGATGGCGCCATCGTGGCGACGGGCGTCCTGGACCTCGCAAACTTCGCGGCCGACACGAAGCGCGAGCTCAAGGCCGCCGTTCCGGCCACGGCCGATGCGGTGCTCTTCTGCTTCTCGCGCGGCGATGACTTCATCGCCTGGGACCAGTTCACGCGTCCCTTCACGCCGAAGGCGGCGGGCGAGATCGTGGAGACCGTGGGTGCGGCGCCGAACGACTTCCGCTTCAACTTCTGGCGGGCGCCGATCGATAACGACCGCGGCTGGCGGATGCCGAAGAAGTGCGAGGTCTGGAAGAAGGCCACCGAGACGCAGAAGCTTCCGGCGGGCTGCACGAGCGACCTCAAGGTGTCGAAGCTGAAAGCGGGCGGAACGCTCGTGGATTGGACTTTCTCCTTCCCCACGAACCTCTGCCCGATTCCGCGCGTGGGCCTCACGTTCACCGTTCCGGCGAGCTTCACCAATGCGACCTGGTACGGGTTGGGCCCGTGGGAGAACTACTCCGACCGTGCTACCGGTGCGATACTCGGCGTCTTCTCCGCGTCGGTTGGGCTCGTCACGGGCCTTGCCGATGCGAAGACCGGTACGATCAACTATCCGCGCTACCGTCTGAATCCTGACAACTACGCCGAGCCGGGCGAGCAGGGCTATCGCACGCTCTGCCGCTGGCTGGAACTTTCGGACGGCGCAAAGAAGGGCCTGCGCGTGACGGCGCTCAATCGTCCGTTCGGCTTCAACGCCTGGCCCTATTCGCAGGCGAAACTCGAGAAGGCGAAGCACCAGTTCGACTTGACCAAGGACGGCGAAATCACCGTCAACATCGACGCCGTGCAGATCGGCGTCGGGGGCGACGACAGCTGGGGCTCGATGCCGCACGACGAATTCTGTCCGAAGGCCGGCACCTACCGCCTCGTGTTCGTTCTGAACGAGTGACCTCTCCTGTCAGGAGCCAACCGTGTGGAACACCACGGTGGTGCCGCTGATGAAGCGGGTTGAGCCTGAGCAGTCTGGAAAACAGACCTCAAGGGATCGCTTCCTGTCTTGAATGAGACAGGAAGCGATTTTTATAGCTAAGATTTCACGGCGCTGCACGCAAAAATCAATATGGACACCATTGTGGGTGAAATCTCATTGCGCCAGATGGGCGATTTTGCTATAATCCTAATCGTTGTTCGGGCGGGTGCCCGTATGACATTAGAGGGATGTCTTGAACGAAGTACGCTTTCTTTTTTGTCATCGAAATTGCGTCGTCGTTTCTCTCTGGTGGATGGCGAAATTTGGCATGTCAAAGATTTACGACAACATCGAAATAATGACTATTACCGACTATCTGAAGAAGATTCGCGACGATGCCTGGAATGCGGACGTCTCGGTCTGGCGCGGAGTCGTCTCGCACGTGAAGACGAAGGGCACGCAGGACTGGCCGCTCTTCTGCGTCTACGAAGTGGTCGAGACCAAGGCGGACGACATGCTTCTCCCCGACGTCGAGGTCTCGCTCTGATGGGCGAACCTTCCCGAC
>JAZLJP010000056.1:0-45607 GCA_045617985.1 Kiritimatiellia bacterium
GGCAGCGGCCAAAGCCCTGGCGGCGCTCGGACATGAACGCCATGCGCCCGTTCGGGAGCCAGCACGGGAAGAGATCGTTGACGTTACCGGTGGTGATCTGCTTCAGGTGGGAACCGTCGGCGTCGCACGTGAAGATGTGGTAGACCGTGTTGTCGTTCCATTTCCGGATCTCGGGCACGGCGCGCGAGTAGGAGAAGGCGATCTGCTTGCCGTCCCACGAAACGTCGGGAGAGATGTACGCGCCGTCGCCAAGGCCCTGGCCTTTCCACGGGCCCTCCTCCACGGTGCGGCCGTCGAGCAGGTTACGCGCGATCGGGTGATCCGAGAAGGGCTGGTCGATCACATAGAGACCGTTGCCGATCGTGGTTTCACGCATGGTGCCATGGAAGCCGAAGTACTGGTCGCACATGTGCCAGCCGCCTTCGAATTCCTGCATCGGGAAAGCTTCGTGCCCCACGAAGACGAGACGCTCGATCTTCTTCAGGAGCGGGTTCTTCAACGCGATGCGGCGGTTGAGCGCATGGAGGGCGGAGAAGCTCGGGAAGAGCGTCTCATTCCAGTTGTGGTGCCACTTCTTGGCCCGCTCGGCGTACGTTTCAAGTTCCTTCAACTCGGCCGTGAGATCCACGCCGGCGCTTGTGAGGTCCGCCGCGAGCACCCGCGTACGGCGCAGAAGAACGTCGAACGGAGTCTTATCCGTCGCCTTGATGCAGGCCTCGGCATTATAGGCCTGGGCGGGATTGCGGGAGGGGAGCGACTTCCAGTTCGCGAGATCGCGTTCGAGAAGCTCCCAGTCCATCCGGGCGCTGGAATATTCGCCGCCGGCGTCAGGCCATTCGCGGGCGGAGACGGAAAACACGGCAACGAGTGCCGCAGCAAAAGGAAAAAAAATGTTTTTCATGGCGACATTATATCATATCCGCTTTTAATTGACTAGTGGTTTCGAAGAAAGACACGGATTACAAATCCACCCCGCATCGCGGCTCCGCCGCACCGTACGGGCGATTCGCATCCGCTTTTGCGGCCGGGACCGCGTCGGCTTGAGCTTGTTCGTGACGAAACCGGCCCATCCCCACTGGTTCTTGTATTCGTCGAAGTTGTTCTCGCAGTCGCCGCGGTTGCGGTAGGGCTGCGTGAGCGCGACGGGGGCGAGCTCCCTGTCGCTGGTGACGAGGGCGAACGTGTCCCATGTGTGCCCCCGGCGCTACTTCAGTTTCGGACAGATGAAAAATCTGGAGCAAAGGTTACTTGAGATTGATGCGGGGGTTTCAGAGGAGGCACGAAAAAAACATGTCGCAAATCTGAGACGTCGACATGAGGTGGTTCTCCAGTCTGTGGCGAGTCGAGAAGAGGTCCCCAAGTGTCCTTTATGCGGTTCGCCTATGGTTCTTCGTCACCGAAGGTCCGATGGCGCCGCATTCTATGGCTGTTCGCAGTACCCTCACTGCCGTGGGACAGTGAACTGTAAATGAAATCAAGGTGGGGAGAACGCGCCTCTCTTCCTCCTGTTTGATGCCCGCGGCAGCGATGTGGGGGCTTGGACAATTCGAGCATTCCAACATTCGAACAATTGGATTTAGACTGGAGGCGGCGACGGCCATCCTCTCATTCCCTCCGTGTCCCCGTGCCTCCGCGTGCTCCGTGTCAGGCGCCGCAGACCGTGGGTTCGCACAAGAGGGGGACGCCGTGAATTATTCAGATGCGCCTGGTTCCTCGAAAATAGATTTGCACAGAACGGGTCGATTTGGTAAGATTAGACGAAAGCGCTAGGAGGGCGTTTCCAGTGAATCGTCAGAAAGGAAAAGGTCAAATGGCAAACTTGGTTTCTCGGATTGGCATGGGCTCGGTGGCGGGCCTTGTGGCCTTGTGTGCGGCGTTGCAGGCGGAAGGCGCGGCGTTAAAGCCGAAAGCGCTCTTGATCATGCTGGATGGCTTCCGGGCGGATGTGATGCTGAATGGGTCGATGCCGAACGTGGATCGTCTGCGGGAAGGCCGGTGGCAGCCGGGCTATGCCTGCGCCTGGTCGGCAAACGGCCAGACGATTGCCGACGCCCCCACCGTGAGCGCTCCGAACCACACCGCCATTGCGACATGTGTGAACGCCCGGAAGACGAAGGTCTTCGACAACGGTCAAACGCAGAAGGGGCTCTTCGAGCAGTGGCCGACGTGGCTCATGCGCCTTGCGCGCGCGGATCCCGCTTTCAAGGCCTATTCGGTCTACTCCTGGAACGATGGCGACAACTATCCGCGCCATCCGCAGATTACGCACATCCGAACGCCCGAAGGCGTCCATTCCTGCGATGCCGACGAGAACAATGCGGCGGCGGTGGCGAAATTGCTCGCGGCGGCGGATGGCCCGGATGCGATTCAATATTTCGTCAACATGCCTGATTCCTACGGCCACCGTACGGGCTACTATCCCTACGGCACCGGCTATCTCAATTCGATTGCCACGTGCGACCGCTATATCGGCGGCTGCCTTGATGCGATTGCCTCGCGCCCCACTTTCGCCGAAGAGGATTGGGTGATTACGCTCACGGGCGACCATGGCGGCTATGGCCGCGGCCACGGCCCGTGGGGCGGCCACTCCTCCACGGTTCCCGTGGTGATTACGAGCCGTCATGTGCCGCAGGGCCGCATCCCCGGCGTGCCGCGCCACTACGACCTCACGGCCACGGTACTCGCCCACTTCGGCCAGGATCCCGTGAAACTGGATCTCGACGGTCGCCCCATCACCCGCGTGGCGCCGCAACAACCGGCGCGCGCCCTCACCGATGCCCTCGTCGCGTATCTGCCGTTCAATACGCCCACACCGCAGAATGTGATTGAAGGGGGACCGGTGGCCAAGGCGATTGGTCCGCGCGTGGTGATGGGCGATCGCTACTCCGGTTTCGCGAAAGGATGCCTCTGCCTGCGGGACGCCAAGGGGCCTGCGAGCGCCGTTCGGTTGGAAGGCAGCGACAAACTGCCTTTCGAGAACGGCAACAATTTTACGGCCACCCTCTGGGTGCGCCACGGCGCCATTGAAAAGGACATGGGCGACCCCGCGATCTTCGGCAACAAGGACTGGAGCAAAGGCGTCAATCCCGGCGTCGTTCTCGCTGCCGGCCGCCGGTCTTTCGGCGCGAACCGCCCGGGCATTGGCTTCAATACGGGCGTGACGGGTGGCCGCGTTCCGCGTATCGATCTTGGTACCTACGACGTGGTGCCGGGCAAATGGACCTTCTACGCGGTGACGATGGACGCCGAAGGCACGCTCACGTTCTACCAGGGCGCGCCGGACGGCTACCTCTATTGGCTGAGCGACCGCGCAAGCGACATCGCCTTTCACGCCCTGCCGTTCTGCATCGGGCAGGACGGTACGGGCCACTATGCGAAGCCGTTCAATGGCGACATCGACGATTTCGCCCTTTGGACGCGTTCGCTCACGCGCGACGAAATCCGCCGCATCTTCGAAGCCGGCCGTAGAGGCGCCGAACTCGGCGACCTCCTGAGGAATGAAAAACGGAAAACGGAAAACGCAAAATGCGGAATGTAAACAGGGGGATCTGAAATGAAGATTTTCGGAGTGTTGACGATGGCCGTTGCCGCTTGGGCGGGGGCGGCGGACGTGCGGGGGGAGGATTGGCTCGCACATCTCGGCGACCGCGTCTTGGGGGCGGAGGCCGGCATGACGTCCTATCGCTCTGTCTATGGCCGGGTGGTCGCAAAGGACAAGGCCTGCGACGAGGCGTGGACGCAACTGAAAACGCAGGACGAGGTGCTTGCGCGCGGCAAGAAGATGCGCGCGGAGATGGCGGCCGCGCTCGGGGGCTTCCCCACGAATCGCTGTCCCCTCAACGCGCAAATCGTCGCCACCGTGAAGCGGGAGGGCTACCGAATCGAAAAGGTGATGTTTGAAAGCTGGCCAGGCGTACATGTGACGGCGAACCTCTTTCTGCCGGACACGCCGAAGTTCAAGGCGCCGTACCCCGCGATCCTCGTTCCCTGCGGCCATACGCGGAACGGAAAGGGGGCGGTCGCCTACCAGCGGGGCTGCGTGCTCGCGGCGAAGGCGGGCATGGCCGCGCTCATCTACGATCCGTTCTATCAGGGCGAGCGTTATCAGGACGACGTTCTGAAGAATCCCTGCCACGGCCACAATCGCATTGGCACTCTCGCGAATCTGCTTGGCCAGAACACGGCGCGGTATCGCATTTGGGATGGCATGCGGGCACTCGATTACCTTGAAAGCCGCAAAGACGTCAAGGGGCCCTTCGGCTGCATGGGGCAGTCGGGCGGCGGCACGATGACCTCGCTCCTGATGGCGATCGAGCCGCGGATCGCCGTGGCGTGCCCCGCCGGCTATCTCACGAACTGCCGCGAAAGCTACGAAAGCGTGGGCCCGGGCGACGCGGAGCAGAACGTGTTCGGTCAATTCGCCTTCGGCCTCAACCATGCCTCCTACATTCTCATGAAGGCGCCGATGCCGGTGCGCGTGGAATGTAACCATCAGGACTACTTCCCCTATTCGGGAACGATGAAGACGATGGACGTGGTAAGGGAACTTGTGGGCCGCGTGGGCCTTGCCGGCCGCTATGACGTCACGAGCGCGGATGGCCACCACGGGTGGAACGAGGCGTTGCGCGTGTCGTCCGTGGAATGGTGCGAACGGTGGCTCAAGAACGAGCCTGCGGCGCTCCGCCATGATCTCGCCGGGTACCAGCAACTTGCCAAGGGATTCGTTGACGCCGAGCACGATTGCGGCCTGACCGATGGCGCGGAATGCGTGACGGAGAAGGGGCGCGTGCTCGACCTGCCGGGCGAGCGAACGGTCTTCGACGTTCTCCGCGGTGAACTTGAGGCGCTCCTTGCCGCACGCAAGGGCCCGCCCACGCCGGAGGCGGTGTGTCGCGTTGCGCGGATCACGCAGCCGGGCACGCAGAAGGTGACGCGCGTTGAAAAAAGGCGGCAGGCGCTCGAAGGCGATCTCGCACTTGTGCATGAAGCCTACGAGTGGCCGGAGGCGAATCATGCGGTGCCGGCCGTCACGTTTGTACCGAAAACGCCGGCACTTGCGCCCGTGATCATCGTGGGCGACGGCAATCGCGCGGCGCGGCGCCGGGCTGTAGAGAGGGCGCTCGCGGAAGGGCGCGTGGTGGTGGCGGCGGATCTGCTCGGAACGGGCGAGATTGACGGCCGGCGCCATGTGTTCTACGCCCGCCCTGAAAAGGAAGAAGGGCTTGCCGTTCTTCTTTACACGCTCGGGAAAACGCTCGCGGGCGAACAGGCGAGCGAACTTCTGGAACTTGCGGCCGACGTGAAGCGGCGCTACGGCACGGCCCCGCAGATCGTCGCCTACGGGCGCACGGCGATTGCGGCCGCCCATGCCTACGCCGCGCGGCGCGATCTTGTGTCGGACGTCGAGGTGGTCGAGGCGCCGCCGCCATGGACGACGAGCGTGCGCGAGGCCTACATCATTCCGTTTTCGACCACCGTTTACGGTGCGCTCAAGGCGTACGACTGGGTGGACCTTCTCCCGAAGCCGGCCGACCGCCTCGCGAAACGCGTGCGCACCCATGCGATGACCGAGGCCGTATCGCTTGCCGGCACGTGGGAGATGGCCTATCGGCCCACGCCGTGGCGTTCGGGCGCGTGCCCCGTTTTCAAGGGCGTTGCGATCACGAATGCGGTTCCGGGCTTCTGGGAAGACCAGAAGAAGGCGTTTCGCGCGGCGGGAATGACCGACGATTTCCGCATCAACCCGCTTCATGTGGTGCAGACCTATCCGATTACCGACTACGCCTGCGACATGACGCGGCCCAACCTCTACGGCGCGTTCTTCTATCGGCGCTCGTTCACGCTCGACCGGACGGGGCCGGCCGTCCTTGCGTTCGATTGCGTGCGCAACGAAGTGGGCGCCTGGATCAACGGGCGCTTCATCGCGTTCCGCCAGGGCTTTTCCACGCCGTTCGAACTCGCCGTGCCGGAGGGCGTACTCCGCAAGGGAACGAATGAGATCGTGCTCGCCGTTGCGAACACGCCGAATTTCGGGTACTGCGATGCGGATGTTTCCGGTATGACCACGCGCTCGCTGTTCCGTGCGACGGGCGGCATCGACGGGCGGTGTGAATTGCGGTTCGTGAAGAATCCGATTTCAGATGTGTATGTGACGACCGCCGCCGATTTGCAGTCCTTCACCGTGCACGTGACGGGCGGTGCGGCCGGTTTTGACTGGACGATTGCCGATGGCGGGCGCACGCTCGCCAAGGGACGTTCGAAGGGCGACTTCACTCTCTCCACAGAGGGTTATGCCTGGTGGTCGCCGGAGCATCCGAAGCGCTACGCGCTCACGCTCACGACGCCGCAGGGCGTCTATCGCCAGCTCTTCGGCATCCGCCGGCTTCAGGCCTATGGCGAGAAGCTGCGGCTCAACGGCGAGCCGATCTATCTGCGCGGGGTTACCGAACATTGCTATTTCCCGGAGACGGTCCATCTGCCGCGCGATCTTGAAACCTATCGCCGCATCACGGCGAAACGCAAGGAGCTTGGGTTCAACTTCGTGCGGTTTCACACCTTCGTTCCGGTGGAGGCCTATTTCGAGGCGACGGACGAACTGGGCATGCTCGTTCATGTGGAGACGCCGAACTATGTGAGCGAAGAGGAATTCGCCGCGATCATCGCCTTTGCCCGCCGCCATCCCTCCGTCGTCATCTACTGTACGGGAAATGAAACGCGCATCGACCGCATTGCGGAAGCCTATCTCCGCCATGTCGCCGAGATGGTCCATACGGGCACGGATGCGCTCTTCTCGCCGATGAGCGCGATGCGCGGAATTGAATATGCGCTCATGAAGGGACGGGACGACATCGTGAAGACGCCGTTCGCCCACAACCCGAAACGGATGGCGCGCGTGGCCCGCTACAGCGATCTCTTCAATTCCTATCAGCTCGGCCTCACGAGCTACGATTCGCTCAATAGCGCAGGCCCCGCTACGCTCGATGCGTGGGGCGACGCGTATTGCAATAAGCCGCGGCTTTCCCATGAGATTTCAATCGACGGCACCTACGTCGATTTCTCGACGGAAAAACTCTATCCGCCCGATTCGCCGATTCTCGCCGCCGGCATGTTCCAGGGGCTTCGGCGTCACCTGCTCGAGAAGGGCGAATACGACAAGGCCGATCTCTATTTCCGCAACTCGAGCGAATGGATGCGCCGCATCCGCAAGTTCACGTTCGAGAAGGTGCGCGCGGCCGATCGCGTGGCCGGTTACGACTTCCTGGGCGACATCAACACGCACGGCCACACCTTCGGCTACAGCGTCGGCATGATGGATGAATTCTATCGTCTCAAGCCGGGCGAGACGGTGGAGAACGTGCGCCGGTACAATTCGCCTGCCGTTCTCCTGACGGATCTTGGCAGCGACTTCACGGTGGAAGCGGGCGCGGAAGCGCGGATTGGCTTTTCGATTTCGAACTACGACCGCGATTTCGCCGAATCGCAGCTCGCCGTATCGCTCGTGCGCGTGGCGGACGGCACGACCGTCTGGGCGCGTACGTTTCCGTGTGGTGCGGTGCCGAACGGCCGCCTGACGGCGCTCGCGCGGAGCGCCGTGGGCGTGCCGGCCTCGGCAACGCCGGTCAAGTATCTCCTGAAGGCGCGCTTCACGGCCGCGCGCGGGGCGGCGGTGGCGAATGAGTGGGAGCTCTTCGGCTTCCCGAAGCTGGCGGCGCCGACGGCGAAGAACGTGCGTGTGGTCACGGATATTTCGCGGAACGATCTCCTTGCGGCGATGGAAAAGGGCGAGCGCGTGCTTCTCTTTGGCGCGGGGCCGTTCAAGAGCGTGAAGACGAGTTTCCGCTCTACGCTGGCGGGCCGGAGCAACGGCCATGTGGCGACAGTCGTCAAGGCGGGCCATCCGTCTCTCGAAACCCTGCCGCATGAAGGGTATTGCGGGTGGGAGTTCCGTCGGCTCCTGGAGGGCGGCCGTTCGGTGCAGCTAGAGGGGCCGGTGCCGTTCGATCCGATCGTTGAGATGGTTACGCCGGCGCGCTTCCCGATTCGCCGTGCGGCGCTCTTCGAGTATCGCGTGGGCAACGGCCGCCTCGTCGTGTGCGGGTTCAACGTGAAGGGCGAGTCGCCCGCGCAGGCGTGGCTGCGCAACACGTTGATCGAATATGCGGCGTCAGAGGCGTGCGCGGCCGAAACGGTCTCCGTGAACGATCTCGCGCGTCTCCTCGCGGTGCCAACGGTCACGGGAACGAAAAACGCCAACCTCGCAACGAATCCGAACGATCCTTCGTCGTCGGTGCGGGCTGGCGCTTCGGCGCAACCGTAACGGCGCTTTGAGGAGGAAAGGTGAATGGCTTAAGGTCGAAGGATCGAAGGAGGCGAAATCATGTTTTCATCAAGTATTCTTCTTGCCGCAGCCGTCTGGATCGGGGCACCACAGGGGGCGGTTCGTTCGGAGCCGAAGTTCACGAAAGAGTGGACGAGCCCCGGTGGCAGGAGCGAACTTTCCATCTGCGGTCTCGGGCAGTATGTCGCCTACTTGAACGGTGAAAAGGTGGGCGGGATGCGCGATGTGCTCACGCCTGGGTGGACCGATACGCGCAAGACCTGCATCTACGACACCTACGCCGTTGACCTCAAGCCGGGCACGAACCGGCTCGACGTGATCTTGACGGGCGGCATGTATTCGATGTCGCGCACGCCCACCCGCTATCAGAAGTTCCATGGTTCCCAGGGGCCGCGGCGGCTGAAGGTGTGGGGGTGCGTGGAGACGGATGAAACCTGGACGCTCTCCGAATCGGGTGGCATCTTCTGTTCCGTCTATGCCGGCGACGACGTGGACGGCCGGCTGTGGCTCAATTCATCGCTTCCGACGAAGGATGTGTGCGTGCGCGAAGCGCCCGCCGGCGAACTCGTGCCGGCCACCTTCCGCATCAAGCTCTTCGACTGCCATCACGGCGTCAACTGCGGCGATCACTGGGACTTCGGCGAAAACCTCGCCTACGTGCCGGAAATCCGTGTGAAGGGCGAAGCGGGCGCAAAGGTGACGATTCAGATGGCGGAGCGGTGGGACGATAAGAGGAAGACGCTCTACGACTACGCCGGCTGGCAGACGACCTGGTGCTCGTATGTGCTGAAGGGCGATCCAAACGGCGAAACGTATCGCCCGCCGTTCTTCTATCGCGGCTACCAGTATGCGACCTTGAAGGTGGTGGGCAAGGCCGAGGTCCTTTCGTTCGACTCGTATGAAGTGCATGCCGATTGCGACCGTATCGGGTCCTTCACCTGCTCGAATCCGATGTTGAACGCCATCTATCGTCTCGTCGTCAATTCGCAGAAGTCGAACATGGTCAGCGTGTTCACCGATTGTCCGCACCGCGAGAAGCTCGGCTGGCAGGAACAGTACAACTGCCATAGCGTGCAGATGCGGTGGGAATGGGATGCGGCGAAGGTGTTCGCGAAATGCTGCCGCGACATCGTGGATGCACAGCTCCCAAACGGACTCGTGCCGGATATCTGCCCCGAGTTCACGATCTTCAAGGGCGGGTTCCGCGATTCGATCGAGTGGGGCTCGAGCGTGATTCTCGTGCCGTATCAGCAGTACGAGTGGACGGGTGATGCGCACTTCATCGAAACGATGTGGCCGGCGATGGAGAAGTATATGGACTATATCCGGGCCTGTTCGGCAGACGGCATCGCGCGGGCGGGGCTTGGCGACTGGCTGCCCGTGGTGGCCGTGCCGAAGAACGTGTCGGCGCAGGCGTGGTGGTATTGGGACGCGAAGGCGATGGCGGCGATGGCGAAGGGGCTCGGGCGCGCCGATGCCGTGGCGCACTATACGGCGCTCGCCGAAACGATTGCCGATGCGTTTGACCGCAAGTTCTGGAATGCGGCGAAAAACTGCTACTGCGATGGCCAGCAGAGCGCCCAGGCGCTCGCCGTGGGGCTGGGGCTTTGCCGCAGCGAGGCGAAGCGCGCGGCGGCGCTCAAGTGCCTTGTCGATGACATCGTGGGGCGCGGCTACCAGTATACGACGGGCGAAATCGCCTTCCCGTATCTTCTCAAGACGCTCGGTGAGAACGGCTACGGGCAGATCATCTACGACATGACGATTCGCGACGACAAGCCCGGCTACGGGTTCATGGTCAAGCAGGGGCTCACCGCGCTCCATGAGGACTGGGCGTGCCGGCCGATGTCCTACAACCACTTCATGTTCGGCGATATCGTGGAGTGGTATTACGAGGGTCTTGCGGGCATTCGCCGCACGTCGCCCGCATTCGGGACCGTGCGCATTGCGCCGTGCTATCCGAAGGGACTCGATCACGTGAAGGCGGCGCATCGGATTCCCGGGAAGGGCCTCCTCGCGGTTGAATGGACGCGTACCGCTGCGGGGATCGACCTTGCGGTGACGGTGCCGGAGGGCGTGGTGGCAACGGTGAAGACGGCGGCGGGCGATGTGGCGCAACGCGCCGGCACGAAGACTTATAAAGGAGAAACAAAATGATGAATCTGCGGATGACGACGGTTTGCGGGGCGGCGCTCTTGGGCGCATGTGCGCTGTGGGGAACCGAAGAGGATCTTACGCGGTATGTGCTCACGGAAATGGGCACGGTCAACCAGATGGGCGGCGGGGGCGGCTGC
Organism: Kiritimatiellia bacterium; assembly: GCA_045617985.1. GTDB lineage: Bacteria > Verrucomicrobiota > Kiritimatiellia > RFP12 > UBA1067 > RUG572. Next base: position 10,633 of record JAZLJP010000056.1, read on the forward strand.
AGCATCTCCACGGGCAACCTCTTTCCGATGACGGCGCGGCCGTGGGGGTTTGGCGGATGGACGCCGCAGACGCGGCCGGAGGCGGATGCGCGCTGGTTCTACGATTATACTGAACCGCGGATCTACGGCCTTCGCCTCACGCGTCAGCCGAGCCCGTGGATCGGCGACCATGGCGCGTGGAATTTCCTCCCGATCGTGGGCGAGCCGGCGGACGAGGCGCGGAAGCGGAGCAGCTGGTTCTCGCACAAGGCGGAAACGCGCGGGCCCGACCGCTATGGCGTTTATCTTGCCGACTTCGATACAACGGTCGATCTCGCGCCTGCGCTGCATGGCGCCGCGGTGCGCATCGCCTACCCGAAGGACGCGAAGCCGGGGCTCGTCATCAACCCGTTCAAGGGCGGCGGGGCGCGCCTTGCGGAGGATAGGATGTCCGTGACGGGCTACAGCGTGATGAACCTCACAACGCGCCTGCCGGTGCGCCAGCACTTCGTGCTCGCCTTCGACCGCGCCGCCACGGAGGCGCGCGTGTTGAAGGACGGGGCGCTCTATGTGGCGTTTCCGCAAACGACGCGGCCGGAGGTGGTGAACGTGCGCCTCGCTTCAAGCCTCATTTCCACCGAGCAGGCGCGGGCGAATCTTGCGGAAACGGCGGGGAAGGACTTTGCCGCAGTGGCGCAGGAGGCGCGCGATGAATGGAACCGGGCACTCGCGAAGATTCGAGTGACGACGGACGATCTCGATGCGAAGCGCGTGTTCTACACGTGTTTCTATCGTACGATGCTCTTTCCGCTTGCGGTGTGGGAGAAGACGCCCGAGGGGAAGATCGTCCATTGGAGCCCGGCGAAGAACGACGTGCGCGCAGGCTACTACTACGCGGGAACGGGATTTTGGGATACGTTCCGCGCGCTCTTCCCGCTCTTGAACTTCCTCTCGCCCGAGGTGAACGCCCGGATGATGGAAGGGCTTGAGAATTGCTGGAAGGAATCGGGATGGTTGCCGGAATGGTCGAGCCCTGGGCTCACCAACTGCATGATCGGCAATAATTCGGCGAGCGTCGTTGCCGATGCGTGGCTTTCGGGCGTGCGGGGCAACTTCGATATCAACGCGCTCTACGAGGCGCTTGTCCACGGCGCCAATCACGCGCATCCGCAGATGCAGGCCGTGGGCCGTACGGGCGTTGCGTTCTACAATTCGCTCGGCTATGTGCCGCGCGACGTGGGTATCCGGGAATCGGCCGCGCGTACGCTCGAATATGCATACGACGACTGGTGCATTGCCGAACTCGGCGCGGCGATCGGGCGCCCTGCGGGCGAAGTGGCGCTCTATCGCGCACGGTCGCGCAACTGGCGGAACGTGTTCGATCCGGCGCGCCGCATCACCGTGGGCCGCAACAAGGACGGTTCCTTCAACAAGGATTTCGATCCCTACGATTGGGGCGGCGATTTTACGGAAGGCTGCGCCTACCACTACACGTGGAGCGTGTTCCATGATGTGCCTGGCCTTGCCGCGGCGATGGGCGGCGAGGCCGCCTTCGAGCGGCGGCTCGATGAAATCTTCACGCTTCCGCCGAAGGCGGGCGTGGCCTACTACGGCCGCGTGATCCATGAAACGCGCGAGATGCAGATCATGAACATGGGCCAGTATGCGCACGGCAATCAGCCCATTCAGCACATGATCTACCTCTACGACTGGTGCGGCGCGTGGGCGAAGGCGCAGCGCCATGCGCGCGAGGTGATGGATCGGCTCTATCATCCCTCGCCGGACGGCTATTGCGGCGACGAAGACAACGGCCAGACCTCCGCCTGGTACGTGTGGAGCGCGCTCGGGTTCTATCCCGTGTGCCCGGCGAGCGGCACCTACGCGCTCGGGGCGCCGCGCTTCGACCGCATCGAGGTGACGCTTCCGACGGGGAAGACGCTTGTCGTGAACGCGCACGGCGCTGCCGCCGGGAAGACGTTCGCGAAGGCGACACGCGGCGCGAAGGCGCTCGATAAGCCGTTTGTGAAAAAGAGCGATCTCGATCAGGGCGGAGAATTTACTTTCCTCGCCGAATAATGTATAATAGCCCGCCTCGTGTAGGAGGCATTCTGATGATGATCCGTCAACTGCTAGCTGCGTCCGTAAGGCGCATTCTCTTCGCCGCAGGGCTTGCCCTTGCGGCGTGGGGGGCGTTTGCAAGCGTGACGCCGCAAGGGGGTGGTTCGTCTGGAGGGGCGACGGCCCGCGTGGTGGCGGCGGCGGCGGCGGTGCGTGAGCCGTGGGACGGCGTTATCGACATCGACTTCACGGTCTATCTGCCGCTTTCGGGCACGGTGGCTTCGATTGGCGTATCGGCGGTGGATGGGGCGCGTACCTTTACGGCATCTGCGCTTGCCGGTGTAACGGCGGTGGCGACCTCGGGCACGTATCGCGTGAGCTGGGATTTCGCGGCGGACTATCCCGATGTCTATGCGCCTCAGCTCACCGTCACGGTGGGGGCGGCGGTCGTCTCCTTCACGCCGGATGCCGAAAGCGGATCCTACCTGGTGGTCGATCTCGCGGGAGGCGCGGATGCGGCACGTTATCCGGTCAGCTATCTCACGGAGGTGCCGGCGGGCGGGTGGACGGACGTCTACAAAACGGAGAAGCTCGTGTTGCGGAAGATCCCGGCGGGCTCGTTTACGATGGGGACGCGGGAGGGCGATTATCCGAATGCGCCGAGTTCGGGGCTGCGGGAGGTCGTCTTTACGAACGCCGTGTGGGCGGGGGTCTTTGAAGTCACGCAGCGGCAGTGGGAACTCGTAAAGGGAAGCCGGCCGAGTTATTTCAAGAACGAGACCTGCTACGAAACACGTCCCGTGGAACGCGTCAACTACGAAGCGCTCCGCGGAAAGGCGAACGGTGCGCTTTGGCCGGCCTCGGGGGAGGTGGATGCCGATTCGTTTTTTGGCGTGCTGCGAGAGCGTACGGGGGATTCGACGTTCGATTTGCCTACGGAAGCCCAATGGGAATATGCGTGCCGCGCGGGGCGCGAAACGGCGCTCAATTGCGGTTCGAATCTCGTCAACCGCGTGAGCGATCCCGTGCTCGATACGGTGGCGCGTTACGGGTTCGGGTCCGTTGCGCCGTCGTCCACATGGGGGCTCGAGAAGGGCACGGCTGCCGTGGGATCGTTTCTCCCGAATGACTGGGGGCTTTACGATTGCCATGGCAACGTGTGGGAATGGACGCTTGACTGGTATGAGGATGCGCTGGGAACGACGACGGCGACGAATCCGCCGGGGCCGGCAAGCTCGAGGGCGAATACACGCATTTTACGAGGAGGGGGGTGGAATGCGGAAGCGAGAGAATGCAGCGCGGGCTGGCGCTCGAAGACCGCTGGAGCGAAAGTCTCGTCCAACAGTTCGGCGTTCGGATTCCGCGTGTTTGCAACGGTGCCTGCAGCGCCGACGTGGGAAGGGCCCACAACGGGATCGGGCGTGGCCGCGCCCGTCGCCTACGATGGCCGTATCATCATCACCTTGCCGGTTGCCCTCGATCAGCCGTCGCTCACGTTTACGACGGGGGGCGATAATGGGGCCGTGTGGTTTGCAACGAACGATTACGTCAAGGTGGGAACGCATGCGACGAGGTGCCTTTCGCCGGGGCAGGGAACGCGAACGAATCCCATTCGCTCCGTGTGGATGGAAACGACGGTGACGGGAGCTGGTACGGTGGCGTTCTGGTGGAAGGTCGATTGCGACTACGATTTGACCGGGGCCTGCGATTGGGATCGGCTCATGTATTTCGTGGACGGTGTGGAACAGGGCCGGATCGATGGCGATACGGATTGGACTCTTTGTACGGTCGAACTTGCCTCGGAGGGCGAACACACGATCCGCTGGGTCTATCAAAAGGACAATTACGCAGACGAACGCGACTGCGCCGATACGGCCTGGGTGGATGGTCTCGTGTGGACGCCGGCCGGGCGCGACGACGAGCCGATTACGGCCACAATCACGATTTCATCCGACGGCCGCATCCTCATCGGCTGGCTTCCGCGAGAGGCCGACGACCGAACGCCTCCGTGTGCCTACACGCTCCTTGCCAAACACGCTCTCGCCGACCCCGATTGGATTCCCGTTGCCGAATCGACTGGCCGCGCACCCTTCGTTGCCCCCGCCGGCTATCGTTTTTTCAAGGTTTCCACATCGAGATGAGGGGAGAGGCCGCTGTGTCATTTTCAGAATGCATCGAAAAGCAATTGCGAGAAGGAAAGAAGAATGGAACGTAAAGCGAATCGAAAAGCGCGTATCGGCGTCTATACGACGGGACTCAAGGCGTATTGGCCGCAGTTCGAAGGCCTCAAGGCGCGTCTCGAGGGGTATGGTCGGTTCATCGCGGAAAAGATCGAGGGTTTCGGCGATGTGGAGGTGTTCAACTTCGGGCTCGTGGATTGTTCGGATCGGGGCCTTGCGGCGGGCGAGTATTTCCAGGCGCACAACGTGGATCTCGTCTTCCAGCACATCGGCACCTACGTGACGAGCGACGCCGTACTGCCCGTTCATCAGCTCTGCAAGGCGCCGACGGTGATTCTCAATCTGCAGCCGGCCGTGCAGATCAACTATGCGAAAACGGCGACGGGCGAATGGCTCGCGCAGTGTTGCGCGTGCCCGGCGCCGGAAATCTCGAACGCGTTCAACCGCGCGGGGATTCCGTATCGCGTCGTTTCGGGGCTCCTCGGCCTCGCCGAAGCGCCCGCCTGCGCGATTGCGGATGAAGCGACGGCCGAGCGGCCTGAGGCGATCCGCGCCTGGAAGGAGATCGGGGAGTGGACGCGTGCGGCCGTCGTGAAGGCGAACCTTGCGCGCGCGCGCTTCGGCTTTCTCGGCAACAACTATTCGGGCATGCTTGACATGTATTCCGACTTCACGATGGCGCAGGCGCAAACCGGCATTCACGTGGAGCTTCTTGAAATGTGCGATTTGAACGCGCGCCTCGAGAAGGTGACGGAGGCGGAGGTGGCGGCGAAGCTGAAGGAGATTTGCGACATGTTCGAAATCTCCGGCGATTCGCCGGCCGACCCGCGGGCGCGCAAGCCCACCGACGAACAGCTTGCGTGGTCCGCCCGCGTTGCGTGCGCGCAGGAACGGCTGGTGAAGGACTTCAATCTCGACGCGCTCGCCTACTACTATCACGGGGCCGACGGCAACGCCTACGAGCAAGTGCAGAGCGGTTTCATCGTGGGCCATTCGCTTCTGACGGCCAAGGGCGTTCCCTGCAGCGGCGAGGGCGATCTCAAAACGGCGATCGCGATGAAGGTGTGCGACATCCTTGGCCTTGGCGGCAGCTTCTGCGAAATCGTGACGACCGACTATCTCACGGGCACGATCCTCCTCGGGCATGACGGGCCGTTCCACCTTGCGATTGCCGAGGGGCGGCCGATCCTGCGCGGCCTCGGCGTCTATCACGGGAAGCGCGGGTCGGGCGTTTCCGTGGAGGCGAAGGTGCGCGCGGGCGAGGTGACCACGCTCGGGCTCACGCAAACGGGCGACGGCAAGTTCAAGTTCATCGTCACGGAAGCGACGGCGACGAAGGATCCGATCATGATGATCGGCAACACGCAAACGCATGTTCGTTTCGCCGTGGACCCCGATACGTTCATGGAGAGGTGGTTCGCCGAAGCGCCGATCCACCACTTTGCAATGTCGGTGGGGCGCAATGCGAGCCTCTTTGCGAAGGTGGGCGATCTCCTGGCGATCAAGACCGTGCGCGTGTGAATTCAAGAGGAAGGAAAAAAGATGAAGACGTGGAAGAAAATTCTGGGTTTGTGCATGACGGCGGGCGTGGCGGGATTGACCGCCGCAGCGGCTCCGGAGGCGCCGGCCGTGGCCGAATGCGCGACGATCCTTAAAAAGCCGCTCCTCACCCCCGCACAGGGGAAGCTGGGATTCGATGCGGTGCTGAAGGAGGTGACGCAGGCCGATCTCGCGGCCGATGCCGGCTGGCGCGCGCTCAAGTCGCGGGCCGAATACGACCGGCATCGCCAGACGCTTCGCGAGAAGTATGTGCAGGCGATCGGGGGGCTCAAGTTCGACCGCACGCCTCTCAATCCGAAGGTGGTCGCGACCGTGCCGCGCGAAGGCTACCGCATCGAGAAGGTGATGTTCGAGAGCCGCCCCGGCGTGTATGTGACGGCGCTCGTCTATCTGCCCGATGCGGCGAAATTCAAGCCGCCCTACAAGGCGATCGTGCTCACCTGCGGGCATTCGGCCGAAGGCAAGGGCTCGATCGACTATCAGCGCGGCTGCGTGCAAGGGGCGCTTGAGGGGTTCGTGGTGCTCATCTACGATCCGATCAGCCAAGGCGAACGGGTGCAGAGCCCGGGTGGACGCTGCTGCATCCCGCACAACCGCTACGGTGCGCTTGCCACGCTTCTCGGCCAGAGCACGGCCGAGATGCGCATCTGGGACGGTCTGCGCGTCATCGACTACCTCTACACGCGTGACGATGTGCGCAAGGATGGCGTGGGGTGCATGGGCAACTCGGGCGGCGGCACGATGACCTCGCTCCTCGAGGCGATCGATCCGCGGATTACGGCGGCGTGCCCCTCGTGCTATTTGACGACGCTCCGCGACGCGTGCGCGGCGATCGGGCCGCAAGACGCCGAGCAGAACGTCTTCGGCCAGCTGGCGTTCGGCCTCAACCATGCCGGCTACGTGCTCCTGGGGGATAATGCGGTGCGGATGCATTGCTGTTTCAACGACTTCTTCCCGATCGGCGGATCGCGTGCGACGTTCGCCGTTGTGCAGGATACGGCGAAGGCGTGCGGGCTCGACCTTGCGCGCTACGGGATGACGGACGTGCCGGGCCCGCACGGCTGGAAGGAATCCACGCGTTCGTCGAGCATCCAGTGGATGCGCCGCTGGCTCGCAGGCGACAAGAATACGCCGCCCGTGAACGTGGAGGCGTGCCGCCGGCTTGACGTGGGGTTCAACGTCAAGAAAGTCGACCATGGTCTTGACGGCAAGGCGGCTTGGGTGACGCCTGCGGGCGCGGTCGCGAAGGTGCCGGGCTTCCGCTGCATTCACGATTATCTGATCGACGATCTTGCGGCGGCCGAGAAGGGGCGTGTGGCGCGGGATGCGGCGGCGCTTGCAAAAGTCGTGGCGGCGCGCGCGGGGATCCGTCCTCTGGAGGCGATCGGCTTTACGGTGAAGGAGACGGATGTGGTGGCGCTCGCGAAGGTGCCGGGCGCAAAGGCGGTGCGGGAGGTCTTCACCTTCGCTGACGGCCAGCAGGTGCCGGCGATCACGTTCCTGCCGGCTGGCACGGCGAAGGGGGCGATCCTTGTCGTGGACGACCGGGCGGACCGGGCGATCCATCGTGCGCGCGTTCTCCAGGCCCTGCAGGCGGGCCGTGCGATCATGGTGGCTGATCTTGCCAGTGTGGGCGAGACGGGCAAGAAGAGGTTTGAGTTCTACGGAATGAAGAACATGGATGAAGGGCCGGCGGTGATGCTCTATCTCCTTGGCAAATCGCTCGTGGGCGTGCGGGCGGAGGAGCTGCTCGTTCTTGGCTCGGCGCTCAAGCGGCGTTCGGGCACGGCTGTCGAGCTCGTGCCGCATGGGCGGCCGTGCATCTCGGCCGCGCATGCGCGGGCGGTTCGGCCCGATCTTTTCAGCGGCGTCACCTGCCTGCGTACGCCGGAGAGCTGGGCGAAGTCGGTACGGGCGAAGGCGATGATTCCGTATGCGAATGTCGTTTACGGCGCGCTCCTTGACTATGACTGGACGGATCTCGTGAAGTGAGATCAAGCGAAGAGGAAAGAAACATGAAGATGACACGAAACGTGATGACAGGTTTGATGGCGCTTGCAGCCGGCGCGATGGCGCTTGGGCTTGTGGGGTGCCGGCGTGTGGACGAGCGCGTTTTTACAATCGATGTTCCAGAGGCGACGGCGGCGGATGAGCCGGCCCTGCGCGCGGCGTTGCAGTCGTATGGCGGCATCGACTTCACGAAGCCGGATGCGTTCGTCTTCGACGCGGCGAAGCATCAGCTCACGGTCAAGTACGACTCGATGCAGCTTGCGAAGAAGAACATCGAGCTCTCGCTTGCCGGTGCCGGCTTCACGGCCAACGGCGTGACGCCGGAATCCGTGGGGGCGAAGAAGGCCAAGTGAGCGATTCGGCGCTAGCGGCGGCGGCCTGGCGTTTTCGGGCCGAGCTTGCGCTTGAGCGCGGGCTCGCGCCGAAGACGATCGAGGCCTACGCGCGCGACATCCGCTTCTTTCTCGCGTTCCTCCACGCGTGCGGGCACACGGCGCCGTGCGAACTCGAACGCGCGGATGTCGCCTCCTATTTCGCCCAGCTCCAGGCGAAGCATCGCCGGGCTTCCACGCGGGCGCGGGCGTTTGTTTCCATTCGCGCGTTTCTCCATTTCCTGAACACGCAAGGCGAGACGCGCGTGGACCTTGGCGACGGGTTCGACGCGCCGAAGAAGAATCTCGTGTTGCCGCGCGTTCTCGACGAGGCGACGATGCGGCGGCTCGTGGAAAGCGTGAACGGCACGGAAGCTCGCGATCTGCGCGATCGCGCGATCCTTGAGCTGCTCTACGGATGCGGGCTTCGCGTGAGTGAGATCTGTTCGCTTGCGACCACCGACTTCATCGCCGATGCCGACGTGGTGCGGTGCCGCGGGAAGGGCTCGAAAGAGCGGATCGTTCCGATGGGGGGCGCGTGCGGGCGTTCGCTTGCGCGCTATCTCGATTCGGCGCGGGCGTCGTTCGTGAAGCCGGGGGGGGACGAGCGGGCGATGTTCCTTACGCGGCTCGGGCGGGCGTTCACGCGGATGGGCGTTTTCAAATTGCTTCGCGAGCGGGCGACGGCGGCCGGAATCGACCCCACGAAAATCTCGCCGCACGTTCTTCGGCATTGCTTTGCAACGCACCTCCTCGAGCATGGTGCGGATGTACGAGCCATCCAGGAAATGCTGGGGCATGCGTCGATTGCGACCACGCAAATCTACACGCATGTGGACCGCGCGCGGCTCGGCGCGGTGCACCGCCGGCACCACCCGCGGGCGTGAAAAGTCCGTTTTGGCGGTTTTGAGGGGTGCCAAGACCTGAAAAAGCATGAAAAATCAAGGAAAAATCATTTTCCCTCTTGCGCAAAACGAAAAAAATCGTTATTCTATTGGCGTAGCGGGCGATGTCCGCCTCGCGCACCAATAAGGAACAAAGCAAAATGGCTAAGAAAATCGAAGTCCCTACGACCAAGAGTGGTCTGATGGCTGCCCTCGCCGAAGCTGGCGAAATCAACAAGAAGCAGGCTGCTGCTGTGTATGAGAAGCTCATCGAGCTCGCGTACGAAGGCGCTCGTCAGAATGAAAAGGGCTGGGTGATCCCGGGCCTTGGCAAGCTCCTCATCAAGAAGCAGGGTGCGCGTGTCGTCCGCAATCCGCAGACGGGCGAAGCCATCAAGAAGCCGGCGTGCAAGGTCGCGAAGTTCCGCCTCGCGAAGGCTGCGAAGGACGCGCTCGTTCCGCCGAAGCCTGCGAAGAAGTAAGCTCTTGCTTATTTCTCTGAATGGAAACGGTCGGTGCTTCGGCATCGACCGTTTTCTTTTTTCCCGTCCTTCCCATTCGCCGTTTCTTTGCCATACTACTCCCCTTCGGCGCCTATGGGGGCGATGTCGTTTCCGCGGGCGCGCTCGACCGCCGGATCTATAATGGTACATTAGGATGTATGCGGGGACGTTGGCCTTTTTGTTTTTTCTCATTTTCCCCTTGATTTTTACCCCCTAAATAGTATAAACTATTATCTCACTTTTCAAAACACCAGGAGTAACAGAAATGGCAGCTAAAACCTTCCCGCTTGACCATGTGCGGAATTTCGGTATCATGGCCCACATCGACGGCGGCAAGACGACGACGTCCGAACGTATTCTCTACTATTCGGGCAAGAACTACAAGATCGGCGAAGTGCATGAAGGCGCGGCGACGATGGACTTCATGGTGCAGGAGCAGGAACGCGGTATCACGATTCAGTCCGCCGCGACGTGCGTGATGTGGGGCGCCTACCGCCTCTCCTTGATCGATACCCCCGGCCACGTGGACTTCACGGCCGAAGTGGAACGTTCGCTCCGCGTTTTGGACGGTGCGGTGGCCCTCTACTGCGCGGTCGGCGGCGTGCAGCCGCAGTCCGAACAGGTGTGGCGTCAGTCCGAGAAGTACAAAGTGCCGAAGATCGCGTTCGTCAACAAGATGGACCGCGTGGGCGCGAACTTCTTCGGCGTGATGGATCAGATGAAGAACCAGCTCGGCGCGAACCCCGTTCCGATGGTGATCCCGATCGGCGCCGGCGAAACGTTCAGCGGCATCATCGACCTCATTACGATGAAGGCCCTCCGCTATGACATGAAGACCCTCGGCAAGACGGTGACGGAAGAGGAAATCCCGGCCGATCTTCTCGAGAAGGCGCAGGAATACCGCCAGAAGATGGTGGAGAGCGCGGCCGAGCAGGACGATGCGCTCATGGAGAAGTTCTTCGCGGGCGAAGAGCTCACGGTCGAAGAGATCAAGGGCGCCATCCGCAAGGGCTGCATCGCGCGTACGATCACCCCGGCGTTCTGCGGTAGCGCGTTCAAGGACAAGGGCGTGCAGCAGCTCCTCGACGGCGTGTGCGACTACCTCCCGTCCCCGCTCGACGCGGGCGAGGCCGTTTCGCAGGATAATCCGGAAGAGAAGCGTCAGCCGTCTGACAACGAGCCGTTCTGCGGGCTTGCGTTTAAGATCATGAACGATCCGCGTTCGGGCGGCAAGATCACCTTCGTGCGTGTCTATTCGGGTACGCTCAAGCTCGGTGCCGAGCTTCTCGATTCCACGATCAACCGCGAACAGCGCATTTCGCGCCTCTTCCGCATGCACGCCGCCAAGCAAGAGCCGCTCGACGAGGCGCATGCCGGCGACATCGTGGCGTGCGTCGGCCTCACGGAAACGCGCACGGGCGATACCCTCTGCGATCCCGAGCATCCGATTACGCTTGAATCGATCGACTTCCCGGCGCCGGTGATTTCGGTTGCGGTGAAGCCGCAGTCGCGCCAGGATAACGAAAAGCTTGGCGTTGCCCTCCACGCGCTTGCGATGGAAGACCCCACCTTCGTCGTGACCTTCGACCAGGAAACCTCCGAAACGATCATCGCCGGCATGGGCGAGCTCTACCTCGAAGTCATCGTGGACCGTCTGAAACGCGAATTCAACGTTGCGTGCGACGTGGGCGCCCCGCAGGTTGCCTATCGTGAAACGATCACGACGTCGGTCGAGAGCGAGTACAAGCACGTCAAGCAGTCCGGCGGCCGTGGCCAGTACGCCCACGTGTGCCTCAAGCTCGAACCGCAGGAGCCCGGCAAGGAATTCGAGTTCGTCAACGAAGTCAAGGGCGGCGTGATTCCCACGGAATACATCCCGGCGGTCGAAAAGGGCGTGCGCAAGGCGCTCGAGAGCGGCCCGCTCGCGGGTTTCCCGGTCGTCAACGTGAAGGCGACGGTGTACTTCGGCTCCTATCACGAAGTCGACTCGAACGAATTCGCGTTCATCACCTGCGCCATCCAGTGCTTCAAGCAGGGCTTCCTCAAGGCGAAGCCGCAGCTTCTGGAACCGATGATGGATGTGGAAGTCGTGGTGCCCGAGCAGTACATGGGCGCGGCGAACGGCTCCATCAACCAGCGTCGTGGCCGTGTGGAAGGCATGGACGAGCGTGGCGGTATGAAGAGCATCAAGGCGACGGTCCCGCTCGGGGAAATGTTCGGCTACTCGAACGCGATCCGTACGGTGACCCAGGGCCGTGGTACGTTCACGATGATCTTCAAGCAGTACGAAGCGGTGCCGAAGAACATCGCCCAGGAAGTCATCGAAAAGCGTATCAAGGAAGGCAAGGTCCGTCCGAGCGCTGACTAAGCCCGTATCTTTTCGTGCAGATTCCTAGCTGTAGCGAAATCAAAACACGGAACGCCGTTCTCGAAAAGGGGGCGGCGTTTTGTTTCCGGGTTGAACGTGAAGAGTGAGAGGGAGATTCCTATGAAGGCGATCGTTTGTGGAATGGTCGGCGCGCTCGCGCTTGCGGGGTGCCTGACGGCTGAAAAGAAATCGGTGGATGCGAAGCCGGCGGCGGTGGAAGCGGCGAAACCGGCTCCCCCCGCGAAACCCGAATGGGTGGCGAAGCCGGAGACGTTTTTCGGCGCGCCGCTCGGTTCGAAGATCGACGACGAGATGAAGGCGGCGGGCTTCAAGGCGAGTTTCGAAGATCGGAATTCGATGGCGGAAGTGTACCATCTTCCGTGTTCGGCCCGTCGTTTCCCGAGCTACAAATTCCCTTCGATCGGGAGGCTCTCGGAGCGGTGCGGCTTCTATCCCTGCCAGGTGTGGGTGGACCGTACCACGCGCGAGATCGTGCAGATCGTCGCCTCTCCGATCGAAGGCGCGAGCGATGAAATGCGCCAGGCGACGGCCGAGAAGTTCTGCAAGCTCTTCGAGCCGGCCTTCGGCAAGGCCAAGCAGGGTATGGGCGCGGGGAAAGTCCCGTTCTGGCAGTTTGAATTCAATGATTCGAACGGCCACCTCTGCCGGGCCGTGTTGCGCCTTGGCAAGGAAAAGCGCGATGGCCTCTGGAGCTATCATATCATGATGCATCGCGTCATCAAGTATGTGGTGAAGGAGCGCCCGGCGCCGCCGAAGAAGAAGCCCGTTGCCTCGTTCGGCCTCTTCAATTCGTGCCGTGACAAGGTGGCGATCATGAAGGTGGGGAAAGGCAACGCGACCGGTTTTGTGGTGAAGGCCGATGGCAAGACCTGGCTCTATACGAACGAGCATGTGGTTCATAGTGCGGAGAAGATCACGGCCCAATGTGCGGAAGGGCCCGAACTTGAATTCGCGGGGGCGATGGAAATCGCGAGCGATCGCGATCTCGCGCGCCTTGAGCTGAAGGGGCAGCCGCCGGCCTTTGAACTTGCGCAGAAGGTCCCGGATCTTGGAACGGAAATCTGCGTGGTCGGCAACAGCGCGGGCGGCGGCGTACTCACGGAGCTGTGCGGCCGCGTGCTCGGGCAGGGGCCGGTACAGATCGAAATCGATGCCGAGTTCGTGAAGGGCAACAGCGGCAGTCCCGTTTTCACCCGCGATATGAAGGTGGTGGGCGTTGCAACGCATGTGCGCCGGCCGAACATCGGCGCGGAAAACGGCTGGATCAGCCAGGATACGCGTTTCTCGCTGCCGCGCCGGTTTGCGATGCGAACCGACAACGTGAAGTGGCTGAACGTTGATCCGAAGGTCTATCGGCGCATTGTGGCGAGCGACGACAAGTAAGCCATGACGACGGCTGCGGGCGATACCGTTCAAGCGTTCAGGATGCGCTCCTGGCTTTCGCTTTCCCTTCGTGGCGCGCCGTGGCTTGCGCTGTGGGGCGCGTTTATCGCTTTCGGGCTCTGGGTCCATCGCCAGATGGCCGTTCCGCTCTTTACGCCGCGCGATACGGAAATCTATTCGTTTGATTTCCAGGGGTATGCGACAACCTTTGCGAACGTCGATTTCATTGGCGCCGGGCGTTTCCGTCATCCGCTTTGGGGATGGTTGACGAGCCCTGTGACCTTGTTGGGGCAAAGGATCTATGAACTTGGCGAGGGGGTGTTCTGGTGCTATCTGATTTGCCTCTTTGCCGCGGTGGGCGTGGGGAGCGTTCTTCTGTTGCGACGGCTTTTGAAACGCACCATCGGCCTTGACGCCCTCTCGGTTTGGGCGTGTACGGCACTCTTTCTCTCCTTCGCCCACGTGTGGCTTCTCGCGGGGATTCCGGAAACCTTTGGCGTGTCGATGCTGCTCGCGCTCGGAACGCTCGTCTGGGCGATGGGGAGCGCCGTGCGGCGTGAACGGGATGCGTTTCGGATCTTGGGGGAAGAGGTGCGTTCGCCGGGGCTCGGGCGGAAGATCGACGTGGTGGGGTGGGGCGTGATGGCCGTGCTCTCCGGCGGGGTGACGCTGACGCAGTTTGGGAAGGTCGTTTTGGGGTTTCTTCTAATACGCTGGAAAGACCGTCGGCTCGTCATGAGAACTCTTCTTTTCGGATTGGGGGCGGTGGAGCTCATCGTGGCGATTTTCGCCTTGCGCCTCTGGTGGCGGGTGCGGACCGACGTTTCGGCGCCGGGTCTCGCTGCGGCCTGGCATTCGCTCTTCGACCATGTGGCGCCGCTGGGGATGCCGTGGAGCGAGCGGTTGCGATACTTCTGGATTTTCTTCAGTGAACCCGTTGCGTTGCGCGGCGAGCCTTTCTCCGTGCAGGAAATCGCCGGGGGGTACGCCACGTGGTGGCCGCCCGTTCTGTTGATGATCCTTTATGGCGCTGTCGTACTTTCCATCTGGGTGAATCGGCGTCATCTCCTCGTCAAGCTCATGGGGATCATGTTTCTGGTCGACGGCGTCATTCATTTCGTGGTCGGTTGGGGATTGTCGGAAAGCCATCTCTACGCGGGGCATTGGTTTTACGCCCTGCCGCTCGTGTTGGGCCTTGGGCTAGCGCGGGTTGAACGATCGAGGCGAATGTGGATGTGTCTTGGCATTTTCCTTTTCGCAATCGCCATGCTGGGGCTGAACGTTCATGCCTATTTCAGCCACCCGATGGGGATTGTCTGGCCGCCGGCATAAAGGCCGGATTCCCTTTCATCCTGCATAGGGCATTTCCCATCATTGTGTCGTCTCGAAGATTGACGTAGCGGGTTTTTCATGATAAACTAAAGGGGTTTTCCCGTTTAGTTCATTTTCTGAGAAAGGATTATATCATGGCTTTCATCAATGACGATTTTCTCTTGACGACGAAAGAGGCGCGCGAGCTCTTCCACGGCTACGCCGAGAAGATGCCCATCATCGACTATCACTGCCATCTGCCGCCGGTGGAAATCGCGACCGACAAGCGGTGGGCGAACATCGCCGAAGTGTGGCTGGGGGGCGACCACTACAAGTGGCGCCAGATGCGTTCGAACGGCGTGGACGAGAAGTTCATCACGGGAGAGGCGAGCGCTCACGACAAGTTCCTCAAGTTCGCCGAGACGATGGAAGTGCTCTTGAAGAATCCGCTCTTCGATTGGAGCCATCTCGAGCTCGCCCGCTATTTCGGCGTGGAGGAGCGCCTGTGTCGGGCAACGGCGGAATCCATTTGGGAACGTTGCAATGCGAAGATGGCCGAGAGCGATTTCTCCGCGCGCTCTCTCATGGTGAAGTCGAACGTGAAGGCCGTCTGCACGACGGACGATCCCGTCGATACGCTCGAACACCACAAGGCCGTGGCCGATTCCGGTTTCGCCGTGAAGGTGCTCCCGGCCTGGCGGAGCGACAAGGCCTCGAAGATCGACGACGGCAAGGCGTGGAACGCCTGGATGGACAAGCTTGAAGAGGCCGCCGGCATTCCGGTGAAAACGTGGGACGACTTCCTCGACGCGATGGATCGCCGCCATGCGTTCTTCGAAAGCCGGGGATGCGTGATTTCCGATTACGGCATTACCGAAATCT
The DNA here is from genome assembly GCA_045617985.1 of Kiritimatiellia bacterium. GTDB lineage: Bacteria > Verrucomicrobiota > Kiritimatiellia > RFP12 > UBA1067 > RUG572. The sequence continues at coordinate 26,143 of JAZLJP010000056.1, forward strand.
TCGCCGCCCCCTATACGGTGGCCGAAGTGAAGGCCATCTTCAAGAAGGCGCGCGAGGGCGGGGTGGTGACGCCGGCTGAAGCGTACAAGTTCAAGAGCGCGTGGCTCTACGAAGGCCTGCGGGCCGATGCGCGCGCGAACTGGACCACCCAGCTCCACTACAGCTGCATCCGCAATCCCAACACGCGCATGTTCCAGAAGCTTGGCCCGGATACGGGCTACGATTGCATCGGCGAATGGAACGTGGCCGAATCGCTCACGCGCCTCTTCGATCGGCTTGAGCAGGATGATGCGCTCCCGCGCACGATTCTCTATTCGCTCAATCCGAAGGACAACGAAATGCTCGCGACGGTGATGGGAAGCTTCCAGAAGGGCCCCGATCGCGGGAAGATCCAGCTCGGTGCCGCCTGGTGGTTCCTCGACCAGAAGGACGGCATGAAGAAGCAGATCGAGGCGCTTTCCGCGCTCGGCTGCCTCGGCAATTTCGTGGGCATGCTCACCGATAGCCGTAGCTTCCTCAGTTACACCCGTCACGAATACTTCCGCCGCATCCTCTGCGGAAAGCTCGGCGAAGAGATGGCGCGGGGCGAGATTCCGAACGATATCGCCTGGGTCGGCGGCATCGTGGCGGATATTTCCTATAATAACGCCAATCGCTATTTCTTCGGTGCAAGAGCCTGATTCCTCAACCGATTGAATTTGGCAATTGCGCAGGCGGGCGGGAAATGGTATAATACCCGTCCGCTTTTTTGGAGCAGGGTAGCAGAAGAAAGAAAGGTTTTCAATGGATAAGAAGACGGTTGAGGAGTTGGAAGCGCAGTTCAAGGAACTCGTTGCCGCAACACCTATTGCGGTCAATGAGGTTGCCGCGCTTATTCGCGAGGCCCCCGCTAATGACAAGAGCAAGGTGAAGGGCATGATTGCGACGGTGTTGGCCGCCTATGAGGAGGCGGCGGACTTCCCGGGCGCTTTTGCTTTTGTCCAGTCTCTTCAGGATGTCATTGCCACGGCGTTCGACAAGGCTGCCGGGGCGACGGTTCGTGCTTCGTTCCGTAAAACGACGAAAGACCGCCTGCTTCTCTCTTTCGTTGAAGGCGTCGGTTTTGATGCGCGCAAGTTGCGCGAGTCGGTGGGGCGCCTTGGTCGTCTGCTGTCGTTCCACAAGGGCGCGCTCGTTTTGAGTTCGGCCTGGGGATTGGGCACGGTGCGGGATGTCGATTATTTCTATCGCCGTGTGACGGTGGATTTCCAAACGCGCCGCGGCCACCAATTCACCTACGATGCCGCGTGCGAGACGTTGGCGTTGGCGCCGGAAAACCATATTCTCGTGACCCAGCGTGCCGATCCCGCGCGGGTGGCGGCGATGCTCAAGGATCAGCCGGATGAGTTTGTGAAAGCCATGCTTCAGAGCTTTGGCGACATGCCCATCACGCGTCTCGAAGAACTTTCCGCGCAGTACGGTTTCGTCAAGACGGCGAATTGGAAGAAGTTCTGGGAAGGTGCGCGTGCGGCTCTCCGGCGGGATAAGTGCGTGGAAATTCCCACGCGGCGTGCGGAGCCCATCCATCTCAAGGCGAAAGCCGAAGATTACGGCGAAGGGTGGTTCACGGCCTTCACGCAGATGAAGGAACCGAAGAGCATTCTTTCGAACGTTCGTGAATTGCAGGCGCAGGGGCAGTTGAAGGATCTGGATGACGATCATCGCATCAAGATCGCCGAACGCCTGGCGTTCGCCCTCAAGGCCATGCGCGGCGTCGACGACGCGCTCTTTGCGCGGTTGGCGTTCTGCATCTCCGATTTGAAGTTGGATGGCGTTCTGGCGGGCGACGAGAAGCTGGCCTATGCGTGCAGCGCGAAGACGCGGGCCTATTTGTGGGATCCGCTCCTGAGCGGCGAAGCGCGTTACCTTGGCGCCGCGCGTACGCTTCCGGCGCGTGAAACGGGTGCGCTCGTTTCCTTCCTCACGACGGCTGAAACCGAAGAGGCGAAGGCTGCCGCCAAGGCGAAGCTGTATCAGGACCTGCCGAAGATGTGCTTCCCGCTCCTCTCCGAGACGCTGGTTGCCTTCAAGGACGATCCGGCCTGTGAAGAAGCGGCTTCGGAGCTTTTGAAGACGGCGTCGGCGCCGGCAACGCTCGTGACGTTGATCCTCGGGCGTTACAACGAATTCAAGCATTGGGCGAAGTTGCCGCCGCTCGTGGTGATTCTGACGCACGCGATTGCGCTCGGCGAGGGCCGTCAGGGCGGCGAGACGTTGCGGATGCAGAACATCATTCGCCGCCTGTTCGCCGATCAGAAGTGGCTTGACGGCATTCTCGACCAGCTTCAGCCGGCGGATAAGGCGCTCTTCTTCGAGCGTTTCCAGGCGTCGATCGCATGGGAACCCTCTACGCATCACATGATTGTGGTGCGCATGACGAAGCATGCGCCGGAACTTGCCGCGCGCCAGGTCAAGAAGGTGGAGGTCAAGAAGCTCGAGCGTATCACGTCGCTCCGTTCCTATGCCGAGCGTCAGGCCGCCTACGAAAAGCTCGTCAAGGTGGAGATTCCGGAGAACACGAAGCGTATCGAGTTCGCGAAAAGCTACGGCGACCTCAGCGAAAACGCCGAATATCAGTACGCGAAGGACGAGCAGCGCGCGCTCATGCAGAAGGAGTCGATTCTGCAGAAGGAGCTCAATGAGGTCAAGGCGGTCGATTTCTCCGACGTGGTTGAACCGACGGCCGTGGTGCCGGGGTCGATGGTGACGATTCAGACTGCGGCCGGTGAAGAGAAGACCTATACCGTTTTGGGCGAATGGGATAACGACCTTGAGCGTGGCATTATTTCCAGCCAGACGAAGCTGGCGGCGAATCTCCTCAACAAGAAGGCGGGCGATACGTTCGATCTGCCTGATGCGGAAGGACAGGTTTCGCAGGCGACGATCAAGTTCGTTTCGGCACTTAACGACGACGTGCGCGCCTGGATTCAGGCGACGCCTGAAATGGCGTGACCGGCGAGCGTTGGATTGGAGGAGAGTTCATGTCAGCATTAAAGAAAAAAGCGGCCCCCGCTCCTGAAGTCGAGTCGATGGACGAAGAAGAGAACGTGAACGGCACTTCGCGTAAGACCGCTTCGGCTTCCGGAAAGAAATCCGTTAAGATCGCCGTGAAGAAAACCGAATCGGCCGAGATGTTTGAGAACCACAGCAAGGATCTCGCCTATTCGTTTGCCGAGAGCATGAAGAAAAGCCATCGGGAAGGCGATCTGCGGAAGGGGCAGGGGGAGCTTGACGTGAAGCTTTCCCGGCGGCCGACAACGCGTACCAAGGGCAAGGCCTCGCTCCAATTCCCGGAAGCGGACCTGGAGAAGTTCCGTCGGAATCTGATTCTTCTCCGCCAGGAAATGCTTGGGCAGTCGGCCACGCTCAAGACGGTTGCCTTGGAGCAGACCGATGATCGCGGAAGCGAGGATGAGGATGGTTCGGATGCGTTCATGCGTTTGCAGAATCTCAAACAGGTCGATTCGCAGCAGAAAATCGTGCAGCAGATCGACGAGGCGCTCGCACGCATCGACGAAGGAACCTACGGGATCTGCGAAGTCTGTGGGCAGCTCATTCGCAAGCCTCGCCTCTTGAATCTGCCGTTCGTGCATACATGCATGGAATGCCAGACGGCGATGGAGAAACCCTTCGGGAGCCATTGATGCTCCTCCGTCGTTTCGTTCTTACATTCGCCGCCGTCACGAATCTGCTCCTGCTTGATCAGATCGTGAAGGCGGCGGCCGTCTATTATTTGAAGAACGCGCCGGCGAAGGTCGTTGTTGAGAATTTCTTCAATCTCGCCTATGTCGAGAATCGCGGATGTGCCTGGGGCATGTTGCAAGGGCAGGTGTGGCCGCTTGCCATTTTTGCCTTCATTGCCATGGGATTCCTTTTCTGGAAACGCCGGGCGATTTTTCCCGCCGGCCGATGGGGGGCGATTGCGGAGACGTTGCTCTATGCGGGGATTATCGGCAACCTGATCGATCGCCTGTCGCGCCGCTGCGTGGTGGACATGTTCGATTTCCATTGGGGCGTACACCACTTCCCCGTTTTCAACGTTGCCGATTCGTATATCACGATTGCCGCGACGATTCTCGTTGTCGCCGGGTTTTGGGCGAGTCGCGGGAAGAGCCATCCAAGGGTGAAGGATGGGGCGCCGAAATGATTCGGCGCGAAGCCTATCTTCTGGCTGGCCCGACCGCGAGCGGAAAGTCCGCCGCAGCCGCGATTCTCGCGCGCCAGCGTGGCGCGGCGATTCTTTCGGCCGACTCCATGCTCGTCTATCGCGGGATGGACGTGGGTACGGCGAAGCCGTCGGTGGCCGAACGGGAGGAGTTTTCGATGGGCGGGGTGGATATCGTCACACCGGCCGAACACTTTTCGTCAGGGGCCTGGCTCAGGGCCGCAGCCGAATGGCTCGCGGCGATTCCCGCTTCGCGCCCGATTGTCATCGTGGGGGGTACTGGGCTCTACTTTTCCGCATTGTTGCGGGGGCTTGATCGGGAATGGACGAATCCGCCGCCGTCTTATCCCGTTCTTCAGGTCGAACGCTCGCATCTCCATGCGCGTATCGCCGCGCGCCTCGATACGATGTTTCTCGACGGGTTGGCGGCAGAGGTCGCCGCTTTGCGCCGCCAGTACCCCGAATGGTCCGATACGGCCTCGGCGGCGATCGGCTATAAGGAATTCCGCGATGGCCTTTCTCCTGCTGTCGTGCGTGAGAAAATTCTCGTACGCACGCGTCAGCTTGCAAAGCGTCAGGATACCTGGTTCCGCCATCAGGCAGCCGCGCTTTATGTCCCGGCAGACGATACGCCCGAAGAGACGGCGGCGGCCGTCGACGCCGTTTGGCAAGCCCATGGCCCGTGGATCGTTTCGTTGGGCTGATCGGATTCTTGGCCGGTGAATGTTTTTCGCCGTCCACAGCTGATTTTTACCCTCTTTTCAAAGAATTTATGGTATAATTCCCGCCATGAGCATTCGTAAAATGACGGGCGGCGTTTGTGCCGCAAAAGGTTTTCGGGCTGCGGGCGTTCCCGCGCATATCAAATATGAAGGCCGCAATGACGTGGCGCTGATCGTGGCGGACGCGCCGTGTGCGGCGGCGGCCATGTTTACCACGAACGCCGTGGCGGCGGCCCCGGTCCTCTACGACCGCGCCATTGTGAAGAGCGGCCGCATTCAGGCGATTCTCGCCAATAGCGGTTGTGCCAATGCCTGCACGGGCGAGGCGGGCTACAAAGACGCTGAACTTGCCGCGCTTACGACGGCGGGCGAGTTGGGGATCGATTCGAAGCTCGTCCTTGTTGCATCCACGGGCGTCATCGGCCGGCGCCTGCCGATGGATCGCCTCATGGCGGGCATGAAGGAGGCTGCGGCCAAACTCGCGCGTACGCCCGAGGCGGGCCTTGCGGCCGAGAAGGCCGTGATGACCACGGATACGAAGCCGAAACAGGCTGCCGTGCAAACGAAGATCGGCGGCAAGACGGTCACGGTGGGCGGCATGTGCAAGGGGGTCGGCATGATCGAGCCCAACATGGCGACGATGCTCGGTTTCATTACGACCGATGCGGCCGTGAGCCCGGCGATGTTGCGCCGTGCGCTCAAGCTCGCCGTGACGGCGTCTTTCAACCACGTGGTGGTGGATGGCGACGAATCGACGAACGACAGCGTGTTTCTGCTCGCTTCCGGTGCGGCGGGGAATGCGCCGGTCGAAAAGGCGGGGCCGGATTTCGACGCGTTCGTCGAGGCGCTCACCGCCGTGGGCGTGGCGCTCGCCAAGCAAATGGCGGCCGATGGCGAGGGCGCCACGAAGTATGTGGAAGTGCTTGTGAAGAACGCGAAGACGCAGCGCGACGCCGATCGGGCCGCGCGTGCGATTGCGAAAAGCCCGCTTGCAAAGACCTCCTGGTTCGGCAAGGACCCCAACTGGGGGCGTGTTCTCGCCGCCGCCGGGTATTCGGGCGCGAAGGTCGTCGACATGGAAGCGGAAGTCTTCTACGGTAAAACCTGGGCCTATCGCAAGGGCCAGGTGGCCGATGCCGCCCAGCTCGCGAAACTCGAAAAGGAGATGGCGGGCCCCGAGCTCAAGGTGACGGTTGATCTGCATCTCGGCACGTTCTCCTCCACGGTCTACACGTGTGACTTCTCTGTCGAGTACGTTCATATCAACGCCGATTATACGACTTGAGCGATACCGTCTACACTGTCACCCAGTTGACGAAATCCATTCGCAGGAATCTTCTTGCGAACAATGTGAAGTTGGCCGGTGTTTGGATTGAAGGCGAAATCTCCGGGAACAAATGCTATTCATCCGGACACCGGTACTTTACCTTGAAGGACAAGGAGGCGGCGATTTCCTGTGCGCTCTTCGCCTTCCATCTCGGCGCGTGCGACGATGCCTTCAAGGCAAAGCTCGTTCAGGGGGAGCAGACGGTCGATGGCCTTAAGGTGCAGGTGCGGGGCGAGCTCGACTTGAACATGTCGCGCGGTCAATACAGTTTCAAGGTGACGGCCTTGCGCGTTGCCGATGGACTGGGTGAGCGCATGAAGGAATTCCTGGCGCTGAAGGCGAAGCTTGAAGCGGAAGGGCTCAATAAGCTCGACCACCCGGAGACGCGGCGGCCGTTGCCGTTTCTCCCGCGCCGCATCGGCATCGTCACTTCGCCCTCCGGCGCAGTGATCCACGACATGTGCGTTGTCATCAGCCGGCGCTTCCCGAATGTCGAAATCCGGCTTTATCCGGCGAAAGTGCAGGGAGAGGGTGCGGCGGCTTCGCTGGTGGCGGGGATTCGGTTTTTCAATGCGGAACTCGTTCGGGCGGATTTCGCCTGGCGGCCGGACGTCCTGATCGTGGCACGCGGCGGCGGTTCGGTTGAGGACCTTTGGGCGTTCAATGAAGAGAGCGTCGTGCGTGCGGTGGCGGCTTCGGCGATCCCCGTCATTTCCGCCGTTGGCCATGAGAGCGATACGACGCTTTGCGACTATGTGGCGGATTTACGTGCGGGTACGCCGTCGATTGCGGCGGAACGCGTTGTGCCCGTGCAAAGGGATTTGCTCTCTGCCGTTGAAAAGTGGTCGGTACGGCTGAAACATGCCCTTGCGAATTGCGCGGAGGGGCACATTCAGCAACTGGACTATCTTTCGAATCGCCTGATGGCGGCGCCGGAACGGCGGATGGCGCAATTCGAATTGGCGTTGTCGGATCTCACGCGTCGGCTGGCCGGTGCCCCGCAGGGCGCTCTTGCAGCGACGGAACGGCGTTTCGCGAATCTTTCCGCGCGGTTGGCGCCGGCTTTGAATGCCGCGCTTGTTTCACGCGCGCAACGCGTCCAGCGAGCGGATTTGCGCCTGGAGCCTCCGCTCCGGCGGGCTGTTCAGCTGGCTGAAGCGGCGCTTGATAGATATCGGGGTGCGCTTGATCTTCTGAATCCGTATCGCGTCCTTGAACGCGGATATTCGATTACGACGAATGAGAAGGGGCGGGTTGTTCGGTCGGTAAAGGAGGCGCCGGCGGGAACGCATCTGAGAACGCGGTTGGCAGATGGCGTCGTCGATTCGAGGGCGACGGCACAGGAGGGGGGAGAAGCATGAACCGTTTCTTTCAGCAGATTTTGGTGATGCTCGGGCTTGTCAAGCCGCGGCCCCAGCGTACGGTCTTTTCGGTTTTCGCGATGACGGATCGGGGCCTCGTGCGGGCCGACAACCAAGATCATTATGTCAACCGTGCCGATAAGATGTTGCTTTGCGTGGCCGATGGCATGGGGGGCGGAGCCGACGGGGCGCTTGCGAGCAAGTGGCTTTGCGAGGCGCTCGAGGCGGCTGTGCCCGAGGGCGTAGCCGATCTTCCCGCGCGCGAGGGGGCGATTGCGGCGGCCCTCGTTGCCTCGAATGAACGGATTCGCGCCTATGCGCGCGAGCATGGTTACAAAACGATGGGGACAACCGTGGCGGGACTTGTTGCCGATCCGGCGAATGCGACGTTGGCACGTGTTTTCCATGTGGGGGATAGTCGCGTCTATCGTTATCGTTACGGGCGCCTCGATCTGCTCACGCGCGATCATACCGTTGGCAACGAACTCGGGCAGGTCATGGCGTCGAATGCCGATCGGGCCGATCAGGCACGCGCTTTCCAGGCGAGAAGCAATCCGCTCACGCATATTCTCACGCGCGCCGTCGGTACGGAAATGCGGGTACGGCCGGAATGGAAGAGCATCGATGTGCAAAGAGGCGATCGATTCCTTTTTTGTTCGGACGGCGTTCACGACATGTTGAACGATGAAGAGATCCGGCGGCTCATTGCCGAATCGGCAACGCCGCAAGTTGCGGCCGCGCGTCTTGAGGCGGCTGTACGGAAGGCTGGTGCACAGGATAATTATACGATCATTTGCGCGTATGCGGCCGGGCGGCGGAAATGAAGTTAACGGAGAAAGGAAGACCGTAGATGTTGAAATCGGTTTTGATTTTTGGGGTATGTCTCTTTGTCCCTCTTGCCGGTCGTGCGGCGCTGATCGATCTCGCTTCCCCCGCGATTCAATCTGCAGCGAAACAGAAGGCGCAAACCGGTGGAACCGTTGCTGCGGCCTCGGTTGTGTTTGATCTGAGGCCCTTTACGGATTCGCGCATCGCTACAACCCTCTCCAATTGGTATTTGCATAATGTACTTGCCGTAACCCATGTGGGGCCGGCCTCTTGGATTGAACGTACCGAGAACGCGGAAACGCCCCGCGTGACGGCGGATTATCTCCCGGCCAATGCCCCGTTCCATCTTCCCGTTGTCGGTACGCCGGAAGATGCGGCCCGGGTGCGAACGGTTCTTGTGGCACTTACGAACGCCTTGCCGCAGGAGGTGCGAACGATCTTGCGCGAAAAAAACGCGTTGGCCCCGATTCTCCAGTGGTTCATTCGGCGTAATCTGCCGGGGCTTGCTTCGAATGGCGCCGATTACCTGAGTGCGCGGGCGCACCCCGTCGCTTTCATGGCGAACCATTTTGACAAGGACGCTCTCACTGCGGCGGCGGCACGGCTTTCTCTGCGGGATATCCCGCCGATTTCCTATGTGATGCCGGTCTATGAGGAATATGAGCGCGAGCCGCTTCGGCGGATGCAACCGGGCCGCGATTTCCCCGATTTACAACCCGAGGAGACGTTTGCGACGCCTTTTGCCATCGCCTATGTGCTGCGAGCGCCGGAAACGGTGCGGCGGTTTCGTTTTTGCGCACGGACATGGGGTGGGGAAAATCTGCCGATCGAGTATGCGTGGACGCTTTTGCGCGGGCGCGGCCTTCAGAAGATTCAAGGCTATGTTGGCGACCGTTCGCGCAAGCCCGATAACGGATTCGCCGAAATCATCATCAATCGGCGGATCATGACGCGACGCCTTGATGTGGGCGTGTTTTCCCGTGTCGGCCATGGCCCGTGGGGGCCGCCGGCGGTCATATCCTTCTACCAGCCGCCGGACATCCGTTCCGACTATTACAAGTCAGGCCAGCTTCGCGAGAATAACTATGTCTCTTCGGTGGTGCCAGGCGATCCTTTTCGCACCGCCTTGCGTTCGCTCTATACGCCGCGGGATTGGATCGATACTTATGATATCGACGCAAAGGGACAGATCGGCGTGATCGCCCGGCGCCGGGCCGGATCTGTCTTCGCCGACCAATTCTATCGCCCGACAGGCGAGAAGATTATCGAACTTGGTTTTGGGGGATTCCCGAAGAAAACGGTGCGCGTCGCTTATTTCGTCAATGCAGAGGGATTGCTCGATTATCGGGAAGAAGGTGCGATGATTGTCTATCCGCAAAACCGTTGAATGAATTTCCCTGTGTCCAAGTCCCCTGAAATTATGATATAATACGGTCGTTCTGAAAAGGAGATTTACGATGCTGAAGTTGAAAGGCACGATTACGGCGATGGTTACGCCGTTCGATGCGAATGACAATGTGGACTACGGGGCCCTCAAGGCGTTCGTGGATTGGCAATGCGAAAATGGCGTGGAGGGCATTTGCGCTGTCGGTACGAGCGGCGAGTCGCCTACGCTCTCGCATGAAGAACACCACAAGGTCATTGAAAAGACGATTGAATTTGCTGCGGGGCGCGTAAAAATCATTGCCGGTACGGGGGCGAACTCGACGGCTGAGGCTCTGTCGCTCACGCGGGCCGCGATTGCCGCCGGCGGTGCCGATGCCTCCTTGCAGGTGACGCCTTATTACAACAAGCCGAATCCCGAAGGCATCTACCGCCACTTCGCTACGGTGGCGGATCTCGGGCTCCCCGTCGTTCTTTACAATGTACCGGGCCGGAGCGGTAGGGAAATCCCGCTCGGCGTGGTGGAACGCCTCGCGAAACATCCGAACGTGGTGGCCATCAAGGAAGCGGCCGGCAGCGTGGAGCGCGTGAGCGCCATCAAGAGCCGTTGCCCCGATTTCACCGTTCTTTCCGGCGATGATTCGCTCACGCTTCCGATGGTGAGCGTGGGGGCGGAAGGCGTGATTTCGGTGGCCTCGAATGTCATGCCGAAAGAGATGAGCGACTTCGTGCGCCTCGCGCTTGCGGGTGATTTCGCTGCGGCGCGGGCCCTGCATTTCAGGCTTTACAATCTCTTCCATGATCTCTTCATCGATACGAACCCCGTGATGGTCAAAGAGGCGCTCGTGATGATGAAGAAGATCGGCCCCGGGTTCCGTCTGCCGCTCTGCGAAACGACGCCGGAAAATCGGGCCCAGCTTCGTTGCACGCTTGCCGCATTGGGCCTTGTGAGCCAGGAGGGCGAATGATGAAGGTCGCGATCCTGGGGGCCGCCGGGCGCATGGGCCAGATGCTCGTGAAGCTCGCCGAGGCCGATGCGAATCTTGACGTCGTTGCGAAAATCGATGTGGCGCCGGGGTTTGATACGGCTTGGCCGGCCGATACGCAGGCGGTTGTCGATTTCTCCTTCCACACGGCCGTTGCGCCGAATGTGGAGAAGGCCGCCTCATCCGGCATTGCCTATGTCATCGGCACGACGGGCCTCACGGCCGAAGAGCAGGCGCGTGTGGACGCATGTGCGGCGAAAATCCCGCTTGTCCAGGCGGCAAACTATTCGCTGGGGGTGAATCTCCTCCTCGATCTCGTGCGGCGTGCGGCATCCGTCCTTGGGCCGCAATACGACATCGAAGTCGTTGAAATGCACCATCGCCATAAGAAGGACGCGCCTTCGGGGACGGCGCTGATGCTTGGCCGCGCGGCGGCGGAAGGGCGCGGCGTTGCGCTTGGCGACGTTGCCTGCTACGGCCGCCAAGGTCTTGTGGGCGAGCGCCCCGAAGGGGAAATCGCCCTCCATGCGCTCCGCGGCGGCTCCGTGGTGGGCGACCACACCGTCATGTTCGCCGGCGATGTGGAACGCGTGGAGATTACGCATAAGGCTCAGGGCCGCGAGGCGTTTGCAGCAGGTGCCCTTCGGGCCGCGCAGTGGGCCGTTGGGCGTGCGGCCGGCAAATACGATATGCGCGATGTTCTCGGTTTTGAAAAATAAGGAGCAACGGGTATGAGGCCGATTAATCCTGAAGCAATGGGCCGCTGGCTGTTCGCCGGTGCGTGTTCTCTCGGGTTGCATGTCGTGGTTCTGCTCCTGCTCCTGTGGCTCGGGAGCTCGGGTGCCGCGCGTCCGCCAGACCCGCTTGATGAAACTGCGACGGTGGCAACGGATTCCTCCAATCCTGTGCCCGAAACGGCAACGCCTCCGCCGGCGGGTGACGACAAGGTGGCGGTTGAGACGCCTTCCCGTCGGCCAGGACCTACTGCAACGTCGTCACGGGGAACGCCTTCGCGGGCGAGACCGCCTGCGGCTCGTTCTTCCGCGTCGGACGCGGCAACGGCAGCTTCTACGCCGGCGCCGTCGGGTACGCCGCGTGTCAAGTCGTACCGCGTGAAACGCGGCGACAAGCTTTTGCACATCGCGCGCGACTGCGGAAGTACGCCCGCCGAACTCGCCAAGCTCAATGGCGTAGATGAAAAGACGCTCGCCGATCTCAAGGTCGGCCAGGTGATCAAGATCACCGTAAAAGAGTAGGGGTGCCGAACAGCCGGAATGTGATGCCAGCGCCTATTTCGGACTTGGAAAGAAGAATCGATGCTGATCAGGATTGTGGCTGGTTTGGTTTTGCTGTCTTTGGAATGTTGGGCTTTGATGGGGGGCGTTCCTCGGGATGCGATTGTTCTGTTTGATGGAACGCAGAAGAGTTTGGATGCGAATTGGGGGTCTGGGTACGCGAACTCAAGGGAACAGGTTTGCGGGGTCAAGAACCGATTGCCCCGCAGACGCCGAAGCCGTGAACGATGACGTCGACGACGGCTACGGCGCATTCCCAGGCGATGGAAACGGCGGCACCTATTAGAGCTCCCATGTCGGTTCCTCCTTTTTCGGCGGACGATGGCCTTCGGCAATGCGCTGGGCCATTTCGTCTTCGGGATGTTCCGCGGCATAACGGCGGCGGGCTTCGTCGATTTCGCGCAGCACGCGATTTTCTTCCGTGCGCTTTTCGCGGATTTCGGTTTCGCGGGCACGCCAGGCGGCATTTGATTCGTAAGGGTCGATCTGCACAACGACTTCGTTGAGCCGTACGTCGCACATGATGAGCAGCCACTGGACGGACTGGAAGGCCTCTTCGCGTGTTGTGAAATTGATGGAGGCCTGCCCGGCCGAGAAGGCGGCGACGAGGTCGAGCGTGGGATCGGCGCTCGTCATCCACGGGAGGAGGCCCGCCCGCGAGAGGGCGCGGATTTCCGCGGGTTTGGCCGCCACGAGCTCGCGCACGATATAGGCGAGAACGTCGTCCCAGCTCGTTACGCGGAAGACGCGCTCGAAGAGGGCGAGTTTCAGAACGCGGCGGGGAAGGAAGTCCTCGGCCGTTCCCACGAGCGTCATCACCCGCAAACGGGCGGATCGGTTCATGTGCTGGAAGCGGCGCGCCGTGCGGCTGAAGGCCTTGTAGAAGCGATGGGGATCCGCGCAGAATTCGCGGGCCTGACGCGCCTTTTCGGCGAGGGTGAGCGGGATTGACGGGGTATTGGATGTTTGGGTATGCATAAAAGGAAAGGAGGGTGATTAGCCGCAGATCCATTTGCCGACCTTCGGAAGTTTCCGAATGCCGACGCTGACGAGCGAGGCGAAAATGAACGTGGTCGCCGCCGTGAGAACGATGGTGACGGGAGTTGGAAGATTCGGCTTCAGGAGGTCCAGAACCGGCGAGAGGATGAGCATGTGCATGAGGTAGGTGCCGTAGCTCGCCTCGGAAAGGGGCCGCACGAGCGAGCGGTAGAACGCGCCCTCGCCCGTGAACTGGCGAATCACGAAGAAGTAGGCGAGCACCGTGAATGCCACGCCCAGAGAGCAGAATTCCCAGCTCGTTTCGAGATCCACCGCAAAGGCGTAGGGCAACTTCACGGGGAAGCCCGCCACCGCCGGGATGCTGGTGAAGAAGGGCACGGCGGCAATGAGCCAGCCGATGCACCAAAGGGGCGTTGCGACGGCGAGCGCCTTTTTCGTGGAGAGCGTGGGCGCGAACTTCCGGAACCAGAGGCCGAGGAGCAGATAGCCGATGAAGCCGCTCACGTACTGGAAGGTACCGAACGAATTCCACGGGCATTCCCCCCAGAGGAAGGGGAGATTGTCGAAGTTGCCGAGCCCGAACGTATGCGCCCAGTAGGTTCTCGTGGAGGCGTCGACGCCCGTTGCGAAAAGGACGCTCCAGAGTTTCCGGAGAAACGGGAAGGTGGTGGTGAAAAGCCACAGGTAGAGCCAGCCGCGCACCTCCTTCTCGCTCGCCTTTTCGGCCCATGGCGAGAGAAGCGGCATGAGAAGATAGAGGCCAAACAGCATGGGAACGAACCAAAGGTGGCCGCCCGTCGTCATCGGGAAGTTGAAGAGGAGGCGCTTCAGATTCGTACTGACGGCGGCGACGTCGAATCCCGTTTTGGCGTCGAAGGCGTTCCAGGCGATGTACGCGCCCGACCACACGAGAAACGGCACGCCGACGCGTACGAGGCGGCGCTTGAAGAAGTCGCCCGTCGAACGCGTGAGCGGGAAGAGCAGGAAGGCCGAACCAATCACGAAGAGGGGCACGGCTGCACGGCAGGCGGAGTCGATGATCGATACCCACCGCGCATCGCCGAGCGACGCAAAGAACGTGTTCCCTTCGGCATCGAAATAGAATCCCTCGCAGGCATGGACGAGCATGACCATGAAACAGGCGATCACGCGCAGGTAATCGAGAAAGACGATTCGCTTTTCGTTGTTCATCTCCAAATCCTTTTTCAGGAACTCAGTTTTCGCCGAGGGTGGTCACAAGCACGGTGCCTTCGGCGGGAATCGTGGCGGCGGTATTCGCCGGCACGAGAACGCTCTTCTTTTCGGCCGTGAGGTAGAGGGCCGTGAATGTGTCGGGCCGGGCGGCGATTGAAATCGAACCGTTGGCGACCAACGGGCGGAAGTCGAAGAACGGACACGCCACGCGCGTGCGCGCTTCTGGAACGGGTAGAGTGAAGTCGATCGACTTGAGCGATTCCGCCACATGGAGCGGGCGCGGTTTGCCGTTCGCGCCCACGCGCCCCCAATCGTAAAGCCGATAGGTGGTGTTCGAACTCTGCTGCACTTCGTAGATCAAAACGTCCTCGCCGATTGCGTGGACGAGCCCGCCGGGAATGAAGAGCGTCAGCCCCTCGCGTGCATCATGCCGCACGAGCGTTTCTTCGAAACGGCCGTTCAGAACGTTGGCTTCCACGACTGCGGGCGTGGTGCCGGGCCTGAGCCCCGCGAAGATGGGGCCCGCGCCGCCGAGCACGCACCACATCTCCGTTTTGGGCTCGCCGCCCGTGAGCGCTTTCGTCTGTTCGTTCGGATGCACCTGTACGCTCAGGCGCCTTTGGGCGTTGATGACTTTGAAGAGGAGGGGAAAGGTCGTTTCCGCCGGGGCGCGCGTCCCCATGAAGGCCCGCGCGTAGGTGGCCGCAAGATCCTCCAGCGTCCGGCCCGCAAACGCGCCGTTCGCCACGATGGAAGGAGAAGAGGTGTGGCCGGAAATCTCCCACGATTCCGTGCCCCAAAGCGCGGTGTGGAGATTCTCGTTGAATGTCAGCGGATAAAAGCTTTCCATAGGTGTTCTCGATTTCGTCAAAAAGGGGCGTTCTCCCCGATGGGAAGATTATACCATTTCCTGTCGTTTGATGCCATTCAGAAGTTGAAAAGTCGAAAGGGCGGGGAATGTTCCGTTCAAATACTGCTGTAGCGAAAAACTTTGCTTGAATCATGTGATGATTTTGAAGGAATGAGGCTTGTCAGGGACTTCTCGCGTGTGGTACAATATGCGCGTCGCCTTGAGGCGGGTGTCTCTGGGCGTTCTGCGGTGATCGGCGGTTTTCGTGTTTTGCTGAAAAGGAAAATGACAATGAGCGAGTTGACCTGTGGCGTTTGTGGACGCAAGGATTTCATTTATGGGCTTTTGAGTGCGGCGGCGCTTTCGGGCTGCGTGA
This sequence comes from Kiritimatiellia bacterium, assembly GCA_045617985.1. GTDB lineage: Bacteria > Verrucomicrobiota > Kiritimatiellia > RFP12 > UBA1067 > RUG572. The sequence goes on from JAZLJP010000056.1 coordinate 41,668, forward strand.
CGGGCAAGAAGTCGCCGGGCGACCTGGGGGCGTTCTTTTCGGCACTTCCTGAGGCGACGCCGGCGAGTGCGATTCCCGATAAGACGAACGCGCTCAAGGTGCGTCTCGTGTTCTCGATTTGGGATGAGGTGCAGGTGCGCAAGACCTGGCCGAACGCGGGCTTCGATTTCCGTCCCGTCATGAAGAACGTCACGGATGCGCTCAATGCCGCCGTGAAGGGCGTCAGATTCGTCCCCGGCATGGCCTACGATGCGAAAACCGCGGCGGTGATTCTCGATGAGGATACCAAGGCGGGGGATGTGAAGGGATACCTCGTCATTCAGATGAACACGGCGCCGCGGGCGCTGCCGAGTATCGTGAAGGCGGGCAAGCCTACGCTCTTCTGCAGCTTCCCGTACTCCGGCGTGGGCGGCTGGGTGGGGCAGAACGCGGCGATGATTCGTGCGAACACGAAGGGCTATGCGTTCATGAGCTCGCTTGATTTCAGGGACACGCTCGGCGTTGCGCAGGCGTTTGAGACGTTGAAGGCCGGCACGCCCGACGACTTCGTGGCGGCTGCGACGAAGTACCGTCTCGCCCACACCCCTGCGCCGAGCGGCAAGAAGCCGTGCGAAGGCCCGATCGAGTGCCTCACGCCGGAAGAGACGCTTGCTGCGGTGAAGGGCAAGAAGATCCTCTCCGTCGAACGGTGCAACGAGGCGACGAAGGCGCGGATCCTGCGGGATTTCGGCATCGTCGTGGAGGATGTGAAGTACGCCGAGCTGAACGCCGCCTGGGAGAAGATCCCGAACGACCTCGCGCAGGCGAAGGTGGCGGAATGGAAGCGCACGGCCGTCGCGATCAAGGGCGTTTCCTCTGAGACGCTTCATGGCGTTGCGAAGATGTTCTACGCGATGCAGAACGTTTTGGCGGCCCACAAGGCCGTGGCGATTTCGATCGACTGCCTGGGCGGCTGCTACACCGGGAAGCTCAAGGCCTATCCGTGCCTCGGGTTCATGGAACTTCAGGATCTCGGCCTCTTCGGCACGTGCGAGAACGACATCCGCTCGACGGTGGCGATGGTCGTGTTCAATGCGATGACGAAGGGCCGCATGGGCTACATCTCTGATCCCGTGATCGATTCGTCGCGCCGCGCGATCTCGTTCGCCCATTGTGTTGCCACGCGCAAGTTCTTCGGCCCGCAGGGGCCCACGGCCGACTATCAGATTCTCACCCATTCCGAAGACCGCGAGGGCGCTTCCGTGCAGGCGTTCGCGCCGGTGGACTATCCGGTGACGACGGTGCAGTTCCATTTCTTCGGTGCCGGCGAGAAGGGGTGCCTGCTTGTCCAGTCGGGCCGCATCATCGGCAACGACCTCGACGACCGTGCCTGCCGTACGAAGATCCTGACGGAAATCCCAGGCGATTTCGAGCGCGTCTACAAGCTCTGGGACCTCTGGGGCTGGCATCGCGTGACGTTCATCGGCGACTTCCGCAAGAGCGTGGAGGCGCTCGGCAAGAAGCTCGGCTATCGCATGATCTACGAGGACTGATCCGTTTTTCGGAATCGAGAGGCCGTCTGTTTGGAAATGAAGGTGAAAGGGTGAAATGAAATTTCTTTCTGCTGTGATGTTGGCGTCCGTCTTGGCGTGGGGAGCGGTTGCGGATGATGTCGCCGCGATCCCGGCGGCGGAGTTCGCGAAATACCATCGCGAGATTACGGGGCGCGCCCCTGCACCGGGTATGGTGGCGTTTGCCGTCGATCCGAAAATCTCGAAGAGCGGGAACGACGCGTATCGCATCGTGAGTACGGGTGCGGGCGTCAAGATCACGGGCTCGAACGGACGCAGCCTCCAGTACGGCGTCTACGATCTTCTCGCGCGCCGGGGCGGCTGCCGTTGGTTTTGGGACGGCGACGTGGTGCCGAAGCGCGCGAAGCTTGATCTGTCAGGCCTCGACATCGCCGAGGAATCCCGTTTCGAATATCGCGGCCTTCGGTATTTCGCGCATCGCGGCCTCACGCGTTTCCAGGCGGAGCATTGGGGTTTTGAGGACTGGAAGCGTGAAATCGACTGGATGCTCAAGAACCGGCTCAACTTCTTCATGCCGCGCATCGGCATGGACGATACCTGGCAGAAGGCGTATCCCGACATCGTCAAGTACCCCGATCCGAACGCGCCGGCCGACGACAATCTCACCGGCTACAACAACCGCGTTTCGGCCTGGGGCCTCCGGTACCGCGGCGAACTGCGCAAGCGCTTCACGGCGTACGCCTTTGCGCGCGGGCTTATGGTGCCCACGGATTTCGGCACGATGACGCACTGGTACTCGCGCACGCCGGTCGAGTTCCTCAAAACGATGAAGCCGCCGTTCCTGCCGAATTCCAACGGGCAGTACGGCGAGCGCACGGGGCTTGTGTGGGACATCTTCCAGGGCGATTGGCTCAACCACTACTGGCACCTTACGCAAACCTTCATCGATGCGGGCTATGGAACGCCCGATCTGCTTCACACGATCGGTCTCGGCGAGCGGATGTGCTATCGGGACCGCGCGAAGAACCTTCAGATGAAAAAGGACGTTCTCGATCTCCTGACGAAGAAGGCGCTTTCGGCATACCCGAATTCGAAGATCCTTCTCGCGGGGTGGGATTTCTACAGTACCTGGCGTGCGGAGGAGGTGCGCGCGCTCCTGCCGCAGCTCGATCCGAACAAGGTGCTCATCCTCGACTACGAAGCCGATGCGCTGGCGCGCAACGGCTTCGCCGAGCCGGCGCCCGCGCGTGATTTCACCCAGTGGGGCTTCGTGGGCAAGTTCCCCTACACGTTCGGTATCTTCCTGACGTTGGAGCAGGGTATCGACGTGCGGGCGAACTACGACGTCATTCGCAACCGGCAGAAGATCATTGAAAACGATCCGTTCTGCAAGGGCTACATCCTGTGGCCGGAATCAAGCCACACGGATATCGTGCTCCTCGACTACTTTACGCGGAATGCCTGGCAGCCGAAGGATCTCGATGTGCCTACGCTCGTCAAACGCTTCTGCGCGGATCGCTATGGCGCGCGGGCGGACGAGTTTCGTCCCCTCTGGGAGAAGGTGCTCCCCGCCTCGCAGCTTCGCGGCTGGGACGGCACCTATTGCCGGCTCTTCACGAAGTCGGCCGGATTCACCGCAGGCGGCTGGGATAAGCCCGCAAATGCCGGGCGCCTTGCCCAGTGGGAAACGAAGGCCGCCCTCGCGAGCGGCATCTTCCCCGTCCTTGCCAACATGACGTGGGAGGGCGAATTCGTTCGCCGCGATACGATCGACCTTGCGCGCACGGCGCTCGACCGCATCATCACGCAGCGCGGCTATTCGTTCAGCCGCGATCTCTATCTGTGGCGTGCCGGCAAGCGTGCCGGTACGGATCTCGCGGCACGTGCGGCCAACATCGCCGCTCTCGCCGAGGCGATGGCGGATGTTCTCGCGCTCCACACCGATTATTCGCTTTGGGAGTCCTATCTGCGCCTCGACGCGATCGAGAAGGTGAAGAGCAGGAACTTCACGAAGGTCCTCTTCGACAATGCCTCCTGCAGCTACTGCCGTAGCCAGCAGTATGAATTCGCCCGCCACTGGTATCTGCCGCGCGCGAAGGCGTTTGCCGCGCAAGTGGCCGCCGCCGTGAAGGCGAACGATCGAAGCGACAAGGCGCTGGCGTTCCCCGATGGCGAACAGGCCCGCCGTGCGCTCATGGAGCGTCCGCTCGAATCCCTCAAGCCTACGCTTCCCCGCACAGAAGAGACCTTCCGGAAGACAATGCAGAAGATCGCAGACCTGCTCGCACAAAAGTTTGACTGAGGATGAAACAATTACTTCAACGGTTTCACCACCGAACACGGGGTGCAAGGTGGGAAGCGGCAGCTACGTGGTGACCAGGTTGCCGATTTCCTGCCAATTTTCGACTCTTGTCATGTTGGGGGCGAGG
>JAZLJP010000057.1:0-21521 GCA_045617985.1 Kiritimatiellia bacterium
ATGCGGTCCTTGAAGGCGCCGTCCGCGAAGAGGAACTCGCGGTGGGCGACGCGCGAGGTGATGTGGTAGACGGCGTCCTTGAGGACGACTCTGTTCTTTCTGGCCATTTTTGCGCTCCTTTTCTGACATTTCGCCCCTTCGGCCGTTCTCACGTCACGGAACGGTCCACCTCGGGGCACGTGTCGGAGTAGGCGAAAACGGCCGCCCAAATGTCAAGACATTGTAGACGGAAATGTCAAGGGAATGTCGAGGAAGTACGGAGACCTCCGACAAACCACCCAGGCGTGGGGACTGTCCCCACAAGTTCTGTAGATGGACTGACGAGGGACTGTCCCCGTGGATTCAGTCCTTGTGGATTCAACATTCCCGAGGGGACTGTCCTCACAATGCGTTCGAAAGGAAATCTTCACCCCATCGGGTGTGTGAAAGCAGGTTTTGGCGCGTTGCCATCCCATCGGAGACATTGTGAAAGGCAGGAATCCCTGCAGATCTAGGGGGACAGTCCCCAAGCGGTCTTCGAGGTGCCGTTCTGCCGCCGATCACGGGATTTCCATGAGATGGTAGTGGGTCTGACCTGTTTTCTCATTCGGTTTTCAACTTTTTTCATAGGGTCTGTCCCCACGTGTTTTTTGTCCCCACGTGTTTCGGTCTCCACATGACTCTCACGCCGCGACGGGATTTCGTCCGTACCCTCGGCACGGGGGGGGGGCGTAAAAGTTCGGAGGGATGGTAGGGAACGAAATTTCCCATCGCTTTCCCAGGTCCAGAGGAGATGGGTAGTGAAACGGATAAGTTGAGATTATGGTACGGACGAAATCTTTGGATGCTCGGGAACGGAATTCGGGCGGGTACGCTTCATGTACGTTTCTCCCGATTGGAAGGGGATACGGCGGGCGCGGGGTGCCGATGGATGGATGGCCTTCAACTTGCGAATCGAATGGTGTGCGTTCCTGCGAAGATTTCGGTGCGGAATGGTTCCGCGCCGTAATCTTCGCATTCCCGATTTTACAATTCATGTTCTTGACTGCGGAATGGATGAAATGATAAAATAAGTGTCATGAAAAAGTGTAATATTTGGAATTTGAGAATGGGTGCGTTCGGGCTCTTGGTCGTGGCGGCGGTGTCGCTTGCTTCGGCGCATGAGGTTGTGGCAGGAAAGGCGGGGCGCCTTGGCGTGACGTTCTTGCGGGACGATGTGATTCATTTCCGCTTTGCGCCCCCGAATGCGACCTTGGATTTCGATTCCGCATTGGCAGTCAAGTGTGAGATGGTGGCGAAGCGGGATGAGGATTATGTTCCCGTCAAAGAGGTGCGGGCCGACGAGGCCGCGCGCGTGACGGTGAAGGGCCCCGCGCTTGCCGTCACGGTCGACCGCGATACGCTCGCCTTCAAGATCGCCGGGGCGGACGGCAAGCCGCTCTTTGCGAGTGCCGCCCGTCCGTTCACGGCGGAAGGCCAGGCGCGGCGGCTCTCGCTTCAGCGCGACGTCGCGGGTACGGAACACTTCTTCGGGCTTGGAAACGTGCGCGGGAAAAACTTCACCACCCTTGACCATCGCGGAACCGTCTACGACCTGTGGCTCCACGACGACAACGTGCATGCGATCGTTCCCCTGTGGTACAGTTCGGCCGGATATGGCATCTACGTGTGCAATTCGCATCGCGGGCGGGTCTCCTTCAAGGAAGACTACGGTGTTGCGCTCGATGGCGGCGAGATGGATTTCTACTTCTTCTGGGGCCCCGCCTTCAAGACGATCCTCACGCGGTGGAGCGAACTTGCGGGCCGGATGCACCTGCCGCCGCGCTCCGCGCTCGGCCTCACCTATCGGGGATGGGGAAAGGCGACGGCGGCGGATGTCGAGAAGATCGTCGTTGAACAGCTTGAAAACGGCATCAAGATCGACACGGCCGGTGCCGAGCCGGGGTGGCACACGCGGTCCTATCCGTGCAGCTACGTGTGGAGCGGGAAGTTCCCCGATCCGAAGGGTTTTGTTTCGCGCCTCCATGCCCACGGCGTGAAGGTGAACCTCTGGGAACATCCCTATGTGTCGCCCGCCTCGCCGATCGCCCAGGCGATCGAGCCCTACGGACTTTGGGGCGACAAGATCGGCACGCGCCAGTGGGAGAACGGCAGCCGTCATAAATACGGTTTCGGCGGTTTCGTGCCGGATATGACACTTGAGGCGGCGCGGGACATCTATTGGCGGCACCACCGCGACGCGATCGTCTCCCTTGGCGTGGACGGCTTCAAGGTGGACGAGACGGACAGCTTCAGCGCGAATGCAAATCTCGATCTTTATTTCCCCGGTGGGCTTTCCTGCAACGCCTACCACAATTTGCTCGGCACGCTCACGGTGAATTTCCTCCATGCACGCTATCGGCGCGACTTCAACCGCCGTTCGTTCATGTACAGCCGCGGCAACTACGCGGGCATGCAGCGGTGGGCGACGGCCGCCTATACGGATTTCTACGGTTTCCCGCAGTTCGTGATGTCGCTCATCGCGCAGTCCTATTCGGGAACCTACTACACGCCGGAAATCCGCGATGTGAGCACGCCCTCGGACGTCGACTACATGCGTCGCGCGCAGATGATGTTCCTCACGCCGTTTGCCCAGGCGGACGAATGGCAGAAGCCGACGTGCGTGTTGCGGCGGAGCGCGGCCGTGGTGGCCTGCTACCGCGAATACAACGCGCTCCATTACGCGCTCATTCCGTATCTCTACAGCCTCTTTCGCGAGCAGAGCGAGACGGGCGTGGGGGTGCTCCGGGCGCTCGGGCTCGAGTTCCCGGCGGATCCGAACGCCCAGGGCGTTGCGGACGCCTTCATGCTCGGGCCGTCGCTGCTCGTCCGTCCCGTCGCCTCGCTCGAACCGACCGCCGCCGTGAAGGTGTATCTCCCGGCGGGTGAAGAATGGATCGACTACCGTGAAGGGAAGGTCTATCCGGGCGGCCAGACGATCGTCTACACGTGTGATGCGAAGACGCTCCCGCTGTTCGTTCGCGTGGGCGCGGTGATTCCGCTCGGGCACTACGGCAAGAACACGTCGGAGGTCGTCGACCCCACGTTTACGCTCGCCGTCTTCCCGCCCCGCCGTGCACACACGGCGTCCTTCACGGCGTATGAAGACGACGGCATCAGTTTCGACTACGAGAAGGGCGTTTTCGCGGAAACGCCTGTGACGGTGAAAACGGAAGCGGACCGGATCGACATCCGCCTCGCTGCGCGGCGCGGTACCTACAAGGTGGGGGTGCGGGCTTGCGAACTCAAGGTCCATGTTGCCGCAGCTCCTCAAGCGGTGCAATTGGACGGCCATCCGCTCGCCGCCGCCGATTCGCTTGCGGCATTGGCGCGTTGCGGCGGCTGGTTCTTCGACGCCCATGAAAGAGCGTTCGAGACCACGGCCCGCATCCGTTTCCCCGACGACGGAAAGCCGCACACGATTTCACTCGTTGGCGCATGTCCTTGACGGGGCACTTCTTTGTATGTTAAAATAGTGTTGCCTTGAAGCAAGGGGTTTCGGGGCGAGACGGGTTCCATCGAGACAGAACGAGTTGTTCTAGAGGAGATTCTATGAAAACGGTGTTGGTTGGATTGGCCCTTTTGACGGCTTCCGCGTTTGCGGAGGTGCGGACGATTTCGGGTGAACTCATTTCGGTTGCGAAAGAGGCCGAGTTGAACGCGACGGAAGTGAAGCTGACAAATGGCGGCGGCATTCATTTTACCGAAACGCTCACGCTGAACAACACCTACACCTTTGATGGCATCGGCGTCCTGTCGGTCGCGAGCGGCAAGACGCTGACCGCGAAAAAGGCGAAGGTCTTGGGCAATACGATCGGCCACACGTTGGTCAAGGATGGCCCCGGCACGCTGTTCGTGGGGGATCTGCTGGGTGTGGTGAACATCCCGACGCGTTGGGTTGTCAAGCAAGGCACCATTCAAAATGTGGATGGCGGCAGCATGTACGGCAACCACTCTACGACCACAACCAATCTGACGATCGAGGTTTTGGAGGGTGCGACGCTCAAATTCGGAAACTCGCATTCGCCGATGGGACCGTTGGTGCTGACGGGCGGAACTTTTGATGCGGACGTCGCCGGTAATAATGCGACCTGGGGCAACGTCGCTTTCAAGGGGGGCGTGGTGGCGCATCCGTCGTCGACTCCTTCGTGGATCCGTCTGAGGGATTGGGCGCATCTGAACCATTGCAATCCCGATTGCACGTTCACTGTCGACGCCGGAGCCCGGTTGATTGTCGACGGCACTTTGCGCGATGGTCAGAATCTCGCCGCCAATGCATTCATGAATTGCGTGCTGACCAAGGACGGCGGCGGCGAGCTCGTCTTGACCGATGCGGCGGCCTGGACCGGCGGCACCACGTTGCGCGGCGGCACCATTACCGTGGCCGATCCCAAGGCGCTTGGCAGCGGCACGTTGCGCGTGGAGGGTGACGCTACCATTTCGGTGCTGCCCGGCTGCCAGTTCATCTGCCCGCCGCTCGCGGTGAACGGGGCGCACACGCTCACGTTCGTCGGTGACGGCGCGGTCACGTTGCCGGAAGAGGTGCCGGCGAATCTCACGGTGCTCGATCAAACGATCAACCTTCGCACGTCGCCGATCGTTGGCACCACGCTTTCTCTCAATGGCGGCGATTTGGTCATTGACGTGCCCACGGGCGAGACGCAGACCATCACGATGATCGAAAGTCCGCTCTTCCCCCAGATTCGGGTGAATCTCACCAAGACCGGCGGCGGCACGTTGGTGTTGCCGAATCAGGACAATACGTCGTATCTGAAGGAAATCAAAATCACCGGCGGATTGGTCCAGGTGGCGGCCGCCAACAATTTCGGTACTGGCAATGTGACGATCGCCGGGGGCGGCCTTCGCGTGGCGGCGTCCTTCACGCCCAATCGGAAACTGATCTTCAACGGTTCAGGTTCTCTCGACATCGCGGCGGGCAAGGCCTTGACGGTTTCCTCCAACTATTTCCATACCGTGAATGCCACCATCGACAAGACCGGTGAAGGAGATCTGATCCTTTCCGGCAATCACGCTCCGTTGACCAGCAATAACATGAAGATCCACGCCTTTGGCGGCACGGTGCAGATAAACGGCAATTTCGGCGCTCATTCCGTGTTCCCGACCCAGAGCTTCGAGATGGAGGAGGGCACAAAACTGATTTCAAATACGACCCACGTGCCGATGGGCAATGTGACGCTGCGCGGCGCGAAGATGGTTGCGACCGAGTACCTCTTGACCATTGCCCCGATCGACAACGCCTCCGGCTTGGCTTCTGCCGAGTTTGAACGGGTCTCGCGCTGGAACGGTTTCTCGCTCAACGGAACGATCACGGTCGAGCCGTCGCCAAACCAGATTCCCTCCCGTATCGAGGCGCACTACGCGCTGGGGCTCGCGCACGCCAATTTCATCACCACCTTCGATGTGAAGGCGGGGGCGGTGTTGGAGGTGGACGCGCTTCTGCAACCGGGCGAAAATACCGGCGCGACCGCCGTGCAGACGACGACGCTCGTGAAGGACGGTGCGGGCGAGCTGGTGCTGAAACAGCCGTGTGGAATGGATAATCTCGTCTTCAACGACGGCACGATCACGCTTGAAAAGTTCGCCCGTTTCGCGTCGTCGACGAAACTCGTCACGTCGCCGCGCGCCAAGTTCAAGCTGCTCGATGGCGCGGTGCTCCCCACGGGCTTCTCGACCGCCAGTCCCGCCTCGATCGCCGCCACCGCCGATGTGTGGATGGATGCCTCGCGCCTGACGGCGGAGGATGGCGCGTCGGTGGAATCGGTTCCGAACCTTGGTGCCTCGGGCGGTTCGTTCACCCGCTTCACTTGGTCGGGCGGCGGTTTTACGAGCGCCGGGATTCCGCGTGTGAAGCGCAACTCGATCAACGGCCTGCCCACGCTCTTCTTCAATGGCTCGCAGGCGCTCGCGTTGACCACCTACACCAACCGCACCCAGCACGCCCACGTCTTCTTTGTGGCGAAGGCCGAGAAGTGGACCAGCGGTGTCGGCCACACCGGCTATTGGAGCGCGCCGCTGTGTTTGGGCAACTTCACGATGACCGGCGATGACTGCAATTGCAACGAGTGCCTCTCCTGGCAGCACAACCAGTCCGCCTATGCGAACTTCACCACCTATGCGGCAGGTGGGTTCACCGCCGCGTATTCCAACATGGCGGTCGAACGTCCTTATCTGCTCGCGACCGAGCGCACGGCCTCCGCCAAGATCACTTCGACCTACACGAGCGCCGCTGCGGACAAGGTAACACAGAGCGGCGCCATCGCCACACGGACTTATCTGGATCTGACGCTCGTGGCGATCGGCGGCCGGTTGACCACCGGCGGCGCGCCGCAGGTCAAAAGCACTGCTGTCGACGCCTACGGGTACGCGACCGATGACGGCAACCGCATGTTCGTGGGGCAGCTGGGCGAGGTCCTGATCTTCACGCGCATGTTGAGCGATGCCGAAGTCGAAGCGATTGAAGGGTATCTCCGCCACAAGTGGTTCAATGCTCCTGAACCCTCGGCAGGGCAGACCGACGCGGAGGCAGGCCAGTTCACGGTCGAGGTCCCGGAGAATGCTACCGCCGCAGTGGCGGGCGGCGTGCGTTCGAGCGCGCCAGGCGGGAGCGCCGCGTTCACGAAAACGGGCGCGGGCGCGTTGCAGCTTGCGGGGCCGTTCGCGGCGGCGGGCGGCGCCCTTGACGTCGATCAAGGTTCGGTCGATTTCGTTGGCAGCAATATTCTTTCCCGTGCCCAGGTCTGGTTCGACGCGGCCGATGCCTCCACTCTGACGCTGAGCGCCGACAACACCGTCCAGTCCGTACGCAACAAGGGTTCGCTCGGCGGCGATTTCGGACAATGCCCCGGTGCGGGGGGAACCCTCGTACCGCTCCCGAAGTATGTGGCGGAGTCGCCGCTCAACAAGTTGCCGGCGGTGGTGTTCGACAACAATTCGGTGCTCAAGCTGCCGATCGAACATTACACGACGACCAATCGCAATGTGCACATCTATGCGGTGATGCAGCGGGCAGCCTACAACGATCAGCCCGGTCTTGGCAGGTGGAACGGCGCCTATTCGGTCAATTCCACCGTGGCAACGGGCGAGGGCGCGACGTCGATCCATATCGAGAACTCGGCAAACATGACACTGAGAGTCAGTTCCGGCAACGACAGTTATTCGGTGACGATGCCCTTTAGCCCGAGCGACGTGCCGCATCTCCTCATTCAGCGGAGCATGAAATTGAATACCTGGTTCGGCATGGAGTCGGCGACGAAACGTCAGGCTTGGTCGTTCAAGAACCCGGCCAATGGAAAGTTCGATTTCAATTTCGTCCTCGTGGGCGGCAGGTCTTACGGCGAGGATGGCGGACGCGCGCAGTGGTCCTCGACGAACAACTCCAACAACCGGATGTGGTGCGGCCATCTCGGCGAATTCATCCTCTTCTATCAGCCGCTTCCGTATGCGGAGGAGAAGGCGCTGCTCGCGTATCTGCGCAAGAAATGGTTGAACGTCGGAACGGCCAGCAGCGAACCGCCGGCGGTCCTCAGCGGCAACTATGGTTCCGCTGCGCTCGACAATATGGGGCTTGCGATGGGCGAGGGAACGACGCTCGTCTCAAGCGCCCCGTCTTTCGCCTTGAGTTCGATCGCGTCGGGTGCCAACGTCACGTGGGTGCGCGATTGGAAGGGCGCGCTCGAAGGTTTCGCGTTCGGCGACGTCACCGGCGCGATGTCGTTCGGCCCCGCGCAGACCCTGCAGATCGTGACCGCCCCCGAAAAAACGACGAAGCTCTTCGGCGGTAGCCATCAGGCGTCCCTTGCGAACTGGACGATCGAAGGCGACCAAATCTTCGACAATTCCCTGAAGAACCGGCGAGACGGTATCTGGCTCGTTCGATCCCGCGGCACCATGGTCATCATCCGATGAAAATGGACACCATGTTCACTGTTGTGATAGGTTGATGCTTATTCTCTACACAGTCACCGCGAAGATTACTCCTGAGTCGCCCATTTGTCCACATCCACGATCCGAATGGGGACTGTCCCCGCTTTTGGACTCGTGTGGCGGCGCGCGTTCTTCATCCGTCGTTCTTCCGCCCATTGGAGATCGGCTGAAGATGGAATGACTTGGGTTACCGCATCCCGTATCAAGTTGGCAACGAGGGCCGAGGGGGTGAGATCCTGCGCGCGGGCGAGTGCATGGAGACGGGCGGCATCCCCAAGGGGAAACCGTGTCGTCAACGCGTGTGTGTTGGGATTGTTCTGGTTCATGACGGGGAAAAACCGAGAGGATGGGGTGAACATCCTCTCGGACGGAATCGACAGAGGGAACACGCCGTACAAGGATTGGCCAACAACATTTCAGGCTTTAGGATTATGCTTCTCCAGTTTTAAATTTGTCCGTGGAAGGTGAAATCGTAAATAAATACGAGTAGATGCTACCGACGTTTTAGCAGTCGATTCTTGAACTTGGGGTCTGTCCCCACGCAATTCTTCCCGCCCAAATGGCGTTTCTGGTAAGAAAGCTGGAGTTTACCCATTTCCCCAAAAGTCATTAGCATCCCATAGGCGCAAAATCGCTTGGGCCTATGGGATGCTAATGGCTATGATTAAAAACTGTTGATATTGACTGCACTGATTATGTCCATTTGCCTTTCCGATGCAAAACCGGAAAACCGTGATGCCAAGCCTTTTACCGGTGGCGGCCTTCATTCGAACATTCAAACATTTGAACATTCGGGCATTCAAATTTCAAATGCTGTTTGTTTAATTGCTTTCCCCCGTGGGCGAGGATTTTGATATAATACTTCGCCACGAAAGGGAACTTGAATGAAACCGACTAAAAAAGCTGCTGATATGACGGTGCGCGAACTTGCGGCCTATATCGACCAATCTGTTCTCAAGCCGGAGTTTACCGAGGCGGAGATTCGCAAGTACATTCAGGAAGGTATCGACTTCGGATGTGCGACGGTGTGCGTGAATCCGGCCTCGCTTGATCTGGCGACGGAACTCTGCAAAGGAACGGAAACGAAGATCTGCGTGGTGTGCGATTTCCCGTTCGGGCTTTCCACTACCGCGTCGAAGGTACATCAGGCGGAGGCGTATTGTTCCGGGTGGGAGATTTTCGAGCTCGACATCGTCTCCAACTACGGGTGGCTCCGCAGCGGGCGTCTTGAGGAATTCACGGCCGATATCAAGGCCGTCGTCGACGTGTGCCACAAGTACGGAACGGCGGTGAAGGTGATCCTCGAAACCGATGCGCTCACGCCGGAGGAGATTACGGCAGGTACGCGCTGCGCCGTCGCGGCGGGGGCGGACTTCATCAAGTCCTCTACGGGCTTCTTCACGGGCAAGGCCAATGTGGGCGCTACGAATGAAGTCGTCAAACGCATGATGGAGGCCGGCGAGGGCAAAATCAAGGTGAAGGGTTCCGGCTGCATCCGCACGCGCGAACACTTCCTCGAGCTCATCGACATGGGCATCGACCGCATGGGCATCGGCTATCGGTCGACGCCGGTCGTTCTCGGCGTTGCGAAATAGGCGTATGGGAAAGGAGAGGGTCATGATGCGAATGATGGTGGGGCTCGCGGCGGCGGCGGTAGCGTGTGCGAGCGTGGCGGCGGAACCGTCCTATGCGGAGCTGGCGGCGAATTTCGCCACGCCGCCGAAGACGGCGCGCGGGGGCGTGTATTGGTATTTCATGGACGGCAACCTCTCCTGCGAGGGGGCGACGCGCGATCTTGAGGCGATGAGCCGGGCCGGGCTCGGGTATGTGGTGTTTCTGGAAGTGAACGTGGGCGTGCCGCGCGGGAAGATCGATTTCATGAGCGAGGCGTGGCTCGCGTTCTTCCGCCACATCGTGAAGGAATGCGAACGCCTCGACATCCAGATGATCCTCGGCACGGGGCCCGGCTGGTGCGGCAGCGGCGGCCCGTGGGTGGAAGGCAAGAAGTCGATGCGCCATCTCGTTTCGACGGCGCAGACCGTGACGGGCGGCGCGCGTGTCACGGTGAAACTCTCCAAGCCCGCGCCGCGGCAGCCCTACTTCGGCGCCCGTCAGTTCCCGCCGAAGATGCGCGCGGACTGGGAGGGGTATTATGAAGACGTCGCCGTGCTCGCCTTCCCCGAGCCGCCTGCCGACGCGCGCCTTCAGGATGCGGATGAAAAGGCGCACTACCTTCGCGCGCCCTATTCTTCGCGGAAGGGCGTGAAACAGTATCTGCCGCCGCCGGGCGTGTTGGCGGGCGGAGCTGCGCCGCGCGCGGGCATCGATCGGGCGAAGATCATCGATCTCACGGGCAAGATGGCGGCCGATGGCACGCTCACCTGGGAGGCCCCCGCCGGCCGTTGGACGGTTCTGCGCTTCGGCGCGCGCAACAATGGCGCGGTGACGCGCCCGGCGCCGCTTCCGGGCGTGGGCATGGAGTGCGACAAGTTCGACGCCGCGGCGCTCGCCGATCATTTCGCCCATTTTACGGACCGTCTCTTCGCCGCCGCCGAGCCGCGGCGCGATACGTTCGGCGGCCTCAAGTACCTGCACATCGACAGCTGGGAAATGGGCGCGCAGAACTGGACGGACGATTTCCGCGCCGCGTTCACCCGCCGGCGCGGCTACGATCCGCTCCCGTTCTATCCCGTCTACGAGGGCCGCATCGTGGACGACGAGCGCGTGAGCGAACGCTTTCTCTGGGACTTGCGCCAGCTCTCCCAGGAATTGATCGTGGAAAACCACATCCTCGCGACGAAGCGCAAAGCCCGGGCGCACGGGATGCAGCTCTCGTGCGAACCCTACGACATGAACCCCGTTGCGGATCTCGAACTCGCCGTGGCGGCCGATGTGCCGATGGGCGAATTCTGGTGCGACGGGTACGGCTTCAACACCGCGTTCGCGCCGATCGAGGCCGCGAGCGCCGCGCATGTGATCGGCCAGAGCGTCGTTCCCGCCGAGTCGTTCACCGCGCACAACGACGCCTGGAAGCCGCATCCCGCGAGCATGAAGAACCAAACCGACTGGGCGCTCGCCATCGGCATCAACCGCTTCATCTTCCATACCTTCCAGCACCAGTGCCTGGATGAATCGCTCAAACCCGGCATGACCATGGGGCCCTATGGGGTCCATTGGGACCGCAACCAAACCTGGTGGCCGATGGCCGCCGGCTACCACACCTATCTCTCGCGCTGCCAATACCTCCTCCAGCAGGGACGCACGGTGGCGGATATCCTCTATCTCATTCCCGAAGGGGCGCCGCACGTCTTCCGCGCGCCGGCGAGCACTCTCGTGAATCCGGCCTCCAATCTGCCCGATCGGCGGGGCTATGGATTCGACGGATGCCCGCCGAGTTTGATCTACAAGGCCTCGGTGAAGAACGGCGCAGTGGTGTTCCCCTCGGGCGCGACCTATCGCGTTCTCGTGCTGCCCGAGTATGCCACGATGACGCCTGAACTCCTGCAGGCCATCAAGCGCCTTCTCGAAACGGGGGCAACGGTGGTGGCGGGCAAGCCGCCTGTCGCGTCGCCGAGCCTCGTGCGCTATCCTGCGTGCGACGATGAAGTGCGCGCGCTTGTGCGCGAGATCTGGGGCGCGGGCGCGGCCGCCGAACATCGCGTGGGGAAGGGGCGGCTCGTACGCGCGCGCGGCGCGATGGACAACCTCTACGAAAGCTACCCAGAAACGGCGCGGCGCCTCGCGGCGGCCGGCGTTGCACCCGCGTTTACGAGCTCGACGCCAGGCGTGCGGCATGCACATCGCACCACGGCGGAGGCGGAAATCTTTTTCGTTTCAAGTTCGTCGGCCGCCCCTCTGGAGGCGCGGTGCACGTTCCGCGTGAAGGGGCGCACGCCCGAAATCTGGGATGCGCTTACGGGCAGGCGCCATGCCGCCACGGGGGTGACGGCGGAGGGGGCGTGTACGAGCGTGGCGCTCGCATTCGCGCCGAACCAGTCCTGGTTCGTCGTGTTCCCGAAGGCGGCTTCGCCGGCCGTTGCGGCGTCGTCTCTTCCGCCCGCCTGCACGAGTGCGATCCAAACATTGACGGGGGCGTGGCAGGTCGCGTTCGTGCCGCCGGTGGGGGAATCGTTCACGCGCACCTTCGCCGATTTGTCGGATTGGGCGCTCTCGCCGGATCCTGCGGTGCGTTTCTTCTCGGGCATCGCCACCTACAAAACGACGTTCGACTGCGCGGCCGTACCGCCGGAGCGCCTGTGGCTCACGCTCGGGCGCGTCTGCAACATGGCGCGTGTACGCCTGAACGGACGCGACCTCGGCATCCAGTGGACCGCGCCGTGGCGCGTGGAGGTGACGGGCCTTTTGAAGCCGGCGGGCAACGAACTCGAAATCGAGGTTGCGAACCTCTGGACGAATCGGCTCGTGGGCGATGCGGCCTTGCCGGACGACGGGCCGCAGAAGGGCCGCTGGCCCCAGTGGCTTACCGCCCATGAGCCGCGCCCCTCGGGCCGTACGAGCTTCGCAAGCTGGCGCCACTATTCCGCCAAGTCGCCGCTCGAACCCTCCGGCCTCATCGGCCCCGTGGCGCTCGCCGTCGAGGCGGGCCCGGGTGGCCGATGACCTCAATAGAGATTGACGCGCAGAGGAAGATAGGTTTCCTGGTCGTCGATCCAACGTTGGAGGAGATCGTTGAGCGCTGCGCCGTGGAGGGACGCGCGCAGTTCGCTTGAGCCCATCAGCTTGTCGAGCCAGGTGGGATTCGCGTCGTGCGCGAGGACGTCCTCATGGTGCTCCCACAGCGTCGCGAAGAGCATCGCGCCTGCGGTGACGGGGTAGACGGCATCGGGCTGTTCGATCGAGAGGAGAAGGCCGTCAAGCGTTTCGTTCGCGTAGCGCCCGCCCGCAGGGCGATACTTGATCGTGCGGGCGGAAAGGCCGCACGAAGGGAGTACGCCCGCAACCTCCGCGCGGATGCGCGCCATATCGATGCCCGGCGCGCCGAGAACGCGGAAGGCGAGAGGGCCCTCGCGGTCGCAGTCGAGGGCGGGGAAGGCCTCGGTGAAGACCGTGGCGGGATAGAGCGCGGCGGAATCCCAGCTGCGAATCGCGGGGGAGGGGGGCATGAAGTTCGGCCACGGCGCGCGTTCGGCGTGCGTCCAGCCCGTCATCTTGATGACCGTGAGGTCGACATCCAAATGCTCTTCTTTGACGATGTAGCGCGCGCATTCACCAGGCGTCATGCCGTGGCAGAGCGGGATGTTGAGCGGGGCGACGAACGACGCGAAGGCCATGTCGCGCATCGGGCCATCCACCACGCCGCCGAGCGGAATCGGCCGATCGAGCACCGTCACGGCGACGTTCGCTTCGGCGGCCGCCTCGAGCATGTTCTTGAGCGTCGCGAGATAGGTGTAGCACCTGACGCCGAGATCCTGGAGGTCAACGACCACGCGCTCGATGCCCTCGAACATCGCGGGCGTGGGGCGGCGCGTTTCGCCGTAGAGGGAATGGATCGGAATCTGCCACAGGGGATGGACGTCGTTCGTCGTTTTTTCGCCGGGCCCCGCAAAGCCGTACCAGCCGTGTTCGGGAGAGAACAGGGCGGCGAGGCGATCCGGAAAGGCGGCGTGGAGGCGGTCGGCCGCGGGGGCGCTCTGCTGTGAGAGAACGCCGAAGCGCTGCGGGGCGACGAGTTTGAGGTGCTGGATGAGCAAATCGTAGTTGACCATGGTGTTTATCTCCTTTCCAATTGAACGCGAAATGAACCGACGGCGTGGGCCGTGTTGACGATGGAGGGGTCGCCCGGCGGATCGGCCGAGATGAGCCGGTCGGAGGCGGTGGCGTGAAGCCATACGGCCGCGCAGGCGGCGAGAAACGGGTCGTCCGTGCCGCGTTGGACGAGGGCCGCCCAGCGGGCGGCGAGGATGCCGGTGAGCAGATCGCCCATGCCGCCAAGGGCCATGAACGGGTTGCCGGCGGGGCAGGTGTAGAAGGCCTCGCGGCCCGGCGCACCGACGAGCGTGTGGGGGCCTTTCAGAACGACGACGGCATGGTAGCGCGCGACGAGGCGCTTGAGCGCGGCGGGGCGGCCGGCGAGAATGTCGTGCGAGGTACAGCCGAGGAGGCGCGCGGCTTCGCCCACGTGGGGCGTCAAGACAAGCGTTTGCCCGGCGACGCCTTGAAGGGCCGCGCGTTTCTTCTCGGGCCAGCTCGCGAGAATCGTGAGCGCATCGGCATCGAGAACGAAGCGGCCGGGCTTGCCGCTCAGGAGATGGGAGAGGAGCTTCTTGGAAGAAGGCGCAAGGCCGAGGCCCATGCCGATAGCGCTGACATCCGCCTTCGCGAGCGGGCACGGGAGCGATTGGGGAATGAAGGTCGCTTCGGGAACGAGGGCGCCGGCGGCACTGCGCGAGGCGTCCGGCACGACAAGCTGCACGAGCCCCGCGCCCGCCGCGCGGGCGCCGAGGCCGGCGATGACGGGCGCGTGGACGAAGTGCTCCGATCCGCCTACAATCGCCACCGTCCCCGCCGTGTACTTATGCAGGTCGTTCGGCCGCTTCAAAAAAGCCTTCTTTAAAAAGCTCTTTTCCACTCGACCATCCTCCATTTCCCGCTTTGCGTTTTCAACATTCCATCTCCCATTCCCTATTCCCCATCTCCCATTCCCTATTCCCCATTCCCTATTCCTCATTCCTCATTTTCCATTTTCCATTTTCCATTTTACATTTTACATTTGACCCGCCCGACGGCCTCGTGCCATTTCGCCAGCGTCTGCTCGCGCCAGGCGGCGTCCTTTTCGGGGGTGAACGTGCGCTCGACCTTGCGGAGAAGGGCGAGTTCCTCCTTCGACTGCCAGAAGCCCACGGCGAGGCCGGCGAAGGAGGCGGCGCCGAAGGCCGTCGTTTCGATGCAGGCGGGGCGTTCCACCGCAACGCCGAGGGTGTCGCTCTGGAAGGCCATGAGAAACGCGTTTGCCGAGGCGCCGCCGTCAACGCGCAGGGCGCGAAGGCGCACGCGCGAATCGGCTTCCATGGCGGCGAGAACGTCCGCCGTCTGGTAGGCGAGCGATTCAAGCGTGGCGCGCACGAGGTGGGCGCGGTTCACGCCGCGGGTGAGGCCGAGAATGGCACCGCGCGCATATTGGTCCCAATAGGGCGCGCCGAGGCCGGTGAAGGCGGGCACCACCACGCAGCCGTTCGTGTCGTTTACGCTGAGGGCGAGCGCTTCGGAGTCGCTCGACTTTTCGATGAGGCCGAGTTCATCGCGCAGCCACTGGATGGCGGCGCCCGCCACGAACACGCTGCCTTCGAGCGCGTACTCGACGCGTCCGCCCACGCCCCAGGCGATGGTGGTGAGGAGGCCGTTCTTCGACTGGACGGGTTTGTCGCCCGTATTCATCAGCATGAAGCAGCCCGTACCGTAGGTGTTTTTGGCCTCGCCGGGGTTGAAGCAGGTTTGGCCGAAGAGGGCGCATTGCTGGTCGCCGCCCGCGCCGGCGATGGGGAGGGGGCCGCCGAAGAGGGCGGGGGCGGTTTCGCCGTAGACGGCGCTTGAGGGGCGCACTTCGGGGAGAAGCGAGCGGGGAATGTCGAGCGCGGCGAGGATTTCGTCGTCCCACGCGAGCGTGTTGATGTTGAAGAGCATCGTGCGGGAGGCGTTCGAGTAGTCGGTCACATGCACCTTGCCGCCGGTGAGGTTCCAGATGAGCCAGGTATCGATCGTGCCGAAGGCGAGGCGGCCGGCCTCGGCATCCGCCCGCGCGCCTGGCACGTTTTCGAGAATCCAGCGGATCTTCGTGCCGGAGAAGTAGGCGTCGGGCACGAGGCCCGTCTTGGCGCGGATCGTTTCCGTAAGGCCCTTCGCCTTCAGCTCGTCGCAGAAGGGGGCCGTGCGGCGGCATTGCCACACGATGGCGTTTGCGACGGGCTTGCCGGTTTCGCGATTCCACACGACGGTCGTTTCGCGCTGGTTCGTGATGCCGATGGCGGCGATGTCCGCCGCCGTCGCGCCGATCTTCGCGAGCGCCTCCTGGGCGACGGCGAGCTGCACGCGCCAGATTTCCTCGGCGTCGTGTTCCACCCAACCGGGCTGGGGATAGATCTGGCGGAACTCGCGTTGCGCCACGGAGGCGATGTGCCCGTCATGGTCGAAAAGGATGGCGCGATTCGAGGTCGTGCCGGCATCAAGGGCCAAAATGTATTTCATGGTTCCTCCATTCGATTTGGGTCATTGTCAAACGATGTGAACATTATAGCTATTTTGCATTTTCGCGTCAATGGCAAACGTTTGTTCCCGGCGATTCGGCACCTGAGGGATCCTTGTAAAAACCGATTGCGCTCTGGCGCGGAAAATGGTATCATTCTTTCAATCATTTCGCGCTCTGCGCACAACTACCAAAAAAAGGAACGAAAGAGATGCAGTTCAATCTGAACAGAAGAGAGTTCATCGGCGGTGCGGCGGCTAGCGTCGCGCTCGCGGGATGCGCGGGTCCGCGTCGTGCGGGTCTGGCCGGCCACAAGATCCGTCTCGCCGTCGCGGGCGTGATGGGCAAGGGCTTTTCCGACTGGATGCCGATGGTCAAGAGCGGCCTCGCCGAAGTCGTGGCGTTCTTTGATGCGGACGCGAACACGGTGAAGAAGGCTGCCTCGTCGATTGCGAACGACAAGAAGAAGGGCCGCCTCCCGGCGAACTTCATGGATCCGCTCAAGGTTCCTTTCTATCATGACTACCGCAAGATGCTTGACGACGCCGATAAGCTCGGTATCGAAGCGATGACGGTTTCCACCTCCGACCACATGCACGCTCCGATCGCCATCCGCGCGATGAAGATGGGCATCCACGTGTACGTGCAGAAGCCGCTCGTGCGCACCCTCTGGGAAGCGAAGTACTTCTACGATACGGCGAAGGCCAATGGCGTGTGCACGCAGATGGGCAACCAGGGTTCGGGCGGCAACGGTTTCCGCCGCGGCGTCGAACTCCTCCAGAGCGGCATCCTCGGCGACGTGAAGGAAGTCCACGTGTGGACGAACCGCCCGGTGTGGCCGCAGGGTCTCAACGTCGAGAAGTACGTCTCGAGCCGCACGATCGGCGACAAGATTCCGCAGGGCTTCAATTGGGATATCTGGCTCGGTACGGCGAAGGAGCGTCCGTTCCTCGACATGTATCCGGCCGGCACCGACGTGTACGACCCCTGGAAGCTCGGCAAGCACGTCTATGCGCCGTTCACCTGGCGCGGGTTTTTCGACTTCGGCGCGGGCGCCTTCGGCGACATGGCCTGCCACACGATGAACCTGCCGTTCCGCGGCCTCGAGCTCGGCAAGGTCACGGCCGCCGAGTGCACGATGATCGACTCCAAGAACAACATCGCCTATCCGCTCAAGTCGGTCGTGAAGCTCTCCTACGCCGAGCGCGAGTCCAGCATCCGCAAGGGTGTGAAGCTTCCTGCCGTCACGCTCTTCTGGTATGATGGCCAGGTGAAGCCGAGCAAGGACCTGATGCCGCAGATCACGGCGCTTGACAAGTTCAAGGGCAAGGTGCCGGAGACGGGCTGCCTCATCGTTGGTACGAAGGGCATCCTCTGCTCCTGCAACGACTACGGTCAGGAGTCCTACATCGCGCTCAACGGCGAGAAGGTGGCGAAGGATACGCGCCAGCACGAAGCGTGCCGTACGGACGTCGTCAAGCCCTGGATTCCGCGTTGCGCGGGCGCCGCCGCCGGCGGCATGACCGCGCAGGGCGCCGGCATGGGCGCGGCGTCGCTCTCGGCCGACGGCCACTACATCGAATTCCTCACGGCCATCAACGGCACGAGCGCGAAGTTCGATGAGACGAAGAGCCGCTGCTACTCCGACGTCGAATACTCCATCCCGATGATGGAAGCGATCCTCGTTGGTACGGTTGCCCAGCGCGTGCCGGGCAAGCTCAACTGGTGCACGAAGACGCAGCAGTTCGACTGCCCCAAGGCGAACGAATTCATCAAGCCCTACATCCGCAAGGGCTTCGAGTTCTAAGATTCGGAATTCGATTCCGAAAGAAAGGAAGGGCCGCAGTCGCAAGCTGTGGTCCTTTCTTGTTTACATTTTCCACGAGCAAACTCCGGATAAGAAAGGATTGCTCTTGTTTTGAAAATGCGTTATAATAACCACCGTGAAAAGTTTCAAGAAAGAGTGGGGCGAGAGCTTGATTCTCTCGTTGGGCGCCGGAACGGTTGTTGCCGTGTTGGCGTTCCTTTATGCGCCGATCGTGTGGAAACTCGCGCAGCAGACGTTGTTCTATGCCGACTACGAGGGGCTCTGCGAGCTCCTCACCACGCGCGTGGCGCCTGGCGGAGTCCTCGACTGGGTGGCGCGCGGGTGCCAGGTGACGGGGCTTGGGTCGTATGCCTGGCTCCTGCACGGCCTCGTGGCGGCGGGAACGATTCTCCTTTGGAGGAGCGTGTTCGCGCGCGAGCGGCAGGGGCTCGGGCCGCTTCTCGCGTTCCCGGCGGCGCTCCTTCCCGTTTTTCCCCCGCTCCTCGTGGGCACGGCGATGTGGCTTGTGGACGATTACTCGGCCGGCTTCCGCAACACGTTCGGCTTGTGGGTGGCGCTCGGCGTCTATGCGGGCGCCCGGCGCCTTCCGCCGTGGAGCGCGGCGCTCGCGGCGATCGTCCTCTTCCCGTGGTTCGGTTTTTATCCGATTCTGGGCGCGATGGCCGCGAGCGTGTGGTGTTGGCCGCTCGTCGTGGTGCCGGCGCTCTTCTCGGTGTTCTACTACGATGACGTCTCCCTTGAGATCGTCTACCTTGGCAGCAGCGCGATTCTCGATCGGCTGCGCCTCTGTGCGCTCAACGCGTGGAGCGCGGGCGCGTTCCTCTGCTTCTTCATCGCCGCGGCGATCGACCGGCGCGAGGCGGACGTGCTGGCCCGTCTTCTCGCAAAGGGTTCTCGCGCGCTCGCCGCACGGACGCCTGCGCGCTTCCGCTCCTCGCTCACGCTCACGCCGCGTCGGCGGGCGGCGGTGCTCGCGGGCGCTGCCGCCCTGCTCGTCGTGGGCCTGTGGGAGTGCCGGCCGAAACCCGATCTGCGCAGCCAGATGGAACGCGAACACGCCGTCGTGGAAGGGCGGTGGGAAGATGTTCTCGCCGTGAAACCCCGTAACGGCAATGCGCTGCGGATGGAAAGCGCCTACCGCATCCTTGCGCTTTCGCGGCTTGGGCGCCTTCCCGAACATCTTTTCGACGAGCCGCTCTGGAGCTCGCAGGAGTCGACCGACGCCCAGGAAGAGTTGATGGACGGCCACGAGCTCCTCTTCGCCTACGGGCTTCTCCTTCCCGCGCGCCGCTATCTCTACGAGACGATGGCGACGAAGGACTGGATGCCGCGCCATTTCCAGATCCTCGGCGACATCGCCTTCCTCTTCGAGGAGAACGCGCTTGCCGAGCGCAACTACAAGTTGCTGCTCCGCTGCCCCTATTATCGCGACATCGCCCGTTCGCGCCTCGCTTCGCTCCATGCCCCGAAGCCGAAACTGCCGCCGAGCCTCGAACGCGTCGCGGCCCTTGCGCGGGTCGTCAACGTGATGCTCGCGAACAACAAGGTGGAGTTCTTCGACATCCAGCAGAATGCCGAGCAGCTCATCTACAACCATTTTGTGAACGTGAAGAACTGCGATGCCGATACGGCGAAGTTCTGCCTCGCGTGCATGCTCCTCAAGAAGAAGCATGATACGCTCGCGCTCAATCAGAATCTGCTGGAGGCTCTCTTCGGCGGCCCGGCGGCCGTGCCGGTTCCCCTTCAGCAGGCGCTTCTCGTCTCCGGCAAGTATCCGCTCGAGGCGATTTCGCCCGCCGTGCAGCAGCAGGCGATGGCGTATCGCACGGACGTCGCGCGTGTGACGTCGAATCAAATGGACCAGTCCCTCTTCCTGTCCCGTTGGGCCTCAACCTATTTCTTCTACAATGAATTCATCAAGTGACAATCTGCGCCGCGCACTCCTTGCGCCGCTTTGCGCCGTTGCCCTCTCTGCCGCCGGGGAGGTGACGGTGTCGCCCGACTATTTCAACATCGAGGTGCCGCCGAACATCGCGCCGCTCAACTTCGACGTGGAAGGGGTGACGAACGGAACGCCGCAGGTGACGTTCCGCGCGCCGGATGGCGATACGCTCACGGCGAAGGGCCCTGCGTTCCGTTTCCCGCCCGGGCGTTGGCGCGCGTTCCTCGAAAAGCATCGGGGCGAGGCGCTCGCGGGCACGCTTGCCGCCGGCGAGGCGACGCTCTACGCGTTCACGAACCGCGTCTCCCGCTTTCCGATTCCCACGCATCTCACCTACCGCCTGATCCCGCCCGGCTACACGGGCTTCAACGAAGTGGGCATCTACCAGCGCGATCTCACGACGTTCAAGGAGCGGCCCCTCTACCGCAACATCCAGGGCAACCGTACGCAATGCGTGAACTGCCATACCTATAATAACGGCGATCCCGGGCAGTACCTTTTCCACACGCGCGCGGTTCTCGCGGGCACGCAGGTGGTGAGCGCGAAATACGGCAACATGAAGATTCAGCCGAAGTTGCCGAACGACTACAAGTTCGGCGTCTATCCCGCCTGGCATCCGAGCGGCGACTACATCGCGTTTTCCTGCAACGATACGAGCCAGATCTTCTACTCCACGAATCCGGACAAGATCGAGGTGATGGATTCCCGAAGCGACCTCTTCCTCTACAGTCTCAAGGACGGCAAGGTGACGATGATCGACGAGGACCCCACGCTCTTCGAATGCTATCCCACCTGGAGCCCCGACGGCAAGTTCCTCGTCACCTCCTCCGCCCGTACGCCCTTCAAGGACCTCCCGCCCGACAAGGCGGGGCGCGAGAAGCAGATGCAGGAAAAGTACGCCCAGGTCTGCTACGACCTTTCCGTGCGGACCTTCGACGAGAAGACCCTCACGTTCTCCCCGCGGCGCATCCTCGTGAACGCGCTCACTTCCAAGCGTTCCTTTACCTTCCCGCGCATCTCGCCCGACGACGGCCGCTGGCTCGTCTTTACGGTGGGGCCCTACGGCGTTTTCAGCATCTGGCACCGCTCGGCCGACCTCTGGATTCTCGACATCCAGAAGAACGAGGCGCGTGCCTTGAACGAAATCAACAGCCCCGCCTCCGAGAGCTACCATTGCTTCGCATCGAACGGCCACTGGATGGTGTTCTCCTCGCGGCGCGATGACGGCGTCTACACGCGCCCCTATTTTGCCGCGTTCGATCCCGCGACCGGCCGCTTCTCGAAGCCGTTCAAGATTCCCGTTGAAGATCCCGCCGAGCATATCCGCCGCCTTCTTTCCTACAACATCCCCGAGTTCAGCGACGGCCCCGTGCGGGAATCCCCGCGCGAGCTTCGCCATCTCGTGGAAAGCCCGCCGCGCGAAGCCGCTGGAAAGTGAAGCGCCGCACACCGTCTCGGGCGATATCTGCGGAGATCGTGAATGGGTTATAGGGAGATCGTGAATAGGCCGGTGAAGAAAACCGATGGCGCAGTACAACACATTTTTCATCCCGCATGGCGAAGGTAGGGCGTGCGCACCGCGCACGCCG
>JAZLJP010000058.1:0-4213 GCA_045617985.1 Kiritimatiellia bacterium
AGTTTCAGCGTTTCCGCCGGCAGGGGGCCGTAGCCGACGACATCCCCGAGGCAGACGACCTTCTGCGCGCCTTCGCTCGAGGCGTCCTCGAGCACGCGTTCCAGGGCCTCGAGATTGGCATGGATGTCGGAGGTAACGGCATAGGTCATGTGGCGAATTATAGCACAAACACCGCCTTGAGAAAAGGGTGTCGGTATGATCTTGCGCGCAGAGATTCCAAATAGAAGATAAGTCGCGTTGAGGATTAGGCCGGTTGGGCCTATTCTGTATGGGGCCGCGTTGACCTGTCGGTTGGCGCGGCCCGAACTTTTTCTTCAAAAAGTTGCGGAAAGCGCTTGACTTTCGCCCAGAAAGTAAGTATAATACTTACTATGAACTTAAAAAAGAGAGAATGGGCGCCGTACAGGCGCGTGGCAAGCGAGTTGAAGAAGATTCTCGGGGAGGGACCGGTGATGGATGGGACGCTGTCCTCCGTCAACCTTGGTACTTCCGTCCGATACCAGCTGACGCGCAAGGAGGACGGCAAGACGAAGACGATCTACGTGCCGCAGCGTGCGGCGGCGGAGGTTGCGGACTGGACCGGACGGTGGCGTCAGGTGCGCGAGCTCCTGAAGGAGCTGAGCGAGTTTTCGCGCCAGGAGTTTCCTGGACTCCTGGAGAAGCCTGCGCCATCGAAGACGGCCCGTGGGGGCAGCGGAAGTTCGAGTTCAGGGGGCGCAGGCCCGCGAAAGGGCCGGACTACGAAGAGGCCCTCAAGGCCCTGAGGGGATTCCTCGAGCCGTTCAGGAATGTCCTCAATCCGCTGCTCGTAGGTCTCGTCGACGCCAAGTACGAGGAGAAATGCGTCTATTCCACGCCCACCGTCGTCTGGACGGTGATCCTCGGTTTCCTTCAGCATCTGCGCAGCCGCAACGCGATGGATGCCGAACGGGAGACGGAAGCGTACTCGCAGTCCGTCCTCGACCTGTCGGGACAGCCTTACGATCCCGGCGACCGCAGGCTTCACACGGCCTGTTCCCAGACCTGCGGCAACAGGCTGGGGATGGCTGATTCGGCGAAGCTCGAGAACGCGCTTGTCGGATTGGTGCGCTATCTCGTGCGCGGGAAGTGGTTCCGTGACGCGATGCTGTGCGGTTGCCTGTGCGTTGCCGTGGACGGTACGCTTTGCGAACGCAAACGCGGATCCGACCTGTCCGACAAGGAGAAGCGCAGATATGCGCTCGAGGCGCGAATCGTCACGCCCTGGGGGTGGAACATCCCCGTGATGAGCGAGGCGGTTGACGCCTATGACTCCGCCCGGGAGAAGCAGGACTGCGAGCGCTCGGCGTTCGTGCGGCTGGCGGAGAAGCTCAAGGACGCATTCCCTCACCTGACGGTCTGCGTCGTCGGCGACGCGCTCTACGCCTGCCGCCCCGTCATGGACATCTGCCGGAGGAACGGCTGGCAGTTCGTGCTGACGTTCAAGGAAGGCGTGATGCCGAAGGTCTACGCGGCGGTTCAGGAGGCGAAGCTTCGCGTCGGCAGGTCCGACTGGGTCAGGTCGGGTGACGGGGAGAGGCGGACGTGCGGCGTCGTCTCGTGGCTCGACGGGCTCGAGATCGATCTGGAATACGGGGAGGGCGTCGATTTCCGCGTGGTCACGTACTTCTGCTGGGACTTGCGCGAGGGGCGCTACGACGGCGCGTTCGTGACGAGCTTCGAGGTCAATGATTCAGATGCCGCGCTCGGGATAGTGGCGTGCGGTCGGCGTCGCTGGAACATCGAAAACGGCTTCAAGGTCGAGAAGAACGACGGCTTCGGTCTCGAGCATACGTTCTGCAACGACGAGACGGCTGGACGGAACTATCACATCCTCATGCAGATCGCCTATGTGCTGTGGCAGGTGTTTGCGCACGGCATGTTGCGCAGAATCGGAGATGGATGCCGCAAGATGACCCAGTCGGGTTGGGCGAGGTTGCTCGCCTCCGCGCTTCGTTTCGTCGGCCTTCGCCCGTTTCCGGCGGAGGCAGTCGGCGCGATGCGCATGCGGCGGTATCGTCCTGCGGCGTAGCAACCTTCGGGAAACGGCATCCCGTGTCCATGCCGAGATTTCGGTGCTCCCTGTCGGCTGGGGGTAAGGGGGAGGTTTGCATACACAGTGGGTGGAGAGGGCTACGTTGTGTCGGAAACGATTAAATTGTGTGGGGTGGCGGCGGCGAAGCCGACGACGCCCCACACAATTGGAATCTCTGATGATGTGGCTACTGCAACAATCAAAGTCCCAAACTGTGCTACAATATTATTCATTATGAACGACTTCTATCTCCTGTCTCTGCTTGAACGCATTGCCAATGCCTACGATAATGATTGCATATTGTCTGCTGGCACGTACTCATCCGAATTCCGTTCACTTATTGGAGACATCAAGGACATCCTGTCCGAGGTTGAATAAACTATGCGTTTTCAAATGTCCTACACACAAACAGCAGGAAACAATTTCTTTAAGATCTCCATAACATCATAACGATGCTTTGCCGACAGCATTCCAAAAACTCTAAACAGTTCAAGGGCGAGTGACGCCTCCTCCTTCCCAATCCGCCATTCAGCACACTCCTTCTGGTTGAGCGTTCGCCCGATAGGATCCTCGACAAACTTCAATGCTGTCAGCGGCAGACAGACATATAGCATGGCTTGCGTCCCCACCGCCTTTTGCTTCTCACGAATCATGATTTCCGCGAAAATCTCATATTGACCGAATCGGTGGACAAACAGCGGATATGACACACTCATCTCATAAAAGTTCATTCCATTGATTGTCTTTTCCTTTGGATTCGTCCGAGAAATCGATGCGGTTTCTTCAAATGTACATTCAGGAGCCACGCCTTTGATGTGCTCATAACATTGCTGGATCTCATCGTCGCTCATCAATCCATGCTGATGGGCATAATAGACAATCTCGCTCAACTCATAAGCATACTTTCGCTCTTGCTTATAGTTCCTGAAGAGTTTATCCTTGAGTGTTGTCTTGTCGGCGTTCTCCGGAGATGCTAGAAGGTCATAGCCAATCTGCCATTCAACATAATTTGACTGGGAAAGGACCACCTGCCTGGGCGCAACCGGTTCGCCATATTCCGCAAAGAAACTTCGCCGTTTAATACGAATCTTCCCCGTCGGTTTCGTCATTGGCAAATTGACGAAAACACCTGCTATTTCATTGATGACTTTTGCTTCTTCTGTCTGCATTTATTTTGCTCCTTTCCTTTTAAGCTACGCAAAATGTAATTCTTAATTCGTTCCTCACATTCTGAATCAGGGGGATTCACCTTCCCGAACAATTCAGGATGCGCAGATTTCGCGACCACCATCACATCATTTGACACCGCAGCAAATTCCGACCTAATGAACGGAACATTGAAGTTTCCAAGATAATACGGCACATCGGCATATCTCTTGAAGCAATCGACATAGCAATAGTAAGCAAGCTTCCGAGGGTCCACATCGACGGCATTGGCGATTCTCTCCTTGATAAAAGTCCGGCTCCGTCTTAACGCATTGATGTCACGCATCGTATAAAACAGAATCTCGGGTTCATAACGCCGCCCACCTGGGTATTTTTCTATTTCATCGGTCACATAATCAAACCCACTAAGAGAGAACTCGACACCATCGACAGTGCGAAACCACATAGCCTGAACTTCATCATAGGAAAGCCCGTTTCCGGCATTACGATGATACATTGCAACAATCACTGGGAATGCCGACGTTTTGGACGTCCCCGCGAATTCACAACTCGGAAAGATGACGTGTTCAATCAATTCGTAATTCGAAAAGAATTGACGTGTTGCTGAAAAATTGCTTTTCTTGACTAGATAAGAAAGCGGATGTAAAACGGCAACATACTCGGCCTTAAGCTTATCATACGCCAACAAGGATGACATTCCAAGGTCACGAGTTTTTAGGTCAGCGTCAATAGAAAATTCTTTCGTCTTCACCTTCTGGTTGATTTGCGACGTTACGTCATTGTATGGAGGATTCCCAACAATGACAAGTCGCTCCGTCGAGCCTAAGCTAAAGTTCTTGCGCGAGACATCCTTCAAGGCATTGCGCACAGACCATTCAACATTGGTAAAGATCCCTTGCGCTTTTTCTACGGCTTCCGAATCAATATCATTTCCGACAAAGCGACACTCGGAGAGCCCTTCAACGTCGCCAAGTTCAAAGAATGCGCCATATC